>JACQZL010000402.1 GCA_016213865.1 Candidatus Rifleibacteriota bacterium
CCCCTCCGGCATGTTCATCAGAAGGAAGCGAGTCGCGTTCCACAACTTGTTGGCGAAGTTGCGTCCCATCTCGAACTTGTCCTTCGAGAGCTTGATGTCCTGGCCGCCGGCCGACAGGATCATCAGGGAGAAGCGCATCGCGTCGGCGCCGTACTCGTCGATCACCTCGAGCGGATCGATCCCGTTGCCGAGGCTCTTGGACATCTTCCGGCCCAGGTGGTCGAGGATGGTGCCGTGGATGTAGACGTGGCCGAAAGGCTCGCGTCCCATGAACTCCAGGCCCGACATGATCATCCGCGCCACCCAGAAGAAGATGATACCTCGATCGGTCACGAGGACGGACGTCGGATAGAAGCGCGCGAGGTCGTTCGTCCGATCCGGCCACCCCAGGGTCGAGAAGGGCCAGAGGGCCGATGAGAACCAGGTGTCCAGGACGTCCGGGTCCTGGACGAGCCGGCCCCGGCACCCGGGGCAGGTCTCGGGCAGCTCGACCTCGACGATCAGCTCGCCGCAGCCCTGGCAGCGGGCCGCGGGGATCCGGTGCCCCCACCACAACTGGCGCGAGATGCACCAGTCGCGGATGCTCTCCATCCAGTCGAAGTAGAGCTTCTCCCAGCGGGGCGGCACGAACTGGACCTTCCTCTGGCGGACGGTCTCGATGGCCGGCGCCGCGAGGTCCTTCATCTTGACGAACCACTGCCGCGAGAGGTACGGCTCCACGACTGTGTCGCAGCGGTAACAGTGGCCGACCGAGTGCGCGTGGTCGGTGACCTTGACCATCAGGCCGCGCTCCTCGAGCATGCGGACCAGGTTCGTCCGGCACTCCTCGCGGCTCTGACCGGCGAAGATGCCGCCCGCGGCGTTGATGGTCGCGTCCGGGTTCATCACGTTGAGCGGCGTGAGCCCGCAGCGGCGGCCCGCCTCGAAGTCGTTCGGATCGTGCGCCGGCGTGATCTTGACGCAGCCCGTGCCGAACTCGCGGTCGACGAACCCGTCGGCCACCACGGGGAGCTCGCGCTCGACGACGGGGAGGATCACCTTCGAGCCGATCATCGCCGAGTAGCGCGGGTCTTCGGGGTGGACCGCGACGGCGACGTCTCCCAGCATCGTCTCGGGCCGGGTCGTCGCGACGGTCACGCCTTCGCCACCGCTGGCTGCCGGGTAGCGGACATACCACAAGTGGCCCGCGGTCTCCTGATACTCGACCTCGATGTCGGAGAGCGCCGTGCGGCATCGCGGGCACCAGTTGACGATGTAGTCGCCCTGGTAGATGAGCCCCTTCTTGTAGAGCGAGACGAAGACGGTCTTGACGGCCTTCGAGAGACCCGGGTCGAGCGTGAAGCGCGTGCGCGACCAGTCGCAACTGGCGCCGAGGCGCTTGAGCTGCTCGATGATCGCGTTGCCGTACGTCTCTTTCCACTGCCAGACGCGCGCCTCGAAGGCCTCGCGGCCCAGGCCCTCGCGCGTCAGCCCCTCCTTGGTCAGTTCCTTCTCGACGACGTTCTGCGTGGCGATGCCGGCGTGGTCGGTGCCTGGCAGCCAGAGCGTGTCGTCTCCGGTCAGGCGGCGCCAGCGGATCAGGATGTCCTGCAACGTGTTGTTGAGCGCGTGGCCCATGTGCAGGCGTCCGGTCACGTTGGGCGGCGGGATGACGATGCAATACGGGGCCGCCCGCCGGTCGTCCGGGGCCCGGAAGGCGTTCTGGCTCATCCAGTCGGCATAGACAGTGTTCTCGATGGCTTTCGGGTTGTAGGCCTTTTCCAGTTCGGTGGGCATTTTCGGATTGGCTCCTAAAAAAGGGACTGCAGCCGTTGGACGATCTCCATCTTGGTTCGGAGCCGATCACGGCTTCGGGCAAGGTCCGCGGCGACGCCTGGAGCGGACTCGACGATCCGTTCCAGTTGCTCCAGGGCTTCGCGGTAGCGGCCCTGGCCTTCCTGCGTGCGGACGATGCCGACCTGGGCTTCGAGGTTGCGTCCATCCACTTCCAGCACCTGGCGATAGCCCTTCTCGGCGGCCGAGAGGTCGCCCCCCTCCTCCTTGGCGCGCGCCAGGTCCAGAAAGCTCTGAAGGGCTTGCTGCGGGTCGAGCAGCCTCACGTCGGGGCTCTCGCGACCGGCGACCTTCTCGCCGCAGATGTTGCAGTAACGGCTGCCCTCGGCTGCGACCCGCTGGCACTTCTTGCACCAGTACGGGTTCCGGCTGATGACGACCTCGGCCAGCTTGACGACACCCGAGCGGGCCGTGTAGCCCTGGCTGACCTCGCGGATGACCGTGTCGTGGGCGTGCTCGGTCGAGTAGACGACCTCGGCGACCTGGTGCAGCTCCGGGTCGACCGTCTTGCCGACCGAGCGAATGCGCTCCAGGCCGATGAGACCCGAGATCTCTTGCAGGCTGCCCTCGATCGTGGAGAACTCCCGCTGGGGCCCGACCTTGTCGCGCAGGTTCTGGAGGCGTTGAAAGAGCGTGATGAGCGCGCTGACGAGCTGGAAGGACCCCGCGGGCGCCGTCGCCTCGGCGTGCGAGCGGGCTTCCTCGAGGCGCTGGCGGAGCCGGTCGTTCTCCTCGCTCAGCTTCTGGCGCTCGGCGTCTCGGGTGCGAAGCTCTTCTTCCCGGCGGAGCAACTCGTCTCCCAGCAGCGCGTCGCCGGGGCCCTTCTCCTTGAGCTGGGCGACGACTTCCTCGAGGTGGGTCTTGTCGGCCCGCAAGCGTTCGGTCTCGCGACGCAGCTCGCCGACCTCCCGCGCGACGTCGGACGGTGGGCTCGTCTCGGCCATCTCCCGGCGCAGTCGAGTCAGCTCCTCGTCCTTGCGGGCGAGCTTGCCCTCGAGCACGGAGATCTCGGCCCAGAGCTTGTCGTACTTCTTGTCCTCGACGCCGGGGACGAGGTTCTTGAGGCGCGCGACCTCCTCGTCGCGCTTGGTCAGGTCGTCTCGTGCCTGGGCCAGCCGCTTCTCGAGGTCGTTGAGCGTCTCTTCGTCCTTGGCCGCGCGGCGCACCAGGGCTTCGTTCTCTTCCTGGAGATCCCGCTCGGCCTTCTCGAGTCCCTTGATGCGCTTCTCCAGGCCGTCGCTCCTGCGACCCTGGTCGTCGGCCGAGATCGGGCCGCCGCGCTCTTCCTCGAGGTTCTTCACCTTGAGCTGCAGCAGCTTGATGATGTTCTCCTTCTGGGAGAGCTGCTGTTGCAGCTTCTTGTAGAACTCCGAGTTGACCCGGGAATCGGGATTGGTCAGGTCCTCCACGACGGCCCTCCTGAAACACGAACCGGCGCGGACGGAAATGCCGCGCTGGGCCGCGAAAGTGTAACATCGGCCGCCCCCATACGCAACGGACGGGGAACCGCGCCCGCGTTGCGCCCGTTTCGAGGCTCATGGTACGATGGCCCGGCCGCAAACCACGGCCTGTCCGAGCTTTCGACCCGTCATGGCCATCCTCCG
>JACQZL010000403.1 GCA_016213865.1 Candidatus Rifleibacteriota bacterium
AACTTCGCCCCGGGTGAGGGTTCGGGAGCAAAGCTCCCGAGAGGCAAATCGAGATCCTCTCTCGACCTCCAGGGCTGCCGCAGTGCAGCCCTACGCTGGAGTTCGGGGCAAATCCCCGACGGGCTACGGGCAAAGCCCCGGGGACCCCCCGCATGACATGCTCCCACACCCGCCCCGGCCCCTTGCCCTGGCCGAGCCCCCCCGGCTATCCTTCCTGGGCTCTCCCGGATGACTGGAGTGCAGTGCTGCAGGTACTCGCCGCCGGGTCGCGTGGAGTTGCCGATCGGGAGAAAGCGCGCCAGTGCGGTGACGCCCCCCCCCTGCCATACAATTCGATCCTGAACTGGAGGAGTGAGTGGAAGCCGGCCATCGTTGCCGCTCGTGGTGGAATCGAAGGGCGGCGCAATACCATCCGGCTCCGGCCGACCCTCGGGACAAGAGGGTCGAGGACGGGGACGGTCCTCCATGACGGACGAGTTCCGCGGAGCCAGCGTCACGGAGGCCACGCTCGACCGGATCGTCATCGCGAGCGCGTCGGGAGCGGCCTTGCTGGGTCTCTTCGCTCTCGCCGGGTGGACGTTTGGTCTGCCGAGGCTCGCGAGTGGCGTCCACGGGACAATCGGGATGGTGCCGAACACGGCCGCCGGGCTGCTGCTGGCCGCGCTGGCGATCGTCGCGCGGGCGCCGCGTCTGGCCCGACTTGGAAAGGCGTGTGCAGCGCTGCTGGTCCTGCTGGCCCTGGTGAACCTCTGCGAACTGCTCACCATGCGGGACCTCGGCATCGACCAGTTGCTGCTGCGGCTACCGGAGCAGTCGGTCGACACTCCGCATCCGGGCCGGATGGCGCTCAGCACCTGCGTTGGCCTCCTGTTTCTCGGATTGGCAGGCTTCGCGCTCCGGAGTTCGAAGCCGAACCGCGATCTGTTCGTCCAGATCCTGGCGGGCGTGCCTGCCTGTGCCGCCTTGCTTGCCCTGGTCTATCACGCCTACGGCGCGGGGCATCTCGCGCCGACCGGCCAGATGGTCCCCATGGCGATCACGACGGCGATCGGTCTCCTGCTGCTGGCGGTCGGGCTCATGGCGTCCGCGCCTCGAGCCGGGCTGACTCGAATCGCCGTGAGCGCGACGCTGGGCGGCAGGGTGGCCCGACGACTGCTGCCTCTGAGCGTTCTCACGCCTTTCGCGCTCGGTTGGTTGAGGATCTGGGGCGAGGAAAGAGGCTACTACCAGCCCCACTTCGGCGTGGCACTGTTCACCGTCGCCACCGCCTTCATCTTCGTCGTCGCGGTCGTGCTCTACTCGGATCTTGCTCATCGACACGAGCTCGACGAGCGCAAGGCGATGGCGCACCTCCAGATGAGCGAGGAGCGGTTCCGGCGCGTTGTCCTCGAGTCGCCGTTGCCGCTGATGCTGCGCGCCGACGACGGAGAGGTGCTCCTCGTCAACGAGAGCTGGACGGAGCTGTCGGGTTACGGCGCCGCCGAACTGCGGACGACCGACGACTGGCTGACGCTCGCCTTCGGGGAACGGAAGCCGGAGGTCGCCCGGGTCATCGCGTCTTCCTATGATACCCAGGCGCGAACCTGCCTCGGGGAGTTCATGATCCGCACCCGCTCGGGCAGCATGCGTTGCTGGGAGAGCCACGTCGCGCCTCTGGGCCGCATGTCAGACGGCCGCCGCCTCGTCATCAGCATGGCCGTCGACCACACCGAACTCAGGGAGACCGAGGCTGTCCGCGAGCGCGCCGCCCGCCTGGAGGCGGCCAACAAGGAGCTCGAGTCCTTCAGTTACTCCGTCTCGCACGACCTTCGCGCCCCCCTGCGCGCCATCGACGGGTTCAGCCAGATTCTGGTCGAGGATTGCGCCTCACAGCTCGACGAGACCGGCAAGGATTACCTGAGCCGCATCCGCAACGCCAGCAAGCGGATGGACACGCTCATCGAGGACCTGCTCGAGTATTCGAGAGTCAGCCGCTCCGACTTTTCCGAGGAGCCCGTCGATCTCACCCGTCTGAGCTTCGAGATCGCCGGCGACCTGCGGGCCGCAGCGCCGGACCGCTCCGTCGAGGTCGCAATCCCGGAGGGGATGCGGGCCAATGGCGACCCCCAGTTGCTGCGGCTGGTCCTGCAGAACTTGCTGGAGAACGCCTGGAAGTTCACCTCGAAGAGGAGCGCTGCCCACATCACGGTCGGAGCCCTGCCCGCCTCGGCAATCGAGCGCACCTTCTTCGTGCGGGATGACGGGGCGGGTTTCAGTCCCGAGCACGCCGGGAGACTCTTCCAGATGTTCAAGCGGTTGCACGCCACCTCCGCCTTCCCCGGCACCGGCGTCGGGCTCGCGATCGTCAGGCGGATCGTCGAGCGGCACGGGGGCCGGATCTGGGCCGAAGGAAAGGTGGACGAGGGCGCGACGTTCTACTTCACGCTGCCTTGCTCGAGAGGAACCAAGAGCCATGGAGAAGACGATACTGCTGGTCGAGGACAATCCTGACGACGAGTTGCTCACGGTACGTGCACTCAAGAAGAGCCACGTCGCCAACCGCATCGTCGTCGCCCACGACGGCGCCGAGGCGCTGAGCTATCTCCACTGCACCGGCGAGAACACCGGACGGGACGCACGCGAGACGCCGCAGCTCGTGCTGCTCGACTTGAAGCTCCCGGGCATCGATGGGCTCGAGGTGCTTCGCCGGATCCGTGAGACGCCGGCCCTGAGGAGCCTGCCGGTCGTCGTGCTGACGACCTCGAACGAACAAGCCGATGTCTTTCGCAGCTACGATCTCGGGGCCAACAGTTTCATCCGCAAGCCGGTGGACTTCGCTCAGTTCAGCGAGGCAATGACGATACTCGGCCTCTACTGGCTCGTCCTCAACATCGGACCCGACGGGGACGGCTGATGCCCCGCCGGTGCGCCCGCCCCGCTCGGCCGAGGACCTCGTCGGTCAGGCCGCCTGACTCGGTCTGGCGCCCCTTCAAGCGTCCGGGCTACGGCCCCTCCGAGGTTGTGAACTCGCTCCCGCTCTCGGCGAACCACGGCTTCCGCCGCGTGCGG
>JACQZL010000426.1 GCA_016213865.1 Candidatus Rifleibacteriota bacterium
CCCGGTCACCTGTGGCGGGCTCGGCAGAAGCTGGGCTATGCCTGGGTCTGCCTCGCATAATCCTGACAGAACTGCATGGCACGGCGTCTGCTAGGTTCGGAGCCAGCCATGATTCGCCGAATGTCTATGTGGGCTGACAGGACTGATCTCGAATTGGCCGATCCCAGGAAAAACCCGCTCGACCGTGTGTGCATCGAGCCGTCGCAGAAACGAAGCGACGAGATTCGCTCGCTGCTGCGCGGCCAGACTCGGCCGTCCAGCAGTCCGCCGGTTGGGGTGCGGCACGAGCTCGACGCCCGACTGACGCGGTACGACGACAGCTCGCAGAAGACCATCGAGGAGATCCAGCGCCACCTCGAGATCGATCCCAAGAACGCGAGCCTCCTCGACTGGTTGGCTTTCATGCTCTACACGAACGAGCGATTCTCCGAGGCCATCGCCCTGTACCAGCGCTTGCTGGAGCTGAACCCGGACAACCCGACGGCCCACTACTACACGGCCAACTGTTTCTATCGGATGGGCGACGTCGAGAGGGCCGTGCAGTCGTGGCGCCGAACGATGATCCTGTGCCCGACGGGCAAGATGGGGCGCAAGGCGTCCGCGCGCATCGACATGGCCCGCGGCCGGCACACCGCGTCGAGATGAGCGGACTCTGCGCCCTGCGCATCCTTGCCCGGGCCGTTCTGGCTTTCCTCTTCGTGGGCCTGGGCGCGGTGCCGGTGCAAGCTGTCGTTCGAGGCGACGCCCGCCCCTCGGATCGGCTCTTCGCCAAGTACCACTGGACCGTCGAGCGCTCGCATCCGGACGGCTCGGCTTCGGCGTTCGTCCTCTGCCCGCGCGGAGGGCTGCGCTTTCGGATTCGCCCCGACGAGAACCTCACGGCAACCGACCGCTTGCGCCACTTCGAGCTATACGTCAACGGCAAGTTCATCAGCCGGATCGACCGCGACGGGTTGATCGAGGTGGAAGACGGCAGGGGGATGGAACCGGGCGTCTTTTCGCCGTGGATCCAGGTCGAAGGCAGCGACCGCGTCCGGACCGGTCTCAACCGGATGACTCTCGTCTACCGCGGCAAGATGGGTCCGGGCGACCCCGTCGAGGCCGGGCCGGGGGTCTGGAGTGGCGAGGTCGGCTTCGCCCACTGCCGCCGGATCGACCTGCTCTGCCTGCTCAAGGGCCTCGAGCAGGGCACGGGTTGGGAGGCGGAGACCTACCGGGGGCTGCAGGTCTTCGACGGCGACCTGCGCTCGGCCACCCGCACCGAATCCCTGGACGGCCTCGACGAGACGATCCACCGCCAGACCCGGCGTGCCGGCGAGCTCCTCATCGACGGGGAGACGCGACGGTTCTATGCCGAGGTGGACGATTACACCTACAGCCGCCACGCCACCCGTTTCGACCTTGGCGCCGTCTGGCGGCAGAGGTTGGCATGTCTCGAACGGCTGGAGTCGTTCTGGGCTCGCTCTCGCATCCCGCACACTGCCTCCTGGCTCTACCGCAAGACGGCAGGGGTGGCAGACCGGCTCGAGGACGTGGTGCTAGCGCGCGAGAACCTGCGCGATCTCTACTGGGCCTACGGCCGCAAGAACTTCCGTCAGGTCGGACCCGACGACCTCGAATCGGCCCTCCATATCGGTCGCCAGAACCTGGAAGTGCTGGGTGACCTGCAAGGCCAGCTCGGGCAGGTCCGCAAGGCCCTCCGCGCAACCGTCACTTCTTACGGCGCCGACAAGGGGCCGCCGATGGGCAGCGAGGATGTCCACGGAGCCTTGGCCTTGCTGGAGAAGACAGAGCGCCTGCGGCCGACCGCGTACGCCGACTTGCGAAAGCTCGACGCGGCCGAGCGCGAACTGAACCTCTACCTGACGCTGCTGGCTGACTATGCCCGCGAGGATGCGCGGTTCCTGGAGCTCGAACTGGGCTTCCTCGGAGACCTGATCGGCCGTCCCGTTCCGGCGCCCGCCACCAAGCGGAAGGTCTTCCAGCCCAGGCCCAAGTGGGCCAAGTAGACCCGCGGCCCCTCAGCTCGCGGACGACAGTTCCACGAGCTGGCCCCAGCCGGTCCCGGCGACGGCGCAAGTCCCCGACGACAGGCCTAAACGGGTCAGGCCGCCTTTCGGACCTTGATTGCCGCCTGCTCCCGCGCTCGCATGAGCTCCGCGTTCGGCCAGACCTGCTCCTTGCAGGCCAAACACTCGTAGGGCATCAAACCCTCCACGAAGACCGGGTGGCCTTCGACGTTCAGGGTGCGGGACGTCACGACCCGAACGAGCTGACCTCCGCACTCCGGGCACCGGTTCTCAGTGGGCTTCATGGAAGGTGATGATGTACCAGCGTAGCTCCCTCTCGAAGTATACCTTCTTGCCGGCCAAGAGCAGTCGTCGGCCGTGGCAGTCTCTTCCCTGGACCGAGTCCTTGAACCCGTCGACGGCTTCGCCTTTCTCATCGCGCTCTCGCTTCCAGGTGGTCGCCGTGCGCGCCACCTGAACCACGTCGCTCCAGTACAGGCCCAACCGCAACCCGTCCAGCATTGCGTGAGTGGACCACGGCCCTTCGCCGGCCTCGATCACTCGAAGCACTTCTTTGGGGAGCGTGCTGCCAGCCATGGTTGGCCGTGCTTTGCAGGGCGTTCCTCAGCTCTCGGACGACAGTTCCACGAGCTGGCCCCAGCCGGTCCCGGCGACGGCGCGGGTCCCCGACGGCACGAACGCCACCGTCGTGAAGTCCCCGGCTCCGGGCGGGCCTTCGTACACCGCCGCGAGCTGTTCGGACGCCGGCTCATAGCGGATCAGCTCGGCGCCGTGGTACGAGCCGGGTTGTGGGCCGCAAGCCAGGAGAGCCCAGGGCTGGGTCGGGTGGAACGTCGCGGCGTGGACGCCCCTGGCGGACAAACCGGACCGGGGCCGAACGGTCAGAGCCGAGTCGACCGATGCCAGGGCACCGTCGCGCCCGCCGGCCAGCGCGAGCTGCCCGGCCGCGTTCGAGGCGACACACCGTAGTTCGGGCAACGGTGGAACAGAGAGCAGCGAGACCTTGCCGCCCTCTCCAGTCGGCTCGAAACGGCCGACGAAGCCGCCCATCCGGGAGCCCCCCACGACCAGCCCGGCCGTGCCGGACCCCAGGAAGGCAGCTCCCATCAACAAGATCTCCTCCGGGGTGTCGACGGGTAGGTAGCTCTTCTCCTCGGGGTAGTAGCGCAAGAGGACGCCGCCTGCGCACATCAGCCCCATCGAGCCGTCGACCGAGAGGACCAGCCCCGATAGAGGATGCGGGGCGTCGGCGTACAGCAGCTCGACGCCGCCCTCCGGGTGGACGAGCAGGATGTCGCCGGACCCGTCGGCGTTGCGCGCCAGGGCCAGCGCCTGGCCGGTCGTCCCCGTGAACGCCAGGCCGCCGAGCGCCGAGTAGCGACGCGGCAGCGCCAGCGGTTCCAGCGGGCTGAGGTCCAGGTCATAGCGGAACAGGCTGCCCTGCGAGGTTCCGGCCAGGCAATGGCTGCCGTCCGGCGAAGTGGCCAGGCAGGAGATCGGCTCCTCGTTGTCGCCGGGGATGAGGTAGAAGTTCATGATGGAAGGTGCCTCGACGGCCGGATGCCGCAACGGAGAGAGCGTCAGGGCAGGGGGATCCGTAGGACCCGGTGGTTGTCCTTGTCCGCGATGAAGAAGACGCCCGGGGTCAGCGCCTCGCCGCGAGCGGGTGAAGCGAGCGAGAAGGCGTCGACCGGAGGGGTGACCGCCCTGTTCGGGCCCGTCTGATGGAAGAACTCCTGACCAAGGAGGTCGTCCGGCAGCGTTCCCGTGACGACCGTGGCGAAGTTCGAGAAGATGACCACTCGGCTGTTGAGCTCGTCCGAGACCATCAGACGGGTGCCCATCATGCGCACCGACGAGGGCGACTTGAGCCCGCCCTGGTTGGCGAACCCGAGGCCCCGGTCAGGTTGGTTGGAGACAGCGTCGGACTGGCCGAGCACCAGGTCCGCCGCCCGCCCATCGAACAGCCCCGTGAGGTCGTTCCAGATGAGGACCCTGTGATTTCCGGTGTCCGCGACGATGAGGCGGTTGGTGGTCATCACGACCGAGGAAGGGGCGCTGAGCGTGGCCCCCGTGCAGGTGCCCCCGCGATTGCTCAGGTTGCTCACGAAGTCGGCCTGGCCCAGGACCACGTCCGCAGTCTGGCCGTTGGCAAGGGCAGTCGCGTTGCGCCAGATCAGGACCCGGTTGTTGTCGCGATCGGCGACCGCCAGGACGGTGCCCGACACGGCCACGTCGACGGGCTTGTTGAGCGTGTCGCGCGCGGCCGGTGCGTTCGGCACCGTGGTCCGGTTGCTGAGCCCCGCCGAAAAGCCCGCCTGACCCAACACCCTGTCGGCCGGCCGTCCCGAAGCAGTCAGGAGGCCGTCGAGCCCGAAATAGACCAGCACGCGGTTGTTGTCTGTGTCCGCGACGAAGACCCGCTGATCGAGGAAACAGACGCTGGACGGGTGCTTGAGCGTCTCCGACGTGGGCGGAAGCTCCGCGGCCGAGAAGAGGCTGCTCTGGCCAAGGGCAGCCGCTGCCTCGGAGTCCAAGGCCGTACCGTAGAGCAGGACGCGGTTGTTGCCGAAGTCAGCCACGGCGAGGCGGACCCCGTTGCTGGCCACGCCCGCCGGCTGCCTCATGGTCTTCGGGCCCGCACTGCCGCCCTGGTTTGCCAGGTTGGAGGAGAACAGCGCCTGCCCCAAGACCCCGTTGGCAGCGTCGCGGACGATCCAAGTCGCCGTGTTCTGCGCCGTGGAGACGGTGTCGTCATTCTGGTCCTTGGCCGTCACCACGGCGGTCAGGACGATGGTCGCGAGCTTCCTCGCGCCGGCGCCCGGATCGACCCGGAACGTGAACGTCTCCGTGGTGCCGCCCGAGATGACCCTGGAGAAGAGGTCGATCGGCGGCACGATGAAGTACTCGCCGGTGACGTCCAGCCCTGCCGCGGCCAGGGTCAGGGGGGCTGCAGTGAGCCGCAACGGGGCCGACTCGGCCGTCCCATTCGCGACCAGAAGCCGCACCTGCGTCGAGGAGTTGCGGTCGACCCCGGTGGGGGCCGACAACGTGAC
The DNA here is from genome assembly GCA_016213865.1 of Candidatus Rifleibacteriota bacterium. The sequence goes on from JACQZL010000426.1 coordinate 5,087, forward strand.
GCTTCCGGCCACCAGCGAAGCCCGTCGCTGCACTAGCAGGAAGCCCTTGCCGTCGTCGACCGAGGTCTGCGAGGCGCCGGAGTTGTCGTCCACGCTCTGGACGGTTCCCGAGAGGGTGACCCGGCCTGGCGTGGCCGTGGCCGGCACGTCGAGCAGGAAGGGGAGGTGGACCTCCACCCCGCCCGGGAGGGTCACGGGCACCGTCCATCCGTTCCGCCGCGGGTTGAAGTTCGGCTGGGCCGGCGTGAGCGTGACCGCCTGGACGATGGCGAGGGCCTCGCCGTCGTTACGTAGCCGCATGGAGACCGGGTTGTCGAGCTGTCCCACGTTGGCGCCGCGTGGACCCAGGATGCTCACGACCACGATATTGGCCGGCCGCTGCAGGAGCAGCCTGGCTGCGTTGGCGACCGAGACCGTCCGGGGCGCAAGGCTGTTCACGTCGTTCGCGAAGAGGAGGATGTCTGCGACGCGGGTCCCCGTGGGCGAGGCATTTGCCGAGATGATCACGTCGAAGGAGAACGTGGCCGTGACCCCGCCGGCGAGCTGCGTGGGGTTGGCGCGGGCGGCGATGGCCAGGCCGTTGGCCGGCGAGAAGGAGAGCCCCACGCTGTCGACCGCGGCGGTCGCCCCGCCGGTGTTGGCGATCTGGAAGGTGGCCGTCACGATCTGCCCGAGCGACGCCTTGGGCGGGAGAGAGAGCGTTCCGACCATCGAGAGGGCCGAGCCCACTTGCAGGGTCCACGCGAGCGTGGCCGGCATGGCTGTCAGGACGGCCAGGGAGTTGACGTCTCTGGCCGTGGCGCGGCCGGTGACCGTCACGTCGCCCAGGACGTCCGTCGGAGTCGACACGTCGAAGAGCAGCGTGGCCGAGCTGTGGCCGGCGATCCGGGTGGGCTGGCCGGCAACCTGAGTGTAAGGGAACCTGGAGGCCAGGTCGCCGCCCGCGTTCGAGAACGAGAGGCTGCCGGCCAGGTCCCTGGCCTCCGCGCTGCCGGTGTTGGCGACAACCATCTGGACCCGGACGACCTGTCCCTGGCTGAGGGTCTTCTGGGCGGGCGTGAAGGACGTGAGCGAGATCGAGGCCGGGACCTGGACCAGGATGACCTTGGGCACCGCGAGCTGGCGGACGGTCACGACCCTGCCCGTGAGGTCCCTGGCATCGGCCACGGCCAGGACGGTGAAGGGAGTGTCCGCAGTCAGCCGAGTCGTGTCGAGGTTCACGCTGAAGTCGAGCACGGCCCCCGGGTTGAGCAGGACGGGGCCGGCGGGGACCTGCGGCGGGAAGACGACGCCGCCGGCCGAGACGGCCGCGCTGGTCACCTGGACCGCGGCCGTGCCCTGGACCTCGAGGCTAACTACTGCGTTGATCGGCGTTCCCGCGGAGACGGTCGTCGTCGACAGCACGAGGGAGGTGACGCTGAGGGTCGACTGGGTCCCGACGGTCAGATTCCCACGAACGGGGGCGGCATCTGCCAGCGGCAGGCCGCTGGTGGCTCCGACGGCGAAGACCCGGGCCTCGAACCCGTGGGCGCCCGCGACGGCGTCACTGTCGACTCTAACGATGAACGAGAGCCGTTGAGTCTTAGTAGGAGAGACTTCGCGCGGGCTGTCGGCCGCGAAGCTCCAGGCCACTCCGGGCCCGTCGAACGTCAACCGGGCCCCCGTGATGACGGCCGCCTCGGGCCCCGGATTGGTGACGTCCATCGTCACCGTGGTCGTCCCACCCGGAGCGATCGACGGTACCGCTGCTACGGGCGTCGAGAGCGTCGGTCTGTTGCCCTCGACGGGAAGCGGCAGCGACACCGAGGTGGGCAGGGCGTAGGTCCTCGAGAACGAGAGCGACTGCCCCGTCAGGGAATCGAGCGCCGTGAGGGCCACCGAGGCGGAGACGGGTCCCGTGGGCGTGCGAGTCGTTGTTCCCACGTCGAAGACGAACGCGGTCTGACTCGTTGCCGCCACGGTCGTCGGATTGGAGACGCGGGGCACCACCGTGAACCGCGCATCGCCGAGGCCGAGGGTCATCTGGAGCCGGCGGGCCTCCGAGCCGCCCGCATTGGTGACCGGTACGGTGACTGTGAACGTCGTGCCGGCCGTGACCGTGGCCGGTGCAAGGGGCGTCTCCAGAGCGAGCCGGGAGGCCCGGGCCGCCGGGGGAAGGTCGGTCACGAAGACCTGCGCCGTGGCCGAGCCGCTCGCCGAGCGAGGATCGGTCACCGTCAGACGGATGGTGGCCGTCCCTGCCAGACTGGAGACGAAGAGGGCCCGGCCCGAGGTCGGAGCGGCCACGTGGACCGGGACGCCGCCGATGCTGACGCTCCACAGGTACGTCAGGGTGTCTCCGTCCGGGTCGGTACTGCCGCGGCCGTCGAGCTGGAAGGGAACGCCCGTCACCGCGGTCGTCGGCGTGACGGCGACGGCGGCGGTCGGCGCGTGGTTCACCGTGGACAGGGTTGTGACCAGCGGAGCGACCAGCAGGTCCGTCGAGGTGAGACCAGACCGGTTGGCGGGGCTTCGCAAGAAGGTGTCGAGGCCCGCGGAGAGGCCCGTCCCCAGGGAGTCCGGGTTGTAGAAGACCGGCTGTCCCAGCACGGTCCCCATCGGAATGGTAGCCGAGCCCAGCAGCCCGTCGAGCTGGCCGTCGGAAGCGTCCGTGCGTGCGGCGCCCAGCAACGACAGGACGGGGACCCCCTTGTTGAGGGCCTCGCCGCTCAGGGCGGCCAGGACCAGGCCGTAGCGCAGGCTTGCCGAGGAGACGCCGGCTGCCGCGACGTCGAGCGCCGCGGGGGACGTGAGGCCTGGCGCGGTGACTCCGAAGCGAGCGCCGACCTCCGCGAGGGCGACCTGCAGGTTCGCGTCGGTCAGTCCCCCACGAGCGACGGCCAGGGCGACGGCAAGTTCGGTCAGGGCCGTGACCTGGACAGACCCGAGCCCCTGTCCGGCCACGAGACCGAACGCCACGCCTCTCAGAGGCAGAGCGCCCGTGCTCTGCACCAGGCCGGTGGCCTCGTCCTGGAACGTGCCCGAGGCCTCCAGCAGCACGGTCCCCGAGTAGGTCGTGTCGGTGACAGGCACGGTGAACGCCCCCGAAGCGACCACGGAGGTGGTCCCGAGCAGGCCGCCGCGCGAGCTGCCCGCGATCCGGTAGGCCCGGACCTCGGAGCCGGCCAGCAGGGGCCCCTTGGTCGCTTGGCCCGAGATCGTGCTGGCAGGCTTGCCGGATGAAGTCGGCGTCGTGACCTGGGGAGTGAGAAACGGAGAGGTGTCGAACGTCTCGCCTCCCCCGCCCACGTGGCAGCCCGCGGCAGGCAGAACCAGGACAACCACCAGCGGGACGAGACAGTTGCGAACCCAGTGTTGGAGCTTCAAGCGGGACCTCCCGGAACGGAGAACGGGGATTTCAGTCCTCGCCGCATGCACTTATGACGCCACGTCGCGACCGTCCACTCGGCTGCCCGGGCCGCATCACTCCTGGCGGAGTGCGAGGACCACCCCGACGGTGGGGCATATGACGTGCCCTCCCGGCCGAATTAACATGCCGTTTCGAACCCCGGGCAGGGGTATCTTCGATCCAAAACTGGACTGCCGGGAGGCACAACGAAATGGTATCCAAGAAGCTGGTCTTGCTCTGTTCGGCAGGGATGCTGCTGAGCCAGGGGCAAGCCACCGCCGGGCCCTTCGCCCGGGTGAAGCTCTACGCAGTGAGCCTTCTCTCCGAGCCGGGCGCCGGCGGGCACCGTCTTCAGCGCTTCTACCTGGGACGGCGGCTGGAAGTGGTCGACGACGAGTCCAACCAGTACTTCGTGAAGGTCCGAGCCGATGGCCGCGAAGGGTGGGTCTTCCGGCGCTACGTCACCTTCGATCCGGCTCCGGAGGAGGTCTATCCTCCCGCCGACACGGAGGTCTCGAGCGAGTTCCTGGCCAGCGACCGCAACTCCAACGCGGTGCCCGATTACCTGGAGATTGTCCAGTCCGCGCGCACCTTCATCGGCCGCTTCTTCGATGACTTCAACAAGATCGGCGGTCCCGACGGCCCCTACCAGGGAGCGGTGAACGAGGCCCGCTGGGCGACGCGGTACCTGGCCGAAGGCTCGGAGGCGGCGGGGCCTCCCCCGTCCGAGGTCCGCGAGAGTGCGGCCGACATCGCAATCCCCGATTCCTTCGGACTCCCGGACGGCATTCACTGGCAGTGGTCGATCGACGAGCAGGACAACAACGGGGATGGTCGCGTCGACGAGCCGCTCGAAGAGGTGATGGTCTGTGTCGATCTCTGCACCGCTTCGTACGAAGCCGCGGGCTATCCGATCTCGAAGATGATCCTCGACAGCGCGGGGCTCAAGGACCAGGTCCGCTGGTCGATGGGGGTCTGGGTCTCTCGGAGCAAGCCCTACTACTCGCGGAACCTGGACATCCTGGTGCCGTTCCTGAAGCGGAGCCCGATGTTCAAGTACTTCCCCGAGCCCGAGCTGCGGAGCCCCGACGCGACCCCATCCGAGCCGTTCCGGCCGGGAGACATGATCTTCTTCGGATTGACCAAGGACCTGGGCACCTCGAAGTTCCACCTGTGCCACTCGGCCATCGTCTCGGAGGTCGACTCCCAGACGGGGATGCCGCTGACCGTCATCACCTGCGTCGTGCCTCGCGTCATCGAGTTTCGCCTGGACAACAGCTACGACCGCTGGACCATCCTCGGCCACGCGAGACCGAACTTCGAGAGCGGCCCGGCCGAAACCGAGTGAGTCACAGTCCGGCAGAGCGCAGAACCACCAAGAAAGTGGCCTCGAGTTGGTAGGTGCCCACTAGTTGAGCGTTTCCAAATCGACATGCCAAAGACCGAACCACGAAGACCCAAAGGCACGAGGGGCGGCACAAAGGGGTTTGATATCTCCCCTTGGTGCTTCTCTTCGTGTATTCGTGCCTTGGCGGTTCAGTATGAGGCGTGACGCAGCCTTGTAAGGTCAGTTCGAAAACGACCTACTAGTCCACGCTGCCGGACGAGTGCGAGACCTTGCGCTTGGACTTGGCCGTCTTGCGGGGTACGGCTGCCTTGCGGGTCGCTGACTTCCGCGTCGTCGACTTGCCGACCCTCCCCTTCTTACCATGGACCCTGGCCTTTGCAGCCTGCGCGGGCGCGAGTGCAAAGGCGGGGAGCGGTCCGGCAACCAGCTCCTCCTTCGTTTTGGAGGAAGCGGAGGTGACGGCGAGAGCCCCGTCATCCTCGCCGGTGAGATACGGCTTCTGATCGGCGGGCACGCCCAACAGGGCCGGGGAGAGTGCCTGCCGCGCCGGGGCCGCCCAGACCCGGGTGGGTGACTGGCCGGCGGTCGCGACCGTGGCGGCCGTCCGGGCTGTGGCGGCCGCGAACGCCGGCATCACGGTAGCCTGAGAGACCGTTCCGGGGACCGGGGCCGGCGCAGGCAACCTGGTGGACGGCGCGGCGGCCACCTTCTTGGCGGCCGGGGTGGCTGTCCCGGCCGGCAGTCCGATGCGCGCGGCGGTTCGGGTGGGCGAGCTGGCCTTCGCCATGGCAGGCCCGATCCGGAGGACGGTCTTTCCGTCCTTTCGGATGAGCGACGCGGGCAGTCCTCTTCCGTTCAACCTGGCGAGGAGGCCTGCCAGCATCGTCAGGCCCGGGTGGTTCTGCTGCAAGTTCTCGATGGCGTACTTTGGCTCGATCGCCTTGGGGACCACGGTCTTGGCTGGCCTGGCCAGGGCGGCGTAGGCGGCGGGCAGCGGGAGGAGCCGACCGAACCCGGTGGCCTTCCAGCCCCTCAGCTCGAGCATCCAGTCGTACTGTTCGAGTGCGAGGCCCGGGCCGGGGGCACACTCGACGACCCGATAGTGCCCGTCGGGTTCGAGGCCGGTGACAAAGGCGATGTGCCGATCGCCGTAGAAGACGACGTCTCCGGGCTTCGGAGTGGCGGTCCGCGGCAGCAGACGGCCGTTTCCACGGCACCACTTGAGCCAGTTGCGCGTTCGGCGGGCGAAGATCGGGTGGTTGGGGAGGTTGTCGCGGCCCGCCTCGACGGGATAGCGGCCCGGATGGAGCCGTGCGTCCTTCTCCAGCACTGCGGCGACCGGGATGCCGGCCGCAAGGAGCGCCAGTCGGGGCACGTCCACGCAGACGATCTGTCCGGCGGCGTAGTTCTTTCCGCCGTCGGTGCCCATCGTCTGGTCATACTTGTGGCCGACCAGGTTTCGGGCCGCAGTGACGGCGGTCTCGATGCGGGCGGCGACCGATGCGGTCAGCGCGGGGGCCGGCGAGTGGCGCTTGGACTTCTTGCTCTCCTTTAGCCTGGTGCGCACGCGGTCCATATCCTGGCTCGAGAGGGCCCAGAGACCGGAGTGAACGCAAGAGACCAGGAGAACGGCAACCAGCAGGACCCGACCGGAGGAGTTCGATTGGAGCATACCGCGGACCTTTCGGGCTCGACGCCCAAGGGGCCACAAAAAAGCCCCGCATTGTATCACGGTTCGGATGCCGGGTCGAGGGGCTCGCCTGGCTGGTTTCCTGATTTCATCGGCATTCTCCAGGCTCCGCCGAAGGCCCCCGGGGGCACTTTCAGCGGGGGCCCGAACATTTGATTGAAACCCAGGGCCGCAAATGTCGATGAGTCGATCGGGCTCCACCCGGCGCTCCAGGGGGGTGTACCCCCCA
>JACQZL010000427.1 GCA_016213865.1 Candidatus Rifleibacteriota bacterium
GCCTCCTGCACGATCCGCTCGGCATCGAGTTCGGCGCTCTTGATGACCAGCTCGGCCTCCCGCTCGGCGTTGGCCTTGAGTTCGCCTGAGGTGCGCTGCATCGAGAGCAGCGTCTGGGCCAGGGTCTTCTCCTTCTCGAGGTAGTCCTTGAGCTGGTTGCGCAGCGCCTGCAGCTGCTCGCGCTGGTTCCGGTTCTCGGAATAGAGCAGCTCGTAATCGCGAGCGAGGCGGTTGAGGAACTCCTGGACGTCGTTCTCGTCAAGGCCGCCGAGCTTCTTGCGGGCGAACGTGCGCTGCTGGATGTCGAGCGGGGTGATGCGCAGGCCGGTCATGGAAGCGAATAGAGGGTGCGGAGGACGACCATCCGCACGATGTCGAGGGCGAAGAACGCAAGGATGGGAGAGTAGTCGACGCCCCCGGTCGGGGGCAGCACCCGGCGTGCCGCCGCCAGCACGGGCTCGGTGACGCGGTAAAGGTGGACGTACCAGCGCGCGCAGCGATTCACCGGCAACCACGAGCAGAGCACCCGGACGACGATGAGCAGTTCGAAGGCATTGAAGAGCAGGCCCACGAGATCGCCCAGAGTGCTGGAAGGAGCCATGCGGTACATCGGTTCGCCTCCTGGAAACGGCCGGTCTGGCCATTATCGCACACTTCCGGCCCCAGGCCACCGATCAACCTACGGCAGCGGGGCGCTCGACCAGGACACTCACCTGTCCCCAAACCTGCCTTTTGCAGCTCCACAACAGGATTTCTCTCGGTTTGCGGTCAGGCAAGTGTCCCCGAACCGAAGAGTGCGGTGCCGATGCGCACGAGCGTGCTGCCCTCCTCGAGGGCCACCTCGTAGTCGCCCGACATGCCCATCGAGAGGACGCTTCCCCGGTAGGCCGTGTTCGCGAGCAGCTCCTCGTGCAGCACGCGCAGGGCTCGGAAGCTGCACCGGGCGCCCTCGGCCCCGCCCTCGAGCGGTCCCATCGTCATCAGGCCCGAGAGCGTGAGCCGATCCATCGAGCGGACGGCCACCGCCAGCTCGCGGGCCTCCGCCAGGCCCGCACCCGTCTTGCTCTCCTCGCCGGTGGTCTTCACCTCGAGCAGGATCCGGCAGCCGGTGTCGCGCTTGAGGCACTCCTGCTGGAGGGCCTCGGCCAGCCTCAGCGAATCGACCGAGTGGATCAGCTCGACCCGGCCGACGACCTGGCGCACCTTGTTGGTCTGCAGGTGGCCGATGAAGTGCCAGCGGATCGGCAGGTCGGCCAGCGCCTCCTGCTTCCGTAGCAGCTCCTGCACGCGGTTCTCGCCGAAGTCGCGCTGGCCGGCGTTCCAGGCCTCGCGCACCGCCTCGGGCCCGACCGTCTTGGAGACGGCGACCAGCGTGAGGCGCGAGTGCCAGGAAGGCCCGAGCAGGCTCTCGAAGGAGGCGTGGATGGATTGGAGATTGGCGGCGAACATGAGGGATCAGAAGTCAGGGGTCAGGTACTGACCCGGGGACGCCGTCCCCGGACCCCTGCTGGAGCTCTGCTCCAGACCTCGCCAGGGGGTGAGCCACCCCCTGGACCCAGCACTCGAGAAGACGAGTCGAAGCTTGATCGGCTCTCTCATGGACTCCGAGCTGCGAGCGCAAGTAAGACTCTCTCCAGTCATCGGGGGGTCCAGGGGCGAACTTCGCCCTTGGCAGGGGTTCGGGGACAGCGTCCCCGACTGCACCTGCTCACGCGCCCTTCTCGCGGTTCTGTTGCGCGTTCCACTTCAGAAAGGCGCGGATGAAGCCGCCGATCTCGCCGTTGAGCGTGCGATCGACCAGCGGGCTCTCCAGGTCGGTGCGGTGGTCCTTGATCATCTGGTAGGGCTGCAGGACGTAGGAGCGGATCTGGCTGCCCCAGGCGATCTCCTTCTTGATGCCGCGTTGCTTGGCCATCTCCTCTTCCTGCTTCTTCAGCTCTTCCTGGAGCAGGCGGGAGCGAAGCACCTTCATCGCGGTGATCTTGTTGGAGGTCTGGGAGCGCTCGTTCTGGCAGGTGACCACGATGTTCGTGGGGATGTGGGTGATGCGGACGGCCGAGTCGGTCGTGTTGACCCCCTGGCCGCCGGGCCCGCCGGCGCGATAGACGTCGATCCGGAGGTCGGTCGGGATGATCGTGACCTCGACCTCCTCCTCGATCTCGGGCATCACGTCGACCGAGACAAACGAGGTGTGGCTGCGAGCGGCGGAATCGAAGGGGCTGATGCGCACCAGCCGGTGGACGCCGCGCTCGCTCTTGAGGAACCCGTAGGCAAACTGCCCCTTCACGATCATCGTGGCGCTCTTGACCCCGGCCACTTCTCCGGGCAGCTCGTCGACGAGGTCGACCCCGAAGCCCTCGGACTCGGCCCACCGCATGAACATCCGGAGCAGCATCTGGGCCCAGTCGCAGGACTCGGTGCCGCCGGCGCCGGGGTGGATCGAAACAATGGCGTTACGAGCGTCGTACTTGCCGCTGAGGAAGATCTGGACCTCGGCCTTCTCGACGAGCTTCTCGAGTTCGGGCAGGGTCTTCTCGGCTTCCTCGAGCAGCGACGCGTCCTCGCTCTCGCCGAACATCTCGACCAGGGTGCGGATGTCGTCACCCTTGCCCTCGATCTTCGCCATCTGTTCGAGCTGCGTCTTGGCCAGCTTGAGCTGACTCGACAGCTTCGTGGCCTCGGCCTGGTTCGACCAGAGACCGGGCTCGGCCATCTTGGTCTCGACCGAGACGATCTCGGTCTTCAGCCTGGCGGGGTCAAAGATAGCCCCGCAGAGTATCGATGCGGGGCCGTATCGCCTCCAACTGGCGGTTGATATCGTCAACGTTCATAAAGGACAGGGGTTAGGGGTTAGGAGTTAGGGGTTAGGGTCAACAACACAACGCCAGAGTTACTTGGCGCCGCAGCACTTCTTGAACTTCTTGCCGCTGCCGCAGGTGCAGGGGTCGTTGCGGCCCACCTTCGAGGCGACCTGGACGGGCTTGCGGACGGGGGCGTCGCCGCCGTCGGGGGCGCCGTAGAACATCTCCTTGGGGCGCGTCGGTTCGGGCGCCTTCAGTTCCTCGGGTTTCTCGATCTCGAGGCGGAACAGGTACATCGTGACCCGCTCCTTGATGACGCCCATCATCTCGTTGAAGGCGTCGCGAGCGGCGATCTTGTACTCCACCAGGGGATCCTTGCCGGCGTAGCCCTTGAGGTGGATGCCCTCCTGGATGCCATCCATGGCGTACAGGTGGTCTTTCCATTGTTCGTCCACCACCTGCAGCAGGATCATCTTCTCCAGGAAACGCAGGTGCTCCGGCCCGATGATCGCCTCTCGGGCCTCGTAGGCCTTCACGACCGATTCCTGGACACTCAGGATGATCTCCTCGACCTCGTCGTCCTCCACTTCCTTCACGTCGAGGGTGATGCCGAAGACGTTCTTCAGGTGGTTGGCCAGCTCCTCCCAGTTCCACTCGTGCCGGAGCACCTCGGTGGAAAGGTGGAGGTTGACGATGTTCGCGGCGACATCGGACATCAGGGTGACGATGTCCTCCTGCACGGTCTCCTGCCTGAGCGCCTGCTGGCGCTGGTTGTAGACCGTGGTGCGCTGCTCGTTCATCACGTCGTCGTACTTGAGCACCTGCTTGCGGATCTCGAAGTGGTGGTTCTCGACGCGCTTCTGGGCCCGCTCGATGGCGTTGGAGATCATCCGGTGCTGTAGCGGCTCGCCCTCTTCCCAGCCGAGCCTGTCCATCAGGTTCCGGATGTTCGGCCCGCCGAAGAGGCGCATCAGCTCGTCCTCCATCGACAGGAAGAACTGGCTGGCACCCGGGTCGCCCTGGCGGCCTGAACGGCCGCGGAGCTGGTCGTCGATGCGGCGCGAGTCGTGGCGCTCGGTGCCGAGGATGAAGAGGCCGCCGGCCTCGATGACGGCCTTTTGCTCGTCTGCGCACTGGGAGTTGAAACGCGCCAGATGGGCCGGAAACTCGGGGTCGTCGGTGTTGCCGCCCACTCGGCCGCGCGCCATCATCTCGGGATTGCCGCCCAGGATGATGTCCGTGCCGCGGCCGGCCATGTTGGTCGCGATCGTCACGGCCTTGTACCGGCCGGCCTGGGCGATGATCTCGGCCTCGCGGGCGTGCTGCTTGGCGTTGAGGACGTTGCAGGGGATGCCCCGGCGATGCAGGCGCTCGGCGAGGGCTTCGGACTTGTCGATGCTGCGGGTGCCCACCAGCACCGGCTGGCCGTGCTCGTAGAGCGAGCAGATGGTGTCGACGATCGCCGCGGATTTCTCTTCCTCGGTGCGGTAGACGATGTCCGCCCGGTCCTCGCGGACCATCGGCCGGTGCGTCGGGATGACCACCACGTCCAGCTTGTAGATATCGGCGAACTCGCGCTCCTCGGTCTTGGCGGTGCCGGTCATCCCGGCCAACTTCTTGAAGAGACGGAAGTAGTTCTGGAACGTGATCGTGGCCAGCGTCTGGTTCTCGCGCTCGACGCGCACGCCCTCCTTGGCCTCGACCGCCTGGTGGAGGCCGTCCGACCAGCGCCGCCCCGGCATCAACCTGCCGGTGAACTCGTCGACGATGACGACCTCGCCCTGATCGCTGATGATGTACTCCCGGTCCCGCTTGTAGAGCTCCTTGGCCTTCAGCGCGGCCATCAGGTAGTGGACCAGGTGCATGTTTTGCGGGTCGTAGATGTTCGGCACCTTCGCCAGACGCTCGGCGTTGGCGACGCCCTCCTCGGTGATGCTGACGGTGTGGGCCTTCTCGTCGACCGTGTAGTCGCCCGTCGGGTTGTCCGGGTCGCCGCCCTCGCGCTTGTCGCGGCCGCGCTTGAGCTGGCGCGCGATCTGGGCGAAGCGCATGTACTCCTCGGCCGACTTCTCGGCCGGACCGCTGATGATGAGGGGCGTGCGGGCCTCGTCGACGAGGATCGAGTCGACCTCGTCGACGATGGCGTAGTTCAGCTCGCGCTGGACGATCTCGTCGGGACCGATGCCCATGTTGTCGCGCAGGTAGTCGAACCCGAACTCGTTGTTGGTCCCGTAGGTGATATCCGACCCGTAGGCTTCCTTGCGCTGGACGGTGTTGAGGCCGTGAACGATCGAGCCGACCGTCAGCCCCAGCGTCCGGTAGATGGGCCCCATCCACTCGGCGTCGCGGCAGGCCAGGTAGTCGTTGACCGTGACCAGATGGGCCCCCTTGCCGGCCAGCGCGTTGAGATAGAGCGCCAAGGTGGCCACCAGGGTCTTGCCTTCGCCGGTCTTCATTTCGGCGATGTGCCCCTCGTGGAGGGCCATCCCTCCCATCAACTGCACGTCGAAGTGGCGCTTGCCGATGCTGCGCACCGAAGACTCGCGGCACGCGGCGAAGGCCTCGGGCAAGAGGTCGTCCAGCGTCTCGCCGTCCGCAAGGCGGCGGCGGAACTCGTCGGTCTTAGCGCGCAGCTCGGCATCGGTCAACTTCTGGAACTGCGGCTCCAGCGTGGTGATGTACTCGGCCAGGTTCGCGAAGCGACGGACCTGGCGGTCGTTCCAACTCGGAATGAGGCCCCAGAGATAAGCCATGGGTCAGCGGTCGAAAGCCTGGAAGGCGGAGGATGGACGATCCGCGGCCGAGACTCCGGCCCCGGGTCGGTCGAGGTCACTCTCGCTCTTCGATGATCTGGATGATCTCCTCTTTGCTGCCGGCGTCGAGGATCGCCTGGCGAAACTCGGGCATCCGGAGGAGGCGGGAGAGACGGGCCAGCGCCTTGAGGTAGACATTCCCGGCGTTCATCGGTGCCGCCAGCAGGAAGACCAGGTGGACAGGCTCGTTGTCGAGGGCTTCGAAGTCGATGCCCGGCCGCGAGCGCCCGAGGGCCACGGTGACCTCGGAGATGGAGACGTTGCGACTGTGAGGGATGGCGATTCCCTTGCCGATGCCGGTGCTGCAGATGGCCTCGCGCTCCAGGACGGCCTTGACGAACTCGTCCCGGTCCTTGATGCGATTGGCCTCGACCATCAGGCCGATCAGCTCCGCGAGGACCTGGGGCTTGGTGGTGCTCGTCAACTCGAGCTTGATCAATTCGGGTTCGATGAGGTTCGTCAGTTTCATTCCGAAGCCTTTCGCGGACTGGCGGGCTCCCGGGCGATGCCGAGTGCGAGGTGCCGCTCGAGGGCGGTGCCGGCCGTGGGGCCGTGGGGCAGTCTACTTGAAGCTGGGTTCGATCAGGCCGATATTCCCATCGGCTCTCCGGTATACCACGTTGACCTCGTTGGTCTCGGAGTTGCAAAAGACCACGAAGTCCTGTTCTAGCGTCCGGAGTTGTTCGGCTGCCTCCTCAATCGACATCGGTTTCGCCGCGAAACTGTTGGAACGGACGATGCGGGTTTTTTCCTCTGCGTCCTCGTGGATGCGGAGAACGGAGTGCATCAGTCCTCGCTCGGCCAGGTCGCGCGAGGGCGCCCCACGCCGGTGGCGATTGTCCCTTCGCTTTTCTTTGTACTTGCGGAGCTGGCTCTCCAGCTTCTCGGCCACCCCGGTGATGGCCGCGTAAAAGTCGTTGCTGGAGCACTTGGCCTTGAAGGTGTTGCCGTCGGCCCAGACCACGGCCTCGGCGTGACGGTTGCTTTCGCTGGTCTTGTGCTTGTCGTCCGAGAGGACCAGGTCGATCTCGTTGATGTGGTCGAAGAACTTCTGCACGGCCGTCATCCGCTCCGTCGCGTGTTCGCGCAGGCGCGGGGTGAGCCGGATGTTCTTGCCACTGACGATGACCTTCATCGAGACCTCCATCGGTCCTGACGGTCGTTCGAGGAAACCAGGAGACTCTAACATAGCACCTCGGATCGGTCAATCGCCAGGAGACGGAGAGGTGCGCTGAATGCGGCTTCTGGAGCGGAGAGTGGGGGCTGCGGGGCTGCGGGGCTGCGGGCTGCACCAGACCGCTGGCGGAAGCCAGCGGCCACCGCTCAGCAGGGCCCCAGCCGTAGGCGCCAGAGCCGGCGGGTCCCCGACCGCGTTTGCACCCGGTGGCTCACGACGTGGCCGGCGAGCCAGATGGGGCCCGCAGCGTCCTCGACCACGAGCACGCGAGACCGCGCCTCGACCCCGAGGCCGCGGCTGCTCAGGTGACGCGCCACGCTCACCGTGGAACCGCCCATGCCGAGCGGGGCGATCCGATCCCCCTTACGCGGAGGTCGTACGACCAGCGGCGGTTGCACGGATGCGGCATCCGCCTGGAGCACTCCCGCCGAGAAGGGCTCCGGCGGACCGTCCAGCAGCGTCGCCACGGCCCGGACTCCCAGCTCCGAGAGGACTGTCTCGCCCTCGAAGGCCAGGGGCCACGGGCCCCGCTCCTCGGACGCGGAGGCCCTGGCCCGGCGCATGACGAGGCGCCCTCGTTCGCGAAGGACCTCGAGCCCGGCAAAGGCCAGACGCCGACCGGGTCGAGAACGCGAAGCGAGCGACAGGACGCTCTCGACTCGCACTCGCGAGAGGTCCGGGGTATCCGAAGGCAACAGGCGGGTCAGCGCGGTCATCACGGCCCTCCTTGCCAGGACCGGCCCCAGTCGGAGGAGGCCCTCCACCTCCAGGGCCAGGTCGCCCCCGGGCGTCACCTCCAGTGCAGGCCCCTCTCGCGCCAGGAGTGACGCGAGGTGCGCGCTCTCGTCCCGCAGGAGCTCCATCGCTCGCGGGATGGCCTCGAGTGCGCCCGCTCCGAAGATCCGCGTCAGGACAGGGATCAGTTCGTGTCGGACCCGGTTGCGGTCGTAGCGAGGCGAGAGGTTGGTCCGGTCCTGGCGGTACCGAAGACCCCTCTCCCGGACGTAGTTCTCCAGTTCGTCGCGGCCCACGTCCAGCAGGGGGCGAAACAGGCGCCTCACGGGATCGAGCGGCGCCATGCCTCCCAGCCCGCCGGGCCCTGCCCCTCGCATCAGCTTGAGAAAGAAGGTCTCGAGCTGATCGTCCCGGTGGTGCGCGGTCACGATCCAGTCGAGCCCCTCACGTTCGAGGACCTCCCGGAAGAACGCATATCGCAGCTCGCGGGCACGTGCCTGAGTCGTCGCGGCGCGCAGCCAGCCGACCTCCTCGTCCGTCGCGCGGCGGATCGCAACGCGCACTCCCAGCTCGTCACACCGACGTTCGACCGCCCGGCGGTCCAGGTCGGACTGGCTGCCGCGAAGCCGGTAGTCGACGTGGGCGGCATGCAACACGAGGCCGGGCCGGCGAGCCAGGAGGTCCAGGAGCGCCATCGAATCCAGGCCGCCCGAGACCGCCACGAGGAGCCTGGGCCGGTCCGTCGCCAGCAGCGAGAGTCGCGCTCCGAGGCGAGCCTCCGGCGTTCGCGAGCGGGCCATGGCCTCACGACCCGGAGACCCGGTCAGGAGAGCCGCCCCGGGACCCCGGCGATGAGGCTGGCCAGCGTGATGCTGATGAGGACGGCCAGACCGACGGAGTAGAGGGTTGCCAGTCCCGGCGCCGTTCGCGCGACGGGCTCTTCCAGGCGCCTGGAAGCCCAGTAGCCGGCCGCGCAGTAGCCCATCAAGCAGACGGAGGAGACGAGCGAGATATCGATCCAGGTGACGGTGATGCCCTTGGGGCTCATGGTCGCGAGGACGGCCAGCGACACGGCGTTGAGGGCGACGTGGCCGGCGACGGGCGTCTGCAGGTTGCGAGTCAGGTCGACCATCAGCGTCCAGAGCAGCGAGAGGGCGAAGATGGCGAGAAACGAGAGTGAGCCGGGGTGGAGCGAGGCGAAGAGGGCCGAAACGAGCAGGTTCCCGGTGGGTCGGCCGACGACCGAGGCCAGCCACGGATACAGAACGCCGCGAAAGTACGCTTCCTCGGCGACGGGAGCGACGATGACCACCAGCAGAGCGGCGATCGCGAACTCCAGCGGGTCGCGCAGCTCCAGGATGGCCCGGGCGACTGCAGAGAGCTCCTCCCGATGTTCCAGCAGCCGGTCGCTGACCAGAGCCAGCGGGACGACCAGAACGACCGTCATCAGCGCGGCCGGGCCACTCGGCCCGCGAAAAGAGAGACGCCGCGGCGACCACCAGATGAACCCCAGCGCCAGGAGGTTGGCCAGCAGCGCAACCGTGAACTCGGAGGCCACCGACGGCAACTTCCCCGAGCCGAGCGCCAGCCACCCGACGCCCATGGTCCCGAGGCAGACGATCGGTGGCAGGAAGAGGTCGACCGGCGAGGGCCGTCGGGGAGAGCCTCGCACGAACGGGCTCGGCCAGTTGCCACCGGGAGGGCCGGACCCTCGAGGCACCGAGTCGGCCCCGGGCGTGGGCCCGGCGTGCGCACCGGCGTCCGTGGGCATGCTCCCTTCCGTGACGGGCAACGTGACGGCAGCCGCCTCCTCCACGGACACCGCCGCATGGGTTTGGAGGGGCTCGCTCACGATGCCATGATCAGGGAACGGGAGAGCATGCGTTTTCAAGAGTATCATCGGCAATTCCGCGCCACAACGTGCGGGGGCTGAGGGGGGCATGCTCTGCGCGTGGGTAGTTTTCCGAGTGCGGCCGGAACATCCGGTAGCCGGTAGCGAGGGCTCGTTGCGAGGCTCCAGATGGGCTGCTGGTTGGTTCGCAGGGGACGCCGACCGAGCCCGCAGATGGGACCACGCGAGCGCGAGACTGCCGCTGGATGACAATCCCCTTGCCAACCGTCCGCAGCCTGCCGGCGATCCGGCATCACCGGCTACTGGCTACTGGCTACTGGCAAGCGGTCGCCAGCCCAGGGACAAGCTCTCCTCTCCTGGTGGCCTGGTGCCTTCGTGGTTCCGTCGCCACTCGAATCGCCGCGAGCCGCGGTTCCGGCGGCCGGCGCGTATCATGATAGTCAGCATCCGCCAGTCATGATGATCGGGGTCATCCGGGCGAAGGGGGCTTCGCCAGTCGGACGGCCGGATCGTCCCGTCCAGACGGGTTGGCGCGAGTGTGGCGAATGATCTTCCTTATCAGTGACAGAATCGTCGATTTGATCGAAATTTTTGTAGCGACTCGGCCATGATCCGAGCTATTCTCAGCACTTGCCCATACCCGTACTGCGTTGCTCCACGGGGGATGTCCGCGCAGTCCTCTCGATCGACCACTTCGAGTTTCAGCAAGATCAGCAACCGGACCTCATCGAGGCCGCCCCAGGCGCCGCGATGAAGGCCGCCAGGAGTCTCCATGCCCACCCCGCAGTTCGAACCGAATCCACCGCGTGAAGCGCCACCCGGGCCGCTTCCCGTCCGCATCGCAAGGTCCCGGCGCAAGGGGCAGAAGGGCCCGCGAGGGCTGGTGTTTCCGCGCCACTTCACGCGTCCCGGGCGCCACCCGTACGACGAGGTGCAGTGGGAGATGCGGTCGGTTTCGATCACGAACGACCGTGGCGAGTCGGTCTTTTCGCAGGACGACGTGGAGGTGCCCTGCTCGTGGAGTCAGATGGCCACGAACGTGGTCGTCTCGAAGTACTTCCGGGGGACGCCCGAGACGCCGGGTCGCGAGCGCAGCGTGCGGGCGTTGATCGACCGCGTCGTGAACACCGTGGCCGGCTGGGCCACGGCGTCCCAGATGTTCGCCTCGGAGGGCGATCTGGAGACCTTCACGTCGGAGTTGACTTACCTGCTCGTTAACCAGGTGGCCTCGTTCAACAGCCCCGTCTGGTTCAACGTCGGCGTTGAACCGCGGCCGCAGTGCTCGGCCTGCTTCATCAACTCCGTCGGGGATACGATGGAGTCAATCCTCACCCTCGCCAGGACCGAGGGGATGCTCTTCAAGCACGGCTCCGGCACCGGAAGCAACCTCTCGACCGTCCGCTCGAGCTTCGAGAAGCTCGCCGGGGGCGGCGCCGCCTCGGGACCGGTCTCCTTCATGCGCGGCTTCGACGCCTTCGCGGGTGTCATCAAGTCCGGAGGCAAGACCCGCCGCGCGGCCAAGATGGTCATCCTCAACATCGATCACCCCGATATCGAGGCCTTCATCAACTGCAAGGCAGACGAGGAAAAGAAAGCCTGGGCCCTCATCGAGGCAGGTTACGACGGCTCGCTCGACGGGCCGGCCTACCGCAGCGTCTTCTTCCAGAACTCGAACAACAGCGTGCGGGTGACCGAGGCCTTCATGCAGGCCGTGGAGCAGGACGCCGAGTGGCAGACCCGGGCCGTCACCGACCGTCACGTCGTGAAGACGTTCCGGGCCCGGGACCTGCTCCGGCAGATGGCCTCCGCGGCCCACGTCTGCGGGGACCCCGGCATTCAGTTCGACACGACCATCAACGCCTGGCACACCTGTCCCGTGAGCGGCCGGATCCAGGCCAGCAACCAGTGCAGCGAGTACATGTTCCTCGACGACACGGCGTGCAACCTGGCCAGCCTCAACCTGGCCAAGTTCTCGGGCCCCGACGGGGCGTTCGATTGCGAGGGCTTCCGTCACGCCATCCGCACGATCTTCACGGCAATGGAGGTCCTGGTCGACAACTCCAGCTACCCGACGCCCGCCATCGAACGTAACAGCCACCTCTTCCGCCCGCTCGGCCTGGGTTTTGCCAACCTGGGGGCCCTGCTGATGCAGCGCGGCCTGCCGTACGACAGTGAGGCGGGACGCCAGTTCGCGGCCGCCATCACCGCCCTGATGACGGGGGAGGCGTACGCGCAGAGCGCTCGCATGGCCGGCGTCCAGGGCCCCTTCGAGGGCCACGCCGCCAACCGCGACGCGATGCTCGGCGTCATGGAGCAGCACCGCCGGGCCCTGGACCGCATCGACGAGAACCTCGTCGCGCCCTCCCTTCTCGAGGCCGCCCGCTCGGCCTGGGACCAGACGGTCACGCTGGGCCGCCAGCACGGTTTCCGCAACGCCCAGGCAACGGTCCTCGCCCCGACCGGGACGATTGGCTTCATGATGGACTGCGACACCACCGGCGTCGAACCGGACATCGCCCTCGTGAAGTACAAGAGGCTCGTCGGCGGCGGCATGCTCAAGATCGTCAACGGCACCGTCGGCGACGCAGTCCACGCTCTCGGCTACAACCAGCTCCAGACCAAGGAGATCCTCGAGTACCTCCAGGAGAACGAGACGATCGAGGGTGCCCCGCACCTCCGCGAGCCCCATCTCCCGGTCTTCGATTGCGCGTTCAAGCCGCTGCACGGCACCCGGTCGATCCACTACTCCGGTCACCTCCGGATGATCGCGGCCGTTCAGCCCTTCCTCTCCGGCGCCGTCTCCAAGACCATCAACATGCCCGCCGACGCCACCATCGCCGAGATCGAGAAGGTCTACTGCGAGAGCTGGAAGCTGGGCCTCAAGGCCGTCGCCATCTACCGGGACGGCTGCAAGAAGACCCAACCGGTCAGCACCAGCAAGAACGACCCGAAGGCCGCTCCGGCCGGCAAGGCCTACCGGCGACGGCTACCGGACGAACGCCGGGCCATCACGCACCACTTCGACATCCAGGGCCACGAAGGCTACATCACCGTGGGCCTCCACGAGGACGGCACCCCGGGCGAGATCTTCCTCAAGATGGCCAAGGAAGGCAGCACCATCTCGGGTCTGATGGATGCCTTCGCCACCGCCATCTCCATGGCCCTCCAGTACGGAGTGCCCCTCCCCGCCCTGGTCGACAAGTTCAGCCACACCCGCTTCGAGCCAGCCGGCATGACCCGCAACCCCGAGATCCCTTTCGCCAAATCGGTCACCGACTACGCCTTCCGCTGGCTCGCCAGCAAGCTCCTGTCGCCTCAGGAACAGCACGCCGTCGGCCTCGTCCATGCCGCCGATTCTGCGGGCGGCTTCGCCGGGACCGACCCCGCACAGCCGTCGCTGCCCTGGTCCAAGAAGTCCGACGGCCGCTCCGGCATCACGTTCCAGTCCCAGGAAGACGCCCCCTCCTGCGCCGAGTGCGGCAGCATCATGGTCCGCAACGCGGCCTGCTACAAGTGCCTCAACTGCGGGTCGACCGCAGGTTGTTCCTGAGCCCCTCCCCGGCCCGAATCCGCAGCTCTCAGCTCCCGGGCTCCCGCCGGGTTTCGCCACGTCACTCGGCAAAAGACCAAACAAATACGATTGTCGAACGCTGTTTTTTGTGCTAGTCTCCACACCGCCCGACTTCGGGCTCGTCAGAGCCGACTTCGTCCGTTCCGAGAGCCTGCCATGCCCACGAAACTCCCTCCCTCACCCGACATCCTGACCATGTACAGCTCCAGCAAGTCCCGGCTGATGAGCGAACAAGAGAAGGCCGAACGGGACCTCTCTACCTCGAACAACATCGACGCCTTCGGGCACATCGTGCGCTCGCTCGAGCAGCAGTACGAAATCCCGGGCCTGCAGGAGCCGACCGGCTGAGCCGGCCGGCAGTCCGATACCTCTCGCACCCGCGGTGCGCCCTGAGCAGGGCCCGCGGACACTCCAGCCCGGCCTCCGAACAGGCCACGGACGCTTTCGCCGCACGCCCTTTCGAGCGGCCGGCAATGAGGTGAAGTGCGTTTTCCGCGCACGCTCCACTCCCCCGAGGAGTGGACCGCGCCGCCTCGTCTGCTACTTCCTCGGAATCGACACGACCGGACCGACCAGCGTCCCGCGGGCGTCCAGACCGACCCTGCGGAGGGTGCCGTCACCGTCGAGGAAGAACAGAAACCCCGCGTCGACGGCGACCAGATCGCCGAACTCGGCCGGGATGCCGCCGTCGAGGTTGGGTTGGGCCGGTTGGCCCTGCCCCACGACGAGCGTCTTGGGACCCGAGTAGACGTGGGCCGACCAGAGCCCGAGCAAGGTGCACGCTACCGCGACGATGAGTATGCGATGAGACATGAAATCCTCCTGACGACAAGATCGTAGGGCGGCCGGTCGATCGTGTCAATTTCCGCCACAGGAGGCCGGATTCCCCGGCTTGTCATCGGCTGTGGCGGTGATTATGATCCCATGCCAGATACGGCGTCGCGTGCTCGTCCTTCCCCATGCCCTGGCGTCTCCTGGCAATCTCGCTCTTCGGTTGGCTCTCCTGCTCCCTCGTGGGGTGTGGCGGCTCGGGGGTTTCGGACGGCGCCATCCAGGGCACGGTCTTCACGGCGGCTTCCGGCACCACGGGGCTGGGCAGGGCCGTCGGCGTCACCGTCCAGGCCGAGCGCACCGAGAGCCCGGCCGTCATCCGCACGGCCACGACCAACGGCTACGGCAACTACCAGTTCACCAAGATCCCGACGGGCACGTACCAACTCTTCTTCTATCAGTCCGGCTTCCAAACGCAGCCGTACAGCCGGCAGGTGCAGGTCTACGTGGAACCGGGCAACACGGCCCAGGTGCCCGACGTGTACCTGTCGCCGGGCATCTCGACCGGTTCGGCAATCGTCCTGTTGCAGGTCGTCGACGCGATCACCGGAGAGGGCGTGAGCAACGCGACGGTCACGGTCGGGGCGGCCAGTTCGTCAGGGGGCTCCGGCGGGACCTACACGCTCTATGTCCCGGTCACAGCCGACAGCTCCGGCCAGCCCGCGGCTCAGCGGATCGTGGTATCGGAAGAAGGCCACCTGTCGGGCACCGAGAGCCCGTCGACCGTCGTGCCCATCGCAGGTCAGACGGTGTCGGTCACCGTGCGCGTCCATCCGGGCCAGGCCAACGTCAGCGGGGCCGTGCGCTCGACATACTTCGACGATCTCTACCGGCAGAACGGCACCTACTCGAGGGTGACCATCACGAGTGACTCGATCGAAGCGTCCTTTCTCAACGCCAGTGTCGACGGCAGCACGGGCCGCTTCACCGTGCGCGTCCCCGGCAGCACGACCACGACCAGCCGCCGGTTCAACCTCGTCTTCAGCGCGCAGGGTTTCTATATCAAGACACTCTCCAACCTGATCGCGCCCCGGGTGGGCCAGACCTCCAGCCTCTCCTCCGACGTCATGCTCGACCCCGCGACGGTCACCCTCGAGGGTTTCGTCGTCACTTCCAGCGGGACGCTCCCGGCAGGGACCCTGGACCAGGTCGCGGTGCTGGAGCTGGGGCAGACCGTCGGCCTGGCCAGCGGGTCCTTCTACTTCCCGCGGGCGCCCGTGGCGATCCCGCTCACGCTGCGCGCGACCGCCACCAACCCCTTCCGCCCCACCTCGCCGAGCGAGACGGGCACCGTCCGCGTGACCCCGACGGAGAACGGCACCGGCCGCTTCTCGGTCGGGACGATAACAACGCGTTAGCGCGCCGGGGCTGCCTCCGCGGGGTCGAGCGGCCGCTCCACAAGCGGGGGACAAGCCCCCGCGCTACATCACTCACAGGGCCAGTTGCAGTTGTCAACCTGCGAACCGCGCGCGCTCCCCCCGACTCGAGGGAGCATGTCGGTAGCCTGGTAAGCCACCGACAACACCGGGAAAGCGTAGGGGCGGGGCTTGCCCCCGCCCGCGTATCGGGTGGCTACAAGTGCCGCCCCTGCACGGTTCCCAGGCCAGGGACATGCTCCCCCCGACTCGAGCAAGGCTGGCATTCCGGGTGCGCGGGTGCCAAGATGAGTCTCCTTTTGCGCAGGGCGAGAGGAGGAGGCTCTTTCGATGAACGTGATGGAGCAGATCAAGGAGAAGGCCCGGGCCGCCGCAAGGCGAGTCGTCCTTCCCGAGGGGAGCGAGGAACGCATTCTCAAGGCCGCCGAGGCGGCAACCAAGGACCGCCTCGCCAGGTGCATCTTGCTGGGTGACGAGGCGACGATCCGTAAGAAGGCCGGCGAGCTGTCCGTGGCCCTGGACGGCGTCGAGGTGCGCGATCTTCGCAAGGATCCGGACCGTCCGAAGCTGGAGGCCCGACTCGTCGAGCTGCGCGGCAGCAAGGGCGTCGATTCGGCGAAGGCCCACCAACTCCTCGACGACCCGTTCTACTACGGCGTCATGCTGGTCAAGGAGGGCAAAGCGGATGCGATGGTCGGAGGCTGCACGTGCCCGACCTCCGACATGCTGCGGCCGGCCCTCCAGATCATCAAGACCGAGCCCGGCGTCTCGAAGGTGTCGGGGGCCTTTGTCATGGTGAGCCCCAGGCCGGAACTGGGCGAAAACGGCGTGTCGCTCTTCGCCGACTGCGCGGTCAACCCGACCTTCACGGCGCGTGAACTGGCCGAGGTCGCCGTCTCGTCGGCCCGGACGCTCAAGCGTCTACTAGGTCTCGAGCCTCGCGTCGCGATGCTCTCGTTCTCGACCAAGGGCAGCGCCCAGCACGACGTCGTCGAGCACGTGATCGAGGCAACCCGCCTCGCGCGCGAGATCGACCCCAACCTGACCATCGACGGCGAGATGCAGGCCGACGCCGCCCTGATCAAGAGCGTGGGCGAGAAGAAGGCCCCGGGAAGCCCCGTGGCCGGCAAGGCCAACGTCCTCGTCTTCCCGGACCTGGACGCCGGCAACATCGGCTACAAGATCGCCCAGCGCTACGGCGGCTGCGAGGCGATCGGGCCAATCCTGCAAGGGCTCAATGCCGCGTGCAACGACCTCTCCCGCGGGGCGACGGTGGTCGACATCGTCGGCACCATCGCGGTCGCCGCGGTCCAGTCGATCCGGTAGTCTGCCGCCCGGTTGATCCCCTCCCGGTTTCAAGTCCGGACTCCTCTGGCTTCTGTCTCTCGGTCGCGGATGGCAGGCCAACCTCGGGGCACTGCCACCCGGCTTTCTCAACCGGCGAAGCGCTCGAGCGCCTGCAGGATGCGTCCCGTCTCGGCGTCGGGCACCGTCTTCTGGCACAGGATGCGTCGCCGCTGGGTGAGCGTCCTCGGAAAGTTGGCCAGGGCCTGGTAGTAGCCGGCCAGGTGGCGCAGGGGCGAGAGCGGGTCGGACCAGGTGGGCAACATTCGGTGCAGGAGCCTCCGGGCAACGCGTGGGCCCTCCGACTTGAGGAAGAGGCTGGGGTAGTTCTTGAGGACCAGGTCGAGGGCGTTGCGGGCGCTGCGGGCCGACGCGTCCCGATGGGGCGACGGACCCGGCCCCGGACGCGCGGACAGGACCGAGGCCGAGGCGTAGCCCCAGAGGTGGGCGCGCATCAGGAGATCGGCGGTCCAGAGGTCGGGGCCGAACTGCTCGTCCAGGCCATCGACCTCGCGAAACGCTGTGCGCCGCAGGAAGATCCAGGGGTGTGCCGCGGCGTCGTGAGGCAAGGCAATGTGGCAGTCAGGGGCTTTCTCGAGGCCCTTGTACAACTCGAAGAGCAGCCTGGCCGGAGGAGGAGAGTCGGGCGGGCAGAGGACGAGGTAGCGCCCCGTCGCCCTCTCCACCGCGGCGTTGACGCACGCGGCCAGGCTCTTGCCGGCGGCCCGCGGGATGGGGTCCAGTCGAGGGCGCGGGGGGATGCCGCAAGCGGGGTCTCCCGCGAGGAGCAACTGGAAGGGGTAGGTCGCCAGCTCGTCGAGCGTGGCAAGCGCAGGCGGCGCCGCCTGGAGCGGCAGCACGACGCTGATCATCACGTGACCCGCCGTGTGGGTGTCGTGGTTGACGATCTCGTGGCCCAGGCCCCTTCGCCCGATCAGCTCCATGACCTTGCGGACCCGCGCGCCGCGGGTCTCTGGAGTGCTTCCCTGGCCGTCCACCCAGCTATCCGCATTGTCGATGTAGAGGATGCCGTTCTCTTCGAGGTTCTTGGAGAGTGCGCTGCCGGGCATCACGACCAGGCTCGAGACGTTCGTGACCTCGTCGATGTACGGGGCCAGGCGCTCCACGAATCCCAGCGAATCCTGGAAGTCCTGCTCCGTCTCGCCGGGATAGCCGACGACGACGTTGAGGGAGGTGCGGATGCCCAGCTCGTGGGTGTCCCGGATGTTCTGGGCAGCCGTCTCGGACGTCGAGAACTTGCCCATCATCCGAAGGATGCGGTCCGAGCCGCTTTCGGTGCCGTAGCAGATGTTGTGGCAGCCGGCGGCCTTCATCTTCCGGAGCAGGTGCGGCGTCATCTCCTTGCGCACGATCGCGTAGCTGTCCCACCGCACCGGCAGGGCCTGCTCGACGATCAGGTCACAGAGGCGCTCGAGCTGCTTGACGTTGCCGTTGCAGAGCAGGTCGTTGAACGCAAACTCCCCGGTGCGGTTGTGCTCCAGGTGATAGCGCATCTCCTCGACGATCTTCTCGGGGCTGCGGAACCGATAGGGCGAGTTGAGGATGTAGTCGACGCAGAACCGGCAATGGCAGATGCACCCGCGGCTCATGAGCATCGGCAGCCGTTCGGTCGAGTACTTGGCCAGCGGCAGTCCCTGATAAGTCGGATAGGGTAGCCGGTCCAGCTTCATCTCGGGCCTGCGGGGCGTATAGGCCGACATGATGATCCCCTCGCGCCGGACGACCACACCGGGCATCCCCTCCAGGCAGCGCCCTTCCTGCAAAGCGGTCAGGAGATCGACGATCGTGCGCTCTCCCTCGCCCACGACGAAGATGTCCGCGGCATTCTTGAACAGGTAGCCCAGCTCGAGCTGGGCGAAGCTCTCGGGCCCGCCGAAGACGACGCCGGCGTCGGGCTTCTTCTCGCGGAGCCTCGCGGCGACTCGATTGCCAAAGTCGAGGTTGCGGTAGTTGAGCGAGAACCCTGCCACGCCCGCGCCGCTCGCGATGAACTCGTCCAGGAACCGGTCGACGACCGGCAAGGCGGCGTCGAAGACGCGCCGGCTCGCCTCGTCCAGGGTCACGTCGGGCGGGTTGGTGTCCCAGAGCCGGGCGAAGTCGGGGTCGTTGCGCAGGTAGTCGAAACACTCGACGTTGAGATCGACCAGCCGCGTTTCGAACCCGGCCTCCTGGGCGGCCGCGGCGACGTAGGCCGCGCCCAGCGGCGGCATCCGCACGCCCCAGAAGGGGACGGTGAAGATGTAGAGCGCGGGCCGCGGCCCGGCGGTGGGGGTCTCCATCGAGGGAACTGAGGTCACGAGTGCAAAAGCGTCCGCACTCAGAGTACCTCAATCCGCGGCGGCAGGCGGCAAACCGGCGGGGGAGGGCGTCCCAATGGCCTTAAATCCAGCGTCAGGAGAGGCATGCCGGGCGTCGGAAAGGTAGAAGCGGCATCTTGCCGCTTCCACAGGTCCGGGCAAGTCGCCGTCGCGTTACCGGGCGCCCAAAAAGCGGCTGGAAGCCGCTTCTACCTTGCGTCGTGGCCATCGTTGCGGCCTCGC
>JACQZL010000428.1 GCA_016213865.1 Candidatus Rifleibacteriota bacterium
CACGTATCTCCGGGACAAGTTGCGTTGTAGTGTTAGCCGTCGCGGTTGATCTTCTCGATCAGCTCGCGAAGGACCCTCTCGGCACGGTCGTTGTCCACCTGGAGCGTTCCAGCGGCCTCGTGCCCGCCGCCCCCGTAGGACAGGGCCAGAGCGCCGATGTCGGTCCTGGACGTGCGGTTGAGGATCGACTTGCCGATGGCGAAGACCGTGTTCTGTTGCTTGAGGCCCCACATCGCGTGGATCGAGATGTTGCACTCCGGGTAGACGGCGTAGATGACGAACCGGTTGCCGGGGTGGATGACCGCCTCGTGACGCAGATCCAGGACGACCAGGTTCCCGTGAACCGACGAGCAACGGCGGATCTGTGCGCGGAAGTCCTCGGCGTGTTGGAAGTAGAGCTGCGTCCGTTCCTGAACGTCCGGGAGCTTCTCGATCTCGACGAGCGGAAGCCGGCGGCAGTGGTCGATCAGCTCCATCATCAACGCGTAGTTGGAGATGCGGAACTCTCGGAAGCGGCCCAGGCCCGTGCGAGGGTCCATCACGAAGCTGAGGAGGTCCCAGCCCTTGGGCTCGAGGATGTCCTCGCGCGAGAACTGCGCCGAATCCGCCTTGTCCACCGCGGCCATCAACTCGGGAGTGATGGTCGGGAACCGCTGGTGGCCTCCGAAATGCTCGTAGACCACCCGGGCGGCGGAAGCCGCCTTGGGATCGATGACCAGGTTCGTGGCTGTCCCGCCCGTGCGGGCCACCTCGCTCGAGTGGTGGTCGAACGACATGTGGCAGGTCGGCACGTAGGGGAGGTTGGTCGTGATGTCCCGGCTGGTGATCTCGACCTTGCCGTCCTGCACGTCCTTGGGATGGACGAACTTGATGTCGTCGATCATTTCCAGCTCCCGGAGCAACGCGGCACAAACGACGCCGTCGAAGTCACTGCGAGTGACCAGTCGATATCGGGCGTTTTC
Organism: Candidatus Rifleibacteriota bacterium; assembly: GCA_016213865.1. Next base: position 963 of record JACQZL010000428.1, read on the forward strand.
GGACACGCTTTCACCTCTCATGGGCAGAAACCAACCGCGACCGCGGCTGCGCTTCTTGGCCCGGTCCCGTTTCCAACTCTAGCACGGCCGTCGGCTTCACAGACGATGACTGCCGCCCTCGCGACCGCCCTCGCCCTCGGGCGCTTTCGGGAGGATCGCTTCCACGGTGTCGCCCTGGTAGCTCACCTTCGCCTTCGACGGAACGATTCTCGCGGGGAGCGGGACGGTCCGCCGCAGGACACGAGTCGTCGCGGACTCCGTCCAGGATTCGCCCTCCTCGCTTCGGTCCTTGCGCTTTTGCGACTCGACTCGGCGAGCCTCGACGGTCACGGAATCGTCGGAAAACTGCACCTTGACCTGCTTGCGGTCGAATCCGGGCACCCGAATCCGGAAGACCAGATGGTCGCCCGCGTCGGTGACCTTGCCCTCGGAGAGGCGGGCTCCACCGGCGGACTCGCTGTCCTTCGGAAAGCGGGGCCACCGCCAGGTATCTTCGTCGAACGGCCACGAGCGCGACTTCCCGGCCTCCGGCGCGCGCTCCTTGCGCAGCTTGTCGAGCCGCTCCTTCATCTGACGGCGACGCGAGTCGGGGGGGCCCCAGAGCGAATCGTCCGGAGGCTCGCCCCAGAGGCCGTCTCGCTCGAACATGCGCTGCATCCGTTCGTGCCTTCGGGCCTGCAGCTCCTCGATCTGGCGCATCTCGGAAAGGAAGCGGCGCATGGTGTCACGGACGTCCGTTTGGCCTGGCGCCGGGGTGGACGATCCCGGCCCGGTCGCCGGCGGCTCAGGTGCCCTGGGCGCCGTTGGCACTCCCAGTCCCTTACCCGGTCGAACCTGTTCGGCTGGACTCCCGGCGAGCTCACTCGCGGCCCGGCAAGTCGGCGCAAAAGCCAGCAACAGCCCCGCAGTCATGGCGACGACACGACCGATCATCTTCAGAACCTCCTGCCCGGACTTCGAAATGCCCGGAACCTGAGCGACCAACCTGATCATACACCTACGGACAACCCGGTCTCCGGCGGCGGCAGCATGTTCCTGAGCCCTTCAGCCCCCTCAGCCCTGACGGATGGCTACCGGGCCGTGGGGAAGATCGCCGGGCCCAAAGTCCGCGATCACGGGGCTTCGTGGGGAATTCCTCCCTGACTTCCTTACTGGCACCGGATGGGGTAAGCTGGCACACAAGTTGCCGCTCGGCGGCGCGAACCAAGTCCATCTCGCCGACCATCGCCGGATGGACCAGGCGCTCTCGATGAAGAAACGAATCCTCCTGGTCGAGGACAGCAAGACGCAAGCGTACGCCGTCAGAGCAGCACTCCTGGCGGCCGGCTACGACGTCGAGTTGGCCACCTCCGGCGAGGCCGCCATCGAGTCGATCAAGAAGAGCCGGCCCGACCTGATGGTCCTCGATGTAGGTCTGCCTCAGATGAGCGGTCTGGAGGTGTGTCGGGCCTTGCGGCTCGATGCAGAAGCTCACGCGCTGCCGATCCTCATGTTCACCGACAAGGAGGACAGCCCGGCGGAGATCCTCGGTTTGCAGCACGGGGCGGACGACTACGTGGGCAAGTCGGAGCCGATGGAGACGTTGCTCACGCGGATCCAGCGCATGCTCGAGCGCGTCGAGATCTACCAGCGGGTCTCGCTCCAGGAGAAGCTCGACCTGCTTCGCGACGCCTCCAACATCGTCAGTCACGGCATCAACAACCCGCTGCAGGTTATCCAGATGAGCCTGGAGATCCTCGAACGGCAGCCCATGCCCGAGGAGCTCTGTCAGCGTGCCCTGGCCAACCTGCGACGCTACTTCAACCGCATCGCCAAGCTGGTCAAGAACATCGAGATGGTCTCGCGCATCGCGAGCGAGACCTTCGTGGAACGTAAGGTCCTCTTCGATCTGCGCAAGGCGCTCGAGGATGCGGAGGTCAGCGCCAAGGAGAACGTGGACTGGCGGCTGTGACGGGCACCCACCGCCCCTGACCCCGCGGGTCCTCTGGGGGCACCACCTGGGGAGCGTGCTCGGTACTGGGATCATCCGTACGGATGCGGTTCGAGTAGCGAGGGGAACGACACGGCCTTCCTCATCCTCCCTCGTCCCGGCGCCCTGGGGGCGCTGCTACCGACCTGCGGGATTGGGGCCGCCACGCGCCCGTTGTCCGGAGCGGCCTCCCGGCTGTAGAGTGGCGCCGCCACACTGGCGGGAGGTTCTTCCGATGGAGCACGACGATATCTTTCCCGGCGTCCGCGACTGCCTGGTCGACGCCTTGATGCTGAAAGACCCTGAACGGGTGAGACCCGCCAGCTCGCTGATCCGTGACCTGGGCGCCGACTCGCTCGACATCCTCGACCTCATCTTCCACCTGGAGGAGCGTTTCTCCATCCGCATCTCGAAGGAAGAAATCAACTACTACTCCAACCTCGGACTGAGCGAGGCCGAGACGCACGTCGGCGGCGTGCTGACCCAGCCGGCGCTGGAGCGCCTCAGGCAGATGATGCCGGAGGCCGAGCCGTCAGCCTTCGCCTCCGGCCTCACCGTCAGCGAGGTCCCGAAGCTGATCACGGTCCAGACCCTGATGAACCTGGTGGATCGCAAGCTCGCGGCCACGCAGGGCAACTGAACGGCGGCACCCCATGCCCACCCCCGTGGAACTGGTCCTCCCGGTCTGGTTGCAGGCCTTGGGCGTCCTCGATGCCTGGGGCATCAAGCCGGCCTACATGCTCCTGGGGTTCTGGCTGCTGTGGCGACTGCGAGGCCAGACGCAGCCGGAGATGAGATGGCTCTGGTGGGGCCTGGTGGCCTTCGAGATCGGCGAGTCGGCATGTGCGGTCAACTACCTGGTCTTCGACCTGCAGTCGGTCCCGTGGGAACTGGTCCACGACGCCGGGATGATCGTCGCGGCGATGGCCATCACGATGGGGCTCCTCGAGCTGCTCGACCGCCGGATGCTCTTTCAGTTCTCGAGCGACAAGGCGTGCGCTCTGATGCGCTTTTGCAGGGACTGTCCGGTCCGAGCGAGCTCGTGCTGCCGGTTTCGGCCGCTCTTCATGTTCCTGTGCGCCGTGGGGGCGCTCGTCTCCGCGGCCCCGCTGACCCGCGAGGCGGTCATCGACCACCCGGTGGCGGTCTCGTTCTTCGGGCGCACCATCGTCGAGTACCACCTTCCGGCGAGCCAGATCGTGGAGAACCGCATTTGCCCGATCGTGGCCGTCGCGTTCTTCCTGGCCACGCTGGTGTTGCTCTGGCGGGCGCGGGACCCGCACCTGAGGTGGGAGCGGCTCCTCTTCTCGGCGGCCGTCGGTGCGGCCTTCTTCGGCCTCTTCAGGTTTGTGAACTACAGAGCGAACTTCGACACCGCGGTCTGGTTCGACTTCTGGGAGGAGTCCACGGAGTTCGCCGCCGTGGCCGGCCTCGCTCTCCTCTTGCACGTCGTGGGCGACCGGCTCGAGCCGGCGGCGTCCCGTCCGAAAGGCGGCGAATGAACCGGAGCGCGCCCGGCAGCGCCGGGTCCGCCGGCGGGAGGTCTGCACATGCCTGAACTGGAAGGCCGAGTCGCCATCGTCACCGGGGGCAGCGGCTCCATCGGGTCGGCCATCTGCCGCGTCTTCGTGCGCGAAGGAGCCCGCGTTGCCTTCACCTACGCGACCGCGGCCGACCGGGCCGAGGCGCTCGTCCGGGAGCTGGGGCCCCAGGTGCGAGCCTACCAGGTCTCGGTGACCGACGCCGGGGAGATCGAGACGATGGCGCGCGCCGTCCTCGCGGAGTGGGGGACGGTCGACGTCCTCGTCAACAACGCCGCGATCGCCCAGGTGCTGGCCCTGCCCTTGATCGAGGAGGAAGACTGGGACGAGGTGGCGGCCGTCAACCTCAAAGGGCCCTTTCTGGTCACGAAGGCCGTCGTCCGGTCGATGGTGTCCAGGCGGCAGGGCTCCATCGTGAACATCGGTTCGTTGGCGGGTGAGCGCATCATGGAGGTCCCGCCCCACTACGCCGCCACCAAGGCAGCGATGGGAGGGTTCACCCGCTCGCTGGCGTGGGAGCTCAAGCGGTACAACATCCGGGTCAACTGTGTCGTGCCCGGCCTGGTCGACGGCGGTGTCGGCGAGCACGTGCCGGAAAAGCAGCGCAAGCAGTACGAGCAGTACGCCACGGTCGGCCGCCTGGGCCGCCCCGAGGAGGTGGCGGAGGTCGTGAGCTTCGTGGCCAGCTCCCGGGCTGCCTTCGTCAACGGCCAGTTGATTCGCGTGGACGGAGGGATCTGAGCCTCCGGGGCTGAGAGGGTTCAACCTATGGATGAAATCGTTCCGTACTTCCTGGCCGTTGCGGGGCTCTTCCCGGTCGTGGCTGCAATCCGCGACTGGAACTGGTTCTTCGAGCACGAGAAGGCCAGGTTCTTCGTCCGCTTCCTGGGTCGCAAGGGCGCCCGGATGTTCTACGCGCTGCTCGGCCTGGCCATCTCCGGCATCGGCGTCGCGAACATCCTGGACCTGCTCTCGTGAGCGACCGCGGGCCGAAGTCGTCGCGCCGTGCGATCGTCTTCGGGGGTACGAAGCTCGAGGCTCGATACCCGAGGCTCGAGGACTGCCTTGGGGCCTGAGGAGACTGGTCGACTTGAATTCCGACGATCGAGCCCGAAGCGGCGGCTGCGGGGTCTGCGCCGAGCCCGCCGGCCTGGCCGACAGGCCGTACACGTATCTCAAGACGGTCCAGGGCGTCTGCCGCGAGTGCCACCAGGTGGTCAACTGCCGCATCCTGGTCGAGGACGGCCGGGTCTGGCAGGAGCGCTTGTGCCCCGAGCACGGTCCCTCCCGCGCCCTCATCGCCGAAGACCACGCCTGGTACCTGCGCGCCACGCGCACTCCGGTCGAGCCGCGGCCCCCCGGGAAGTGCGCAACCGCTCATCGCAACGGCTGCCCGCTCGACTGCGGCCCGTGTCCGTTCCACGCGGCGGCGCCGAACCTGCCCGTCTTCTCCGTGACGAACGCGTGCAACCTGGCGTGCCCCATCTGCTTCACCTACAACCGCCGCGATCGGAGCTGGCACATGCCGCTCGACGAGGTCGATCGGGTCCTGGACCAGGTCCTCGAGGCGGCCGGCGACCTGGACCTGATCAACATCACCGGCGGCGAGCCGACCCTGCACCCGCAGATCCTGGAGCTGCTCCGGCGCGCGACGAGCCGCCCCCGGATTGGCCGGGTGACGCTCAACTCGAACGGCCTCCGTATCGCCAAGGACGACGCGTTCGTGCGCGAGCTGGCAAGACTGGGCGTCTACGTGATCCTCTCGTTCGACACCTTCGACCCCGCCCGGTCGAAGCGCATCCACGGTGCGGACATCGTCCAGACCAAGCTCGAGGCCCTGGCCAAGCTAAACGCCCACGGAGTCGGGGCGACCCTGCTGAACGTGATGATCCGCGACACCAACGACGACGAGATTGGCCGCGTGCTGGAGCTGGCGGCCCAAACCCGGTGCGTCCGTTCGGTCACCATCCAGACGATGACCTACACGGGGCAAGGGGGCAAGGACTTCCCCCGCGGCCTCCACATGACGATCGACGGGGCCCAGAAGGCAATCGAGCGCTCGACGGGGGGCCGGCTCCGGTTCGAGGACTTCCATCCGATGCCCGCGGCGCACCCGCTCTGCTACGGAATCGGTTACTTCTTCAAGACCGGCGAGGCGCCGCTCGGTCTGGTCCCCTTCCGGCGCCTCTTCTCCGAAGAAGAGATGCGCAAGCTCCTCGGCGGCAACTACTTGATCCGGCCCGGCGACGACTTCAACGAGATGCTCGACGATGCGATCCACCGCCTCTGGGCCCGGGAGCCCGAGGCCCCCGAGCTGGGGCTGATCCGGCGCCTCGCCAAGAAACTCTACCCGCAAGGGCGCGCGCCGTCGGCCTTTCAGCGCCAGCGCCTCGCCGAGGAGCACGTGCTGACCGTCTACATCCACGCGCACATGGACGAGGACAACTTCGATCTCTCGCGCGTCTCGACCTGCCCGGACCTGGTCCCGGACGTCTCGGGGACGCTCATCCCGGCCTGCTCCTACAACGTCTTCTACCGCATGCGCGATGCGCGCTTCTGGGTGACCGATGGAGAGAAGTGAATTCGAGACCGCCAGGCTCGCGTACCGTGAGTTCCTCGCGAGTCCGGACCGCAAGTTCTACGAGCACCGTTTCGCCGGGCCCCGCCGGGAGGTCGACTTCTGCATCTGCGACTCCTCGATGTACGGGCCGCTCGAGCTCCTGTGGCTCCACGCGCGCTACGGCCTCCTGATGTTCGCGCTGGCCTTGCCCTGGAGCTGGCCCAAGGTCTTCGCCTACCGCCTGATGGGGGCGCGGATCGGCCGGCGCGTCTACATCTCGCAGCGCGTCTACCTCGACCCGCTCTATCCCCAGCTCCTGAGCGTTGGAGACGACGTGCTGATCGGCTTCGGCGCGCAGATCTTCTTCCACGAGATCACCCAGCGGGCCTACCGGGTCGGGAGGGTCACCCTGGGAGACGGCTGCATCATCGGCGCGGGGTCGATGCTTCGGCCCGGCATCACGGTCGGCCAGGATGCCCAGGTCTGCGGGATGACCGCGGTGGCCCACGACGTGCCCGAGAAGGCGACCGTCTTCGGAGTGCCGGCGCGCCTCATCGAGCCCGGGACCCCCGCCGTGCCCGATTCGCCGGAGGACCGGCCGTGACCGCGCCCGCCGGCGACCGGTACTACGACGTCACGCGCTCGGTCTGCCCCGAGTGCCGCCGCCTGGTCCAGGCACGGGTGATCGGCCGGGAGGGTCGAGTGCTGCTCCAGACGCAGTGTCCCGAGCACGGCCGCTCCGAGGCGCTGGTCTACTCGGACGAGGCGTTTTATCTGGAGGCCCAGGGGTACTGCAAGCCGGGCTCGGTGCCGCGGGTCTTCTCCCGGTCGGCCGAGCGGGGATGCCCCGACTCCTGCGGCTTCTGCCCCGAGCACGAGCAGCACGTCTGTATGCCGATCGTCGAGTTGACAGACGCCTGCTACCTGGAGTGCCCGGTCTGCCTGGTCGGTAAGCGCGGCAACACCTCGATGTCGCGGGCCAGCCTCGAGGGGATCGTCGCGCGCCTCCTGGCCGCCGAGGGGACGATCCAGGTGCTGAACCTCTCGGGCGGCGAGCCGACCTTGCACCCCGAGTACGAGTCGTTCCTCGAGTACCTGACGGGCCTCGAGCAGATCCTGCGGGTCAGCGTCTCGACGAACGGCCTGCGATTGGCCGAAGACGACCGCCTCCGCGCGCTGCACAAACGACTGGACGTCGTGGTCTCGCTCCAGTTCGACGGCTTTCGAGACGAGACCTCCGCGAGGATGAGAGGCCGGACCGGCCTGGCGCGGCTCAAGCGAGACCTGCTGGAGCGGCTGGTGGCCGAGGACCTCACGGCCTCGTTGACCGTGACGCTGGCGAAGGGAGTCAACGAAGGCGAACTGGCCGAGATCCTCACGTTCTACTTCGCCCACGACAACTTCGTGAGCATGACCGTCCAGCCGTTCGCGCACGAGGGGCACGGGTGCACCTTCCCGCACGACCCGCTGGACCGCATCACGATCCCGGAGGCCGTGGACCTGCTCTCGGCGGCCTCGGGGGGCATCCTGGAGAAGGGTGACTTCACGCCGTTGCCGTGCTCGCACCCGGCGTGCTTTTGCCTGACCTTCCTCCTGGCGACCGAGGGGGGTGGCTGGCTGCCGATCAAGCGAGTCCTTCCGGTCGACGACTACCTCGACCTGATCCGGAACCGCTCCTACATCGACCCGCAGGGCGACAACGTGGACCGCATGCGGGGGCTGCTCTACGAGCTCTGGTCCGGCCCTGTTGCCCTGGTGCCGGCCGGAGCCGCGGCGCTCCGGACCATCAAGCACCTCCTCCGTGAGATCGACGCGGCGGCCCCGGCGACGCCGAAGCGGACCGTCCGCATCGCCGAGCGGCGGATGAAGTCCGTCTTCATCCACCAGTTCATGGACGCCGAGACGTTCGATCTGAGCCGGGCGCGCCGCTGTTGTTCGGTCTATCCGAAGGAGGACGGCCGCTTCTACCCGGCGTGCGTGTACAACGTCTTGCGTCGTGGCCGAGACTGATCTGCTATGATGGTGAGGCGCTGGACAGGGCCCGCGTTCCCGAACGCCGCGCCCTCGCCCATGCCAACGAACGAACAAGGCGAACCCAAGCTGGGAAAGGTCTGGGTGGTCCAACAATGAGAACCGTGATGGTGGGGCTCCTCCTGGGTACTGCGACTCTGCTCCTGGCCCCGGCCGCGTGGGCTTATAACGCCTACGTTGTATCGGACCCGGCCGACCTGCAGCTCGTGGACATGAGCGAGGCCGGCCGCTACGTCAGCGAGCAATTCGCCAACAAGTTCGACATTCTGACGGACCTCCGTCGGGCCGCGGGCCGCAAGATGATGAAAGGGTGGGGCCTGCGCAAGTCACCCGACAAGGCCAAGGCCAAGCTCGGCATCGTGGCCGACACGTCGACCGGCCCGTTGGAGTTCGTCTGCGTCGTGACCGGCGAAGACGTCGACTGCTCGCTGCTACGTTCCAGGATGGTCGAGAAGTACGGCAACCACTGGCGCCGCCACAAGCGCACGCCGGCCGTCCGCGAAGAGACCGTCGGCGGGGAGCCGGCCACGGTGCTGCCCTACATGGACCGCAAGGGCGAGCTGATCCTGGCAGTCGTGAACGGCCACCTCCTCTTCGCCTCGGTGCTGCCAGGCCACTTCGACTTGCTGGAGCGCACCATGGCCGTCGTGAAGGACCCGAGCCTCCGCAAGAAGGCGCCGCCGGCCAGCGTCCACCTCGGCTACAAGGGCGCTCTCAGCGACGACGAGAGGAACCGCGTGAAGGAGTTCTTCCAGCGCACCGTCGTCGGCAAGGTCGAGAAGTTCCGGCGCGGGTTCGAGAAGCTCTACCAGGGGCTCGACGCCAAGGAGTTCGACGCCAAGGAGTTCCGCAGCACCAATGAGAAGATCAACGACCTCTACTTGAAGCTGATCGACTGGTCGGCCGACCTCCAGTACAACCGTGGCCCGAACCCCAAGGACGACCTCTACAAGGTCGCGTGCTCGCTTCGCCTGCCCTCGGATGAAGACGCCCAGGCGCTCAAGGAGCTGCTGCTGGAGAAGATCCTCTTCTACAAGGAGAACGCCGCGGGCAAGGCCGGGATCCTGGCCATGGACGCCGTGGGCCTCGACGCGAGTGGCCCGACGGTCACCATCAAGGCGGAGATCGACTCGACCGAGGGCGCCTACAACATGTTCTTTGCGTACTACGCGTTCCTCCTGGGCTACAGCCAGGCGGACCGTTACATGGGCATCAACTGAGGCTTCAAACTCGAGACTTGAGGGCCAAGTTCCGGAGCCAACGGCCTGTGGCCCGCGGCCCTGGAAGAGGAGGAGAACGTGAAGGCAAGCGTCTTGCTGGCAGTTCTGGGGTCCGTTACGTTCCTGGCCTGCGCCGTACCGGTCGCGGCCGAGGAGGCCAAGGCCCGTCCGGATGCCTGGCGGCTGGGGGCCGTCGCCTACGTCAAGGAGGACACGGCCACGGCCTATCGGCAGCTCCGTGACTTC
>JACQZL010000420.1 GCA_016213865.1 Candidatus Rifleibacteriota bacterium
CCTCACGCCTGTCGTGGACATGCTTCTCGGCTGGTTGCGGCAGAAGTACCATGGTCTCCCTTGGGAGTCCTCGCCTCCCAGTATTGATGCGGGCGCGGCAGAGTTGCCATGGTCCGGTCAGCTCCTTAATTCAGCGGTATTCGGATTTAATGCCATTGGGCTTGTCCCCCGCTCTCGTCGAGTCGCCGCTCCACAAGCGGGGAACAAGCCCCAGCGCTACAGACGCGAAACACGACTGGTAGTCGTCTTCCCATGGGTCAGTCGCTCCCACGGCCTTCACGCCCCTTTCAGTGGGCGAGCGGGCGTGATAGAACGTCAGCAACCATGGCACTCCTCTGGTGGCGCAAGAAGAAGGACGAGCGGGCCGAGGCGCAGGTCCCCGAGGCCGGACCCGTCCTGCCCGAGGCCCCTGCGCAGCTCGAGCAGGCTCCCGTGGCGGCGGGCCAGGTGCCCGAGGCCGTCGCTCCCGTCGTCGAGAAGCTGCCTCCCCCGCCCCCACCCGAGGAGCGCTCGAGTTGGTTCGCGCGCCTGACGACGGGCCTGACGCGTACGCGCGGCGGCTTCACGGACCAGTTGCGCGGGCTCTTCGGCGGGGTCAAGAAGTTCGACGAGTCGATCTTCGACGACCTGGAGGCGATCCTCCTGGGCGCGGACGTCGGCCCCAGGACGACCTCCGAGCTGGTCGAGCTGTTGCGCCGGCGCGTCGCCGAGGACCCGGCGCTTGCTGCGGCGACGGCGATGGACCTGATCCGCCAGGCGATCCGCGAAAAGCTGGAGCGCCGCTCGGGTCCGATGAACCTGTCGGCCCTGCCCTCGGTCGTGCTCGTCGTGGGCGTCAACGGCGTGGGCAAGACGACCACCATTGCCAAGCTGGCGCGGCTCTTCCAGGCATATAACAAAAGGATTATGCTGGTCGCGGGCGACACCTTCCGTGCGGGGGCGATCGAGCAGCTCACCATCTGGAGCCAACGGCTCGGTTGCGACCTGATGAAAGGTCAGGCCGGGGGCGACCCCTCGGCGGTCGTCTTCGACGCCGTCAACGCGGCGAGGGCGCGCAAGCTCGACCTCGTGATCGTCGACACCGCGGGCCGCCTGCACACCCAGTCCAACCTCATGGAAGAGCTGGGCAAGATCAACCGCGTCGTCAAGAAGGTGGTCCCTGAGGCGCCCCACGAGACCTTCCTGGTGCTGGACGCGACGACCGGCCAGAACGCGATCGCCCAGGCGCAGACGTTCGATCAGATGGTGAAGCTCTCGGGTCTCGTCGTGACCAAGCTGGACGGCACGGCCAAGGGCGGCGTGGTGGTCGCGCTCACCGACTACCTCGATATCCCGATCCGCTTCCTCGGGGTCGGCGAAGGGATCGACGACCTGGACAACTTCCGTGCCGGCGAGTTCGTCGAGGCGCTGTTCCGCTAGGGAGGCGACTCCTCAAAACACTTCCCCTTCGTCTCTTCCCAGATCCGGTCCATCTCCTCGAGCGTCATCGACTCGAGCCGCACGCCGCGCCTGCGGGCCTCTTCCTCGATGGCCCCGAACCGCTCCATGAACTTGCGGTTGGCCGCTTCCAGACTGAACTCGGCGTTGAGACCCAGGAACCGGCCCAGGTTGACCAGACTGAAGAGGATGTCGCCGTACTCCTCTTCCATGCGCTCGCGCTCGTTCGAGCGGCTGACGGCCAGGAATTCCTCGATCTCCTCGCGCACCTTCTCGGCAACCTCGTGCGCGGCCTTCCAGTCGAACCCCACGACCGACGCTTTCTCCTGGAGCCGAAAAGCCCGCAAGAGGGCGGGCAGGTGCCGTGGCACCCCGTCGAAGACCGACTCGCGGCCCTTTTCGGACTTCTTGATCTCCTCCCAGTTGCGCAACACCTCGGCGGAGTCGCGCACCTTGCGGCCGGCGAAGATGTGGGGGTGGCGCCGCACCAATTTCTCGGAGATGCCCGACGCGACGGTGGCGAAGTCGAAGGCCCGGCGCTCGGAGGCCATCTGGGCGTGAAAGACGATCTGCAGCAGCAGGTCGCCCAGCTCGTCGGCGAGCTTGGCGTCGCTTCCGGAGTCGATGGCGTCCAGGACCTCGTGGGACTCTTCCACGAGGTAGACCTTGAGCTTCTTGTGGTCCTGCTCGAGGTCCCAGGGGCAGCCGCGAGTCGGGTGGCGCAGCCGGGCCATGATGGCCAGCAGCCTATGGATTGGGTGCGGCCTTCTGGGCCCTTTCCCGGCTGGTTTCGAAAGCGATGGCGTCTTTTTCGGCATTGAGCTCTGCGATGACGTGGTCGTTCTTGCGGATGGTGCTGGAGAGGATGAGCCCCGCCAGGGGGTTCTCGACCCAGTGGTGGATGGCGCGCTTGAGCGGACGTGCGCCGTACTTGGGATCGGTGCCGCGGTCGACGAGGAACTCGCGCACCTCGGGCGTCACTTCGATCGTCAACCCGAGGTTGCGCAGCCGCTCGCGGACCTCTTCCAGCATCAGCTCGATGATCCGCACGCAGTCGTCGCGGCCCAGCGGCCGGAAGGTCACGATATCGTCGACGCGGTTGAGGAACTCGGGCGGGAAAAACTTCTCCAGCGCCTTGCGAGTCTCGCGGGCCTTGACCTCCTGGTCGATCCTGGGCTTCTGGTGCGAGAACCCTATCGCCGTCTCCATCCGATCGAGCGATTCGACGCCGATGTTGCTGGTCATGATGACGACGGCCTCGCGGAAGCTGATCTGCTGGCCGCGGCCGTCGGTCAACATCCCCTCCTCCAACACCTGCAAGAGGACGTTGTGGACC
>JACQZL010000114.1 GCA_016213865.1 Candidatus Rifleibacteriota bacterium
GTCAAATCGTTCCACGTCGACGACCGCGGACGCTCGCGAGCCCCTCGAGAAGGCGAACAATCCCCATAGGGAGACGCCCTCCGAGGGCGCGGCTTAGTTCAACACGATGTATGCGGCATCGCGCGGAGCCGGGCGGGCACCCGCTGCCTTCTTGACAGCGACGCCGCATACATCCCTGTATGTCATATGGCCGACACGTGCCCTGCGTACTGGTGGCCCCGACTGCCTCGCACGCCACGAGCACCTGCCTCAGCGGTCCAGACAGCCCACGGCCAAGTTGCGACTGTGTCCTCCGTCTCTCCGGTTCACCGCGGGTCGGTCTTGGCAACAGCCGTCACAGACGAGCCCACGTGCGTCGGCGTAGAGTCTGGCTGCAGTTCGCGAGAAGGCGCTCCCTTGACCTTAGCGGCAGGCGCGTTCAGGGGACGCAAAGAGAAGAGTGTTGCATGCGCTATAGCAGGATGGTATTCTCGTGTCGTGACCAGCGACAGAGGACAGAGATTTGGCGTTGAGGTGGAGTTGGTCGGCCTCGAGCGGGAGACCGTGGCGGCAGTTCTTGCCAGTCAGGTGGGTGGCGAGGTTCTTGAGGCATCCGAGGGTCGGTTTCTGGTCGAACAGGCGGACGGGCGCCAGTGGCGGGTCGAACCCGACGATTCTCTGGGCCTGTGGGAACCCTGGGCGGCTGAGGTTGTGTCCCCTGTTCTCGAGGTGGAAGACCTCGAGGTACTTGGGCCGGTCGTGGATGCCCTTGCCCAGGCGGGAGGGACAACCTCGCCCGACTGTGGAGTCCACGTGCATCTGGACGCGGCCGACTACTCGCCTGAAGTCCTCTGTCGATTCGTGCAGGAAGTGATCGGCATCGAGCCGTACATGAGCCTGGCCTTCGACATCTCGGAGAGCCGGCTGGCGGATTTCACACGGCTTCTCGACGAGCGATTTGTTCGGGAGTTCCGCGCCAATCCGCCACGGTCACGCGAGGAACTCCTCAAGCAATGGTACGGGGCGAGTGAGAGTATCGAGCAGGCGAGGCTCGAGAGGTACCACAGGTCTCGGTACCGCGGGCTCAACCTCCACAGCTTGGCGTACCGTGGGACCATCGAGTTTCGATACTTCAACTCGACGCTCGATGCCCCCACTCTGCGCCGCTACATTTTGTTCTGTCTGCTGGTAGCGGAACGGAGCCGGCAGCTGGACGAGGCAGGTGTGAGATGAGAATCGTGATGGTTGCTGACGGTCGGAGTTTCGAAGGCCCCCCTCAGGAGATCGTGGAACAGATGGAGCGAAGAGCGATCTTCCGTTCCTTCGACACTCGCCTTTCTTACATCCTATGGGTCATGAAACAGCTTGGCGCGGACGAGGCCACACTCAAGGGGGTCGGCGGCCTCGAGACCGAGGCCGCGGGTCTGGAGTTCCTGGTCTGGCTGGTGACCAGTCGCCAGGCCAGGCTTGAATTCGTTCGGCACGGCATCGACCCATGGGGAATCCGGGTTCTCCGCCAAGCCCGTGGGTGGGTCCAGGAGGAACTGGCACACAAGCTCGGTCTTGCCTTCTCCACGGTCAATCGCTGGGAGAACAGCGTTACGCGCAAGACGTCGCGGCCGATCCTGGAAGTCTTGCAGCGACTTGCTGACTTTCAGGAAGGCGGCCAACCTGCGGGTGGACATCCGACCGTGTCGACTGGAACCCGAGTCGTGTCGGGGTCCTGTTACGTCGTTCTCCCAGAGGCAAACGCCACACTGCCCGGGTTCTGTCCGCAAGGTCCGCGGCGAGGATGGAAAGACAGGACGCTGTCAGATGTAGTGGCCGGGAAGGCGCACCTGTCGCTGGCAGGAGAGGGCTAGACATGTACATCGCTGCGCAGCACGTTCGCTCGCCAGAAGGGAAGGAGGGGACCAACGTGTTTCTCCATCTTCACGGAACGGAGTTCACCTGGGCTGGGACTCTCGCCGAGGTGCCCGATGTCGAGCCCGGTAGACTGGTTCTGTACGACCTACCCATCGAACCCGGGGGAAACGACGTCCTGAGCTACTGCGACGTGATTGGCCCCGATACGCTCTCGGGCGATGAACTGACGATGGTGTTGGCGAGGGTCGGCGGCCAAGATGTCTCCCGATACGGGATGCCCTTCGCGCTCGTGTGCGGACCCGTGGCCATCCGAGTAGGGATGGTCACGGGACGAGAGCCGAAGTGGCGCACCGAGTTCGAGGAGCTTGCAGCGAGCATCCGGAGGTTGTACGGGAGGTTCCAGAGTGAGGCGTGGGGCGACGAGAAGACGGCCCTATAACAACGCGATGAAGCTGCCGGCCTTCTGCCAGCGGAGTTGACGGGTTGTTCGGGAGTCGGGTGTGCCGGTCGGACTCTCCCAGACGCTTGGATGGGCCGCAGCTTATCGCTGATGTTATCCGACCTCGCAGCCTCCACACAACCGTAACCTCCAAGTGGCCCTACAGCCCAGCCTTTGGCTGCCCGGTATGCGGTTGGAGCGGATGCTCAAAGGTGCTGCGCAAGTGTACACCGAGGGCATCGAGGATGCGACTCGCACGGTCGACGGAGATGCCGTGGTACTCGTTTCGTTCGTCCCTCGATACTTGCGATTCATGCACGGCGAGGCGCTCCGCAAGGTCCCGTTGGGTGATGCCAAGCGCAATTCGCAGGCCCACGAGTGTCCTCCCGAGCCCGTAGAGGTTGAGCAGTTCCTCAAGTTCTCCTCGCCTAAGACTCTCGTAGCTTGAAACCTCTTCCTGAAGTTGGAGGTGGAACGACCGGATGGGTGCCATGGCTCTGGCGAGGTCGTCGGCGCCCAGCCCAAGACTTGAGAGGTGCGCCTCGTGGTCCCGGATCCGGGTCTCTTCTTCGGTCAAGCGCTGAACTGCAGCCTGATACTCGGCTTCATTTCGAATCACGGCGCACCTCTGGTGATCTTCACAATTCCCCGTGGCTGGCCATCTCGGCGCGACAGACGGAACGCCGAAGGAAACTCCAGTTCATTGCCAAGGCGATCTCGGATTCCAGAACTCTGTCCGAAGTGGGGGTAGAACTCAATCCGGTACTGGTGCCACATCGGCAGCTGCTTCTTGGGGTAGCCGCGGTAGGGACGGCGCGAGGCTGGATCCCAGGTCCATATCTTGTGGGGGTCGAGGTAGTTGAGGCGTCTCTGAAGTTCGCCCCTGGCCAGTTCGAGAAGGTCTCACACGAAGTACCCGTCGATGTCGTTGGGGTGGTCCTTGTCTTCGACGAAGGAGCCGTCAATGAAGATCTCCGTGATCCCCACCTGCCAGAGTTGCCGTACCAGGATTTCCAGATTCTCGACAAGGAGTGACCTCCAAGAGGCATCCCAGTTCGGGTAGCCGTCTGACGGCCCGACGACGAGCATCGAACGGCGAACTTGCTCCACCGTCAATCCGTAATCCCCTGGGGGCAAAACACCATCCGGGGTGAAGTCTGGCAAGTGCATTGGATGGTCTCCCGACCTGTCTCAAGCGTGTCCAGACTACATGTACGTCATACAAGGCGTGGATGTCAACATTCGCGCCATCGGGCCTCGCAAGGGAGGCGCCAAGGTGCGGTGGTGGTAAGTATGCCACGCTCCTGCGCTGGGCCAATGCGACCGCGACTTCAGACCTGGTGGCCCAGGTTGCAGGCCGACTCCCGGCGGCAAGTGACGTGCTGACGCGGACCGCCGAGTGAACGTGCAAATCGCTTCCTCCATTCGGGCGACAGTCTGCTGTAGTCTGTGCGGCAAGAAGCCACGTTCTGGCAGGCAAGAGATGAAGGTGACGAGGCGAGAGATGTTACTGTTTCCGTGCGTAGCTGCCTGGGGTGGGTGGATCGCCTTCGAATTCCTTTACTTGCCGATGCTCCGTCGTGGCCTGCATCTGTCCATGGCGGTCTGTCTCCTCATCGGTGTTTCATCGGCCGTGCTCTTCTGTCTCGCCGGTCGGCTTCGGCTGATCTGGCCGCTTCAAGTGTGGTCCTTGCTCCCGGCGCCGCTTTTCGTGCTCGGTTTTGCTGGAGCGGCGTACGCCAACCTGAAACTCGTGGATAAGCGGTTCCAGCATATTGTCGAGCGGATAGAGCCAACAAGAGAGGCACTCGTGGCGAGGGCTAAGGTCCAGGGCTGGTTCCCCGCGTCCCTCGAAGACCTCGACCGCACCGTTTTCGCGCCGTGTGACGTCCGGGATTTCACCTACTCTGCGCCGCGAGCTTCCGTGGGCGCAGTCGAGCCCCCCGTACTGGAGTTCCCGTACTCCGGTGGAGCGTTTCGTTCGGTGCTGATCACGGGGATAGCCGAGAGAGGGATGCCTCGTTGGGTGTGGTACGATTATCTCACCGGGGTCGTGCTTGAGCCGACGGATAGCCATGTGTGCTGGAAGACCTGGAGCGGCGTACCTCTCGATGAGTGCCCGTCGCCGGAGCCACCCTGACAATTGAAACTGGACCTGCGAGGCCAGGTCCCAGGTCGGATAACAACGCGATCAAGCTGCCGGCCTACTGCCATCGGAGTTGACGGGTTGTTCGGAAGTCGGGGGTGCAGGTCGGACTCTACCAGACATTTGGATGAGCCGCTGCTGAACTCTGTATGTTATGCCACCGAATGCACCGAAACCCCGCATCCCATCAGGACCCGCCGTGGCCATCAGGCAGCCACGCCAATCTCGAGAAGGGCAGCGAGTAGGCCCAGAACCTGCGCAACTGTCTCCGGTGGAAGGGAGCCTACCACCTCGGCCCGTCGATGGTGCCAGTCGACAGATTTCAACTGATCCGCCAGCACAACCCCCGCGACCCTGCTACCCTCTGGAATCGGGACCTCGAAGGGATACGCCTTGACCCTCGAGGTGATGGGGCATACCAAGGCAAGTCCGACCTTGTCGTTGTAGCTGGCCGGAGAGACAACGAGCGCCGGGCGCCGACCAGCTTGCTCGTGCCCGACTTGAGGGTTGAAGTCCAAGTACACCACTGAGCCTTTCGAAAGGATCTTGATCTCTTGGGTCACCAAATCTCCTTCCCCATCGGGATGCCCCAGTCAACTTCGCTGTGGGTGTTTTCGGGCGTCACTCTCCGAAGAAGGTCAGCAAGCCGAGGCGTGTGAGAAGAGGTTGGGGCCAGGATCACTTTGCCCTCAGAAAGGGACATGTCAATCTCCGTGCCCTGCTTCAAGCATGTCTCCTCTGCAAATGCCCTCGGAATTCGCACGGCGAGGCTATTGCCCCAACGCTGGACCACTGCACGCATGTCATCCTCCGGTGTCTACAAGGAGTATACCTCAGGCGGGTGCCAGATGTCTACCTTGGCGGTCAGATTCAAATTGAGGGACGATGACTCAAGGCTCAGAGCGGGGTGGCACGCTGTTGTGGGCAAGGAGTACGGGATCGTACCTGTGAGGAAGGCGGTAGAGATACCGCGGCACTCATCGGCCTTTCCCGACGCCCCTGAGTAACCGTTCACGGCATCATCGCGAGCAGCAGGCGAAACGACCGTTTGGAGGCCTTTTCACCACGAAGACACGGAGCGCACCAAGGAAGCACGAAGGGGAGAGCAAGACAAAGAAGTCAATCTTGGTGCCGACTTAGTGCCCTTCGTGACTTGGTGGTGAACGCTTACCCGCGGGCTACAGATCGAACTTGGTCAGGAACGCGTTGCGTGCGAACTGGAAGAGGAAGCCTCCGATGAAGAGCGCGCCGGCGGCCCCGATGGCGAGGCTGCCCAGGTCGGCGTAGAGGCAGATGAGAAGGGGGATGAAGGCGCCGACCAGGAACGCGTGGACGGCCTTGCGCTCGATCCGGCCTTCGGCCAGGCCGGTGGAGATCGACAGGATACTGAGCACCGATGCGGCCAGCCAGTAGAGCGGCGAGAGCATCAGCAGCACGCAGCCGGCCACGGAGAAGAAGACGAACGGCTGCAGGACCGTGCCGAGTGTGATGCTGGCCAGCCAGATGGCGAAGCCCGTGCCGAAGAGCTTCACCCCCGTGATGCTGTTGCCGTAGGCGAGAGTCGCGAAGTAGGCGGGGGTCGGAAACCCGTCCCGGCGGCGAGCGTAGGCGGCCGGGATCGGCGTGTTCTCGTTGATCTTGAGGACCTCGTCGGCCGGGATGACCACGTCCGAGGCCGCGGCGATCGGCAGGGCGTAGCTGGAGGACCGGCTGCCGCCGCACCCGTAGACGCTGCAGCCGCCGGTGAACTCCCAGCAGTCCTTGTGGTGCGGGGTGCCGCAGTCCTTGCAGCTCAGGACCCCATCGGGGCCGATCTGCTCTCCGCACACCCGACAGACGATTGTTTCAGCGGCTGAAGGCATCGTGGCCAATCACTTCCCATGCACAAAACTACCACGATCTGGCCATTTGTCCCACAAGGATGGTCCGGAATGGATACATATCCGGGCCCAAAGGCAGGCCATGCACGTCCGGGGCCAGGACCGCGAGGCCCGGGACTCGACACTCGAAAAGTGAGACTCGAGGCGGAGGACGGAGGTTCCGCCGGGCCCGGGAGGGCTGCGAGGCGCTACTCCACCGGCACCACGACGGCCCCGAAGTCGGGCTCCAGGACCAACATCTGATCCATTCGGATCCCCGCCTTGTAGAGGATGCGCCCGCGGCCCCAGCGGCACAGGTCGGCGAAGAGCTTGGCCGCTTCGGGGCTCAGTTCCTTGTGGAGCGGCGGGATGGCCGCCATGTTCTGGGCGAACTGGCGGATCGCCTCGGTCACCTTGGGCCAGTCGCCGTTGTTGCGGATCTTCCAGTAGACGTAGCGCTTGTCGCCGGGATCGGCGAAGTGGTGGCCGTCCAGGAAGGCCTCGAGCTTCTCCTGGAGGCCCTTGAGCGTGACGTTGACGAGGCGGTCGATCGGGCTGTCCGTGGTGGGCGCGGCCGGCGCATCGCCCGACATCGAGCGGACCCGGGTCCCGCGACCCTCGAGGGTCTGGAGGCGCTTCTCGAGGTCCTGGACCTTGAGCGTCAGAGCCTTCACGGTCGCCGCCAGAGAGGATTCGCTCGAGCCCGCCGGCAGATCGTCGAATCCCGGAGACTGGGCTGCGGCCCAGGGAGCAGCAATCAGGGTGATGGCCAGGACGAGGACGGTCGGGCGAAGCGAGAACATCGAACACCTCCAGTGTCGTTCAGATCTACCTACGAACCGGCAGCGCCGAAGTTGCCGTGCCCGGCGTGGGCATTGCCACGGCACTCCCGGGCAAAACCCACGGCGTCGTGCTAAGGTTCCTCGACGTCCGCGACGCGACCTCCCACGCCCATGAACAATGCCGCCATCTACGACATCCTCCTGTTCAGCGCCGACCGTGGCCTGGCCGAGGCGATCACGGAGGCGAGACCCGATTCGTATCTGGTCCGGATCGCCGACACCAGGACCCAGCTCGAGGCGGCGCTCGCCAACTTCTCGCTGGACCTCCTGCTCTTCCATGCTCCCGACGGCGCCGAGCTGGATCTGCTGTGCGAAATCGGGGAACGAGCGAAGCTCCCGCCCACGATCCTGATCTCGCGGTACACCGCGCTGCAGGAGCGTCCCCGCAACGACCGGCTCATGGCCCTGGGGCTGAGCAGCTTCATCCCGTGGCCGTTGGAGACCACCGAGCTAGCCGAGCGGCTGGACAGCAACTTCGCCCGCAACCCGAAGCCCTTCGGAGATCTGCAGCACAAGCGCCTGTATCGCCAGGGCGAGCCGATCTTCCTCGAGAACGAGGTCGGTCACGAGTGCTACACCATCGTGTCGGGCCGGGTGCGCATCTGCCGGGTCATCGAGAGCCGCACGCTCTACGAGGTGGGGATGCTCGGCCCGGGCGAGGTTTTCGGTGAAATGGCCCTGCTCCGCTCGACCCGCCGCTCGGGTATGGCCCTCGCCGTCGACGACGTGATCGTCACCGTGACCACCCGGGAGACCTTCCGACACGTGGTGGAGACCAACAGCGGCTTTGTGCAGAACCTGATGCGCGTCCTCTCGCGGCGGATCCTCGATCTGGAGAGCCGGCTCTACGGCTCGCTGCCGCCGCGTGCGCCGGTCGCCGACCATGTCCCGCGCGGCACGGAGCGCAAGGGAGGCCGGCGCAGGTTCTCCCCTGGAGAGGTCCTCTTCTCTCCGCAGGAGCGAGCCACGCGCTTCTACCTGGTCGAGAAGGGCCAGGTCGGGCTGACGCCGATCGGAGGAACCTCCGGGCAAGGCCCCGCGGAGATTGCTCCCGGGCAACTCCTGGGCGAGGTCGAGCATCTGCTCGACCGGCCCTACGAGGCAACGGCCACCGCACTGGTGGAGACGATCTGTGTGCCGCTGGACGGCCGAGCGCTCGCGAACGGAAACCAGGCTGAGCCGGCCCTGTGCCTGAAATTGGCCCAGGGACTGGCGGCCAAGCTCGACGCGCTCCTCGACGGCATGTCCGCGAGGCAAATGCACGAGGTGTTCTGACCTCCCGGCCGACGGCAGGTGGAGCCAGGATGACGACCCAGCTCAACAAGACGCTCAAGGACTCAGGACTGGTGGCGGCCGCGGTCTTCGACAGGCTTGCGGAGGAAGCCGACCGCGACGGGCGTTCGCTCGTGCTGGCGCTGGGCCAGGTCGACGGCGTGGGCGAGGAGGCGCTGGCCCTGCTGGTGGCCAGACACCACGGCCTTCCCTTTGCCCACCTGCACCCGGGCCGGGTCGAGGCCGGGCTCTTCGCGATCCTGGGAGTGCCGGAGTGGACGCGACTGCACGCGTTGCCGATCGCCCTGGGCGGGACGGTCGTCACGGTGGCCGCCGCGGACCCCGACGTGCTCGAGGAGGCCAGGAAGGCTCTCGAGGAGCGGCAACTGACGATGCAAGTGGTGGTCGCGCCCGAGAGTGAGATTGCGGCCGAGCTGGCGAAGCTCTCCGGAGGTGAACAGGGGCCGTCTCCGCGCCTGGAGGCGACGCTCTTCGAGGAAGCCGAGCGCGTGCTGGCGAAGGCCCTGGCCGAGGAGGACGGCCCAACCGCCGTCGAGGCCCTGCTCGGTCTGGCGGTCCAGATCTACGCTTCGGACCTTCACCTCTCCTGGGAGCCCGATCGGTTGGTGGCGCGTTTCCGCAAGGACGGGAGCCTCCGACCTCTGCGCATCCCAGCCTCCGAGAACAGCGTGGCCCGCATCATCTCGGCGTTCAAGGTGCTCGCGACGCTCGACATCGCGGCCCGACGCCATCCGCAGGACGGGCGTACGCGAGTCGAGCTCCACCGCGAGGGGCTGCCGCAATCGGTGCTGGTGCGGGTCGCCCTCCTTCCCAGCCGGCGCGGCGAGAAGCTGGCCGTGCGCATCCTGGAGGCCGGCGCGCGTTTGATGGACCTGACGGAGATCGGCCTGACGCGTACCAACCTGGGCCGCGTGCGGGAGGCGCTGCGCTTCCCTAGCGGGCTCTTCCTGGTCACGGGCCCGACCGGCTGCGGCAAGACGACGACCCTCTACGCGGCGCTCGACTACCTGGCGCGCGAGGAGGTCTCCATCTTCACGATCGAGGACCCGATCGAGTTCGACTTTCCGGGGGCCTATCAGTCCCAGGTCAACGAAACGATCGGGGTGACCTTTCCGCTGTTGCTGCGCGCCCTGGTGCGCCAGGACCCGGACATCGTGCTGCTGGGCGAGATCCGCGACAACGAGAGCGCCCAGACCGCCCTGCAGGCCGCCCATTCCGGCCGGCTGTTGCTCTCATCGTTGCACGCCAACAGCGCCTGCACGGCCGTGACGCGCCTGATCGACATGGGCGTGGAGCCGTTCGTCCTGGGCAGTTGCTCCCGGGCGATCATCGCCCAGCGCCTGGTCCGGCGCCTGTGCGACTGCAAACGCCCCGTCTACCGCATGTCGGAGCGCCTCGTGGCGATCAAGGAGTCGTTCCGGATCGTCGGCTCCAGCCTCTTCGAGCCGGTAGGCTGCGAGCACTGCCTGCACACCGGATTCCGCGGCCGCATCGCGGTCCACGAAGTCCTGACGTTCGATCGGGAGCTGGCCGACCTGGTGATGGCCAGGGCAACGTCGAGCCAGCTCCTGACGGCGGCCCGCAGCCGCGGATTCCAGGGAATGGCGCACGACGGCTTTTCAAAAGCCTTCGCCGGCCTCACGACCGTCTCCGAGGTAGAACGGCAGGTCGGCCCCGCGCCCGGTCTGGAGGCGTGCTAGCTACTCGCCGCTCCGGGCCTCGTCCTCAGGGCCTGCGGGCAAATAGAGCTTGCCCTTCTTGACGACGAGGTTCTCGGCAACCAACTCGTTGGCCGGCTGGCGCAGGGTCTGCCACTTCTCGTTGACGACCTGGCCCAGGTTGAAGAGCGTGATGCCGTCCCGCTGTTCTTTCAGGGCGTCGAGGATCGTGATGCGGTAGGCCTTGCGCCGTTCGACCTCGGCTTCGGGATCGAATTCTTCGCTGGAGGTCACTCGCCGGCGCTCGATGTTGTAGTGGTTGTTGCACAGGCCCTTGGCGTAGTGGTCGCGCTTGCAGCCCGCGATGCGGCAGCCCTTGGCGCCCTTCGCCGCGGCCAGTTTCGCCTTCTCGAACCGCGCCTGCTCGACGGCCGGCTTCACCTTGGGCATCAGGAAATAGAGCCCGTTGGCCTCGCGGATCTTCTTGCTGCGCTTGAGGAACCGGAGGGAGGCGATCAGGCCCTGCCACTTCACGTCCAGCCGCTCGGCCAGGTCCTGCATGCGCAGGCCGGTGGGAGCATCCTTCAGAGCAAACAGGATCTTGGGAGGCTCGACCTTGAAATCGACCGGCTGGAAGCGGTTGGCACGGGAGCCGAACCGAGCGAGCTTCACGGCCCTCAGCACGATCGGCTGGGACTTGGCCGAGCGCGCCTTCGCAAGATGCTCGGGAGGAGCGAGAAGGAATTTCCTCTTGCCGGTTTCGATCTCGAGACCTTGGGCCAACAGTTCCTCGACAAGCTCCCGCAGTTGCTCCAGCTTCATTTTTCCTCCTTGAAAATGCCTGTTCGACGAGCTCTGTGCACCACCGACCGGCTTCTCCCACTGGCCCGCCCAGTCAGCAGGGGCGGGACACGCGCCGGTCGCCCTGAAATTATGACAGACCCGGGTGGAACTTCCAAGACCCTCCGACATGAAAATCCAAACTCGCGCGGCAAGGCATGGGGCCTCTTCACATCCGAAAGACCCCGTAGCCGGCCGGGCCGAGGGGCGCGCGCGAGGTGGCGGCGAGCGCGAGCGTCATCGCGTCGCGGGTCTCGAGCGGGTCCAGGAGGCCGTCGTCCCAGAGCCGCGCCGTGCTGTAGTAGGGGCTGCCTTCTTCCTCGTACTTGGCCAGCGTGGGCGCGCGGAACGTGTCCTGCTCTTCTTGCGTCAGGTCCCGCCCCTTGGCCCTGAGCTGGTCCAGTTTCACCTGCAGAAGGACGCTCGACGCCTGCTCGCCCCCCATCACCGAGATGCGCGCGTTGGGCCACATCCACAGGAACCGTGGACCGTAGGCCCGCCCGCACATCCCGTAGTTGCCGGCGCCGTGGCTGGCCCCGACCAGGATCGTGAACTTCGGGACGCGGGCGTTGGCCACGGCGTTGACCATCTTGGCCCCGTCCTTGGCAATGCCCTGCCGTTCGTAGTGGCTCCCGACGATGAAGCCGGTGATGTTCTGGAGGAACAGGAGCGGAAGGCCCCTGGCGTCGCACAGCTCGATGAAGTGGGTGGCCTTGAGCGCGCTCTCGCTGAAGAGCACCCCGTTGTTGGCGACGACGCCGAGCTCGTAGCCCCCGATCCGGCCGAAGCCGGTCACCAGGGTCGTCGCGTAGAGGGCCTTGAACTCGTGGAACAGGCTGCCATCCAAAAGGCGCGCCAGCACTTCCCGGATTTCGCACGCCTTGCGCGGGTCGATCGGGACGATGCCGTGGAGCTCTTCCGGGTCGTAGTGCGGCGGGAGGGGTGCCTGCCTTCGCCAAAGGGGCGCGGGGCGTTCGCCGAGGTTCTCCACGATGTCACGCGCGATGGCCAGGGCGTGCTCGTCGTCGTCGGCCAGGTGGTCGGCCACGCCCGAGGAGCGCGTGTGCACATCGCCGCCGCCCAGGTCCTCGGCCGTCACCTCTTCACCGGTTGCGGCCTTGACGAGGGGCGGACCTCCGAGGAAGATCGTGCCCTGGTTGCGAACGATGACCACCTCGTCGGACATGGCGGGGACGTAGGCGCCCCCGGCGGTGCAACTGCCCATCACGACGGCGATCTGGGGGATGCCCAGGGCGGACATCCTCGCCTGGTTGTAGAAGATCCGCCCGAAGTGGTCGCGATCCGGGAAAACCTCGGCCTGGAGCGGAAGAAAGGCCCCTCCGCTGTCGACCAGGTAGACACAGGGCAGTCGGTTCTCGGTGGCGATGTCCTGCGCCCGCAGGTGCTTCTTCACCGTCACGGGGTGGTAGGTGCCGCCCTTCACGGTCGCGTCGTTGGCGACGACCATCACCTCGCGGCCGTGGATCACGCCGATGCCCGTCACCAGGCCCGCGCACGGCACCTCGCCGCCATACATCCCGTGGGCCGCGAGCGTCGAGAGCTCCAGGAACGGCGTGTCCGGGTCCAGCAGGCGCTCTACCCGGTCGCGCACCAGCAGCTTCCCGCGCGACAGGTGCTTGGCCCGCGCGGGCTCGGGACCACCCAGGCGTGCCCGGGCCGTTTCCTCCCGGAGCCGGCCGATCAGCTCGAGCATCTGCCTGCGGTTCTCTCGGTACTCGGGGGTGTCGGTTCGAATATGGGATTCGATTCGGTCCATGGATTAGCACGGGGAGACACACCTGTCCCAGCTCTCTCGCCTCCGACCGACAGAGTACCAGAGATGTGCTCCTTCCTGGCCAAAGGTACCTTTCGTGTCGGGTGCATGTCGCGTAGGTGCCCCCCCCTTGCAGGAGAAACACAGAGACGCAGAGACACGGAGGCACAGAGGGATCTTCTCCTGTGGCTCTGTGGCTCTATGTCGAAGAGTCAAGCCAGGGCAGTCCCGACAGGCGTGGGACCACATGCGAGACACGCACCCTCTCGGGTCAGCGGATGTCAGCGCGTGTCAGCCGATGTCAGCGGATGTCAGCGCTGTTGCAGTGGTTACGGGGTTAACGTGCGCGTCACGTTCGCCAAACCGCGCGACCCGAGGAGGTCCGAAATGCGTTCGCGTGCTCCGATGCGCCCCTGGTCCGGCATGAAGTTCCTGATCCCGTCCACGCCCTATCTGCCCCTGCCGTCAGCGGTCATCGACGGCATCACCACCCGCGGCGGCAGCCTGGCCGGTCCCGAAGGCCCCGTCGACGTGGTCGTCTTGCCCGAGGATGCCGACCTGGGCCGGGTCCGACACTCCGCGGCGGCCCGCTGGATCGGAGAGGGAGCGCTCATCATGTGGGAAGGAGCCTTCCTGCGAGCCTTGCACGCGCGGCCTTGACGACAGAGGGTGGTTCCTTGCCCGCCCACCCACGGGACATGCACCCCGGCCGCAACGCGAGGGTGGAGGCCCGAGGACGGAGGCGGTAGGCTGACTCCCGCACCCATGCTCGACCGCCTCGACCACATCGGGATCGCCGTGCGAGACCTCGACCGGGCTCTCGCCCTGTACCGTGACGTCCTGGGGATGAAGCACCTGGGCACGTTCGACGACGCGGGCCGGCAGTTGCGGGCGGCCGTGATGGAGTGCGGCGACGTACACCTGGAGCTCCTCGTGCCGGCGACGCCGGAATCGGTCATCGGCCGCTTCCTCGAGAAACGTGGCGAGGGCATCCACCACCTCTGCTTTGAAGTGGACGACATCCGGGCAGCACTGGCCGGCCTGGAGGCCGCCGGGCTGCGACTGGTGGATCGGGAGCCCCGGCCCGGAGTCGGAGGCCACTTGGTGGCCTTCGTCCATCCCGCGTCGACGGGCGGCGTCCTGCTCGAAGTGGTCGAGAAGAAAAAACAACCTTCCACGGGTTCTGTCTGAGGGGTGCGGGGTGGAAGGTTGCCGAAGGAGGAGATAGTCCTGCCGGGACTCCTATCGGCCGGTGGCTCTCCCGACTTGACTGCCGCCTGGCAGGCCGAGGTCTGTCAGTTGGCCTCCTGTCCGGAACCGAGAGACGGAAGAGCTCGAACTCGAAACCGAGCGCCTACGGCCGAAATCGTCGCGCGGTGTGACGGAGTTGGCGAGCAGTCGATCAGGCCTTCGGCTCGACGGCGGGGAGGGGCCGGCTGCCGCGGCGGGGCAGGAGCGTCCTCCTGGGCTTGAACGGCGAGCGGGCCAGAGCCTGCTGGATCTCCCGGAGAAACCGCTGGCGCAGGAAGAAGAGCACCGTCAGGAGGAGCATCAAGGCTCCCAGGCCGGCGATCGGTTGGTAGAGCGCCAGGAAGTCGTAGGCCCCGTGCAGCAGGATCGCCCAGAAGAAGCCCCGCCACAGCAACCGCTGCTCGCGGCCCGGGTTGAACCGGATCAGCCCCAGGTAGTAGCCCAGGATCGCCAAGCAGGCGATGTGCAGAAAGCTGGAGAGCATCATCCGTAAGGCCAGGACCCACGCGCCGAATCCGGTCATGTACAGGGTGTTCTCGAGGGTGGCGAAACCGATTGCCGCGCTGGACATGTAGACGATGCCGTCCATCGGCTCGTTGAACTCGGGCGATTCGAAGGCCCCCGACCTCACGACCCGGTACTTGAGGTACTCCTCCACGGGCGCCACGACGAGGAAGCAGTAGATGAGAGTCTCGGCAAGCGTCCCTGTCTGCGGGTTGTACTTGAGGACCGAGTCTCCCGATATGAGGACCCGGATCAGGAGTTGCTCGAGGAGGACCGCCCCCACGGCGGCCAGCATGCCGCTCGCGAAGGTCCGCAAGATCAGGCTCACCGGCTCCGGCTCGTACACGTCCTGGCGGCGGATCCACCAGAGCCAGAGGGCCGCGGGGACCAGGCAGACCACGAGATAGACCAGGACAGGGGGCAGGTCACTCACCGGGGATCGCTCCTCGAACGGGGCCAGCGAGGATTGGCCACAGAGAAAGAGAGACCGTGAGTGGCGGCGTCCACCGGATGACAAGACGAGGGAGACTCAAGGAGTCGCGGCGCCCGCGAGCGAGGCAGAGATAGATCCCTCTGTGCCTCTGCGTCTCTGTGTTTCTCCCGCAAGGGGGGGGCCACCTACGAGGCATGCACCCAACTGACATGTGCGTCATTGATTCGCTTTCTCCTGCGGACGATAATGACCGTTCGGGAGCAGGAGGTAACGATGACCGAGCCGGCGAAGCGTTTCATTCTGAAGATAGGTGAGATCTACGAGATCGACAAGGGACTGGCGGCCGTCGAGGAGGACCTTCGCCACTCGCGCAAGGCCCGGTTCTCCAACCTGCGACCGGACCTGATCGAGCGGTTCCTCGGGTGCATCGATTCGTTCGTTCCGGCCGTGGAGGTCTACACCGCTCTGGCCGAGCACACCCGGCCCTTGGCGTCCCGCGGCCTGGCCAAGCTCGGCACGTGCAAGTCCCAATGGTATCAGGACTTCCTGGGCACCCGCGTCCAGATGGGCGAAGTGCTGATGCCCACGGCGCTCTATCACATCCTCTGGACCGACGACAAGATCCACCGTGTCTTCGGCATCAACGACCCGGCGTACATCTCCTTCATCTGGAAGAAGAACCTGATGATGAAGCTCGAGGACGAGCAGCTCTTCATGACGGTCTACGACCGTGAGCAAGGCCTCTCGGTCATCCATGAGAAGGCCCGCAAGGCGTCGGTCTTCCGGATGCTGGTCCTGCCGGCGCGCCTGGTCCACGCGATCCTGCCGCACGCGCTCGGCGGCGACTACCGCATCATCCTGTCGCGCCTCGACCCGCTCGTGGAAGAGTACGCCGCCGACTCCGACATCCGCTACGGCAGCGACGCCAAGATCTTCATGGTCTACGGCGGCGAGGAGGCCAACGTCGGCAGCATCCGCCTCAATCACGAGCTCTACAGCGTCATCTGGCGGGGGCAGAAGGTCTTCGCCGTGATGAAGTACGAGAACCTCATTTTCGCCAACTACTTCGGCCGCGCCTTCGACACGGCGTGGAAGTACTCGAAGAAGCAGAAACTGCCTCCCGGCACGACCTCGGTCGTCAAGACCCTTGCGCCCAAGAACCCGATCCGCTCGCGGTAGCCTGCCGCGTCACGGGTGCGAGCGCGCGACCCGAAAACCCAGGTTGTTGAAGCGGTAGGTCGGCACGTACCAGCCGCGCGTGGTCACCGTCAGGCGCGGCAAGTGGAGCCGCCACGTCTCGCGCTTGAAGACGCCGGGCTCCCGCGCGAGCGCCCAGACCTGGGCCAGCGTCACCACGCGGAGCGACCAGCAGCCTCCACGACAGACCCGTTCGTTCCCCTTCTCGGGCCCCGGCGGATCCGTCTCGGGACAGCCGGCGTAGTAGGCCGCGTCATACCAGTCGGAGCACCACTGCCAGACGTGCCCGCACAGGTCGCGGCAGCCGAAGGGGCTGTTCCCCGCCGGATAGCTCCCGATGGGCGCCGTTGCCCGCGCGCCCCAGCCCGCTGCCATGCGCTTCTGCGATTCGCGGCGGCCCAGCTTCTCCTTGAGCTCCTCGACCAGATCGATGGGGGCCTCGTCTCCCCACGGGTAGAGCCGGTCGTCCAGACCTCGCGCGGCCTTCTCCCACTCGGCCTCCGTGGGCAAGCGTAGGCCGGCCCAGGCCGCGTACGCGCAGGCGTCGTTCCAGTCGACCCCCACGACCGGCTGGTCCTCGGCGTCGAAACCGGCGTACGAGACGGGGCGCCGGTGGCCCGTGGCCGCCAGGAACTGGCGGTACTGGGCGTTCGTCACGAGGTCCCTGGCGATGTAGAACCCGCTCGACGTGAGAGTCCGCTGCGGCTTCTCGTCCGCGTCTCCTCGTTCCGTGCCCCTCGTGTATGGCCCGGCCGGGATGAAGACCAGGGTCGACCCGTCGACGGTGTTGCGATACTCGCGGAACCCGTCGGAGTTGGTCCCGGCGGGCTCCAGTCCCGTGACCTCCGCCAGCTCGAGGCAGGCCTCCACCACGGTCCGGCCCCCGCCCTCTGCCGTGACCTGGAGCATCTGGTCCTTGTAGCCGGGCAGGCTCAGGGTCAGCATCACCTGGCTGCGTCCCGGCAGGGTCAGCGTCATCGACGTGGTGCCGACCGGCTGGCCGTCGCGCGAGACCCGGGCTCCCGTGGGCACGCTCGTCACCTCGACCAGGCCCGGTCGAGGCACGAGCTTCACCTCCAGCTTGCGCTCTTCGCCCGGAGCGAGCTCTACCTCTTCGGAACGCTCCTCGAACCCGCGGCCGGAGCGGAACGTGAGCCTGCGCTTGCCGGCGTCGAGGTGCACGCGCGCCGGCGCCGTCGAGATGCGAACCAGCTTCTCGTCCAGGATGTCGGTGCCGACCGGGTCGCTCACGACCTCGAGGACCGCCATCCGGGGCTTGAGCAGGGCGCGCAGTTCGGACTTCTGGGCCGAGCGGCCTTCGAAGTGGAGCGGGGCTTCGTGGTAGCCGGGCTTGCGCACACTCAGTTCGCCCGTCTCGCCCTCCGAGACGGCGAACGCGAGCGGGGTCGCCCCCAGACACTGGCCGTCACGCCAGACCTCGGCACCCGGCGGAACGCTCGAGACGACGATCTCGCCGCTGCGCTTGACGGGGCGCGCGACGACTCGCGCCGAACTGCCCGCGATCAGTCGCACCTCCTCGGTCAACGGCACGTACGGGTCGGGCAGCCGGAAACAAAAGGCGTAGCCGCCCGGGGGCAGCTTGAGGACGAGCGGCGTGTCGCCGTAGGCTGCGCCGGAGAGGTCCGTGACACGCGCCGCCGGAGGGTCGCTGTCCAGCGTCAGCGTGGCCAGGTCCTGCGGGCCGGCCAGGCGCTCGGGCGCGGGAGCGGAGGGGCCCGCCGCGGAGACGCGCGCGGCACCGGAGGTGTCGAACGAGGCCGCCGGAACGGAGTACCGCCCGGCTCCCGCCGCATGACGCAGGGCCGTGGCCAGCTCGGAGGCGCGCTGGTACCGCCGGGCGGGATCGGCCGTCAGGGCCGTGGCAATGACCGGGTCGATCTTCGGGTCGAGCGCCGGGGCGACCTTGCTGGGCATGTCGAAGACCCCGACCGGCATGCGGCCCGTGAGCGCCTCGTAGCAGATGACGCCCATCGAGTAGATGTCGGCCCGAAAGTCGGCCCGGAGCGGATCGTCCTGGGCCTCGGGGGCCAGGTACGGCCAGAGGGCCCTTGCCATGCGGAGGTCGCCGAAGCGCGCCGCGCGGCCCGTGACTCCCATCAGAGAGGCGAGGCCGAGGTCGGTCAGGACCATGCGCCCGTCGCAGGTCATCAGCAACTGATCGGACGTGAGGTCCAGATGGTAGACGCCGCGGCCGTGGGCATGCTCGAGGCCGTCCAGGACGGCGCAGAGACCCTCGAGGACGAGGTGGACCGGAGGGACCCGCTGGGCCAGCCATTGACGTAGAGTGTCGGCTTCGAGGAGCTCGGTGGCGATATACCAGCCGCCTTCGTGACGGAGGAACTCCAGGTACCGGACCAGGCCGGGATGCGAGAGTTGCGGCAGCGTCGAGGCCGCCTGCGCGAACCGCTCGGTGAAGTCTTCGCCGGAGGCGAGCTGGTCGGCCACCCGGAGCACAGCGCCGTCCGTCTCCCGTCCCGCAAGCCGGCATCGGAAGGTCTGGCCCTTCCAGTCCTCCACGAGTTTCTCGAATACCTGGCAGCGTCCCGCCACCAGGGAGGGCACGGCGGTTGTCAGGGCATTCGGGTCCATCGATTCGACGTCCAGTCCGTTCGTGAGCGTTCACAACAAAGCCACGAAGGGCACGAAGTGCGCACCAAGATTGACTTCTTTGTCATACTCTCACCTTCGTGCTTCCTTGGTGCGCTTCGTGTCTTCGTGGTGAAAAGGCCTCCGAACTTGTCGTTTCGCATGATCCTCGCGAGATTGCCGTGAACGGTTACGTCCGTTCCGACTTTAGTTGCGTGCGCGGTCGGGCGTCAACCGCGCAGCGAGACCGGCACCTCGAGCCCGGTCTCCTCCATCAGGGCCGCGTCGCCGAGCAGGACCCGCGTCGGGCCGTCGGCGCGCAGGCGCCCTGCCTCGAGGATGAGGCAGCGATCGCAGACCTCGAGCACCATCTCCAGGTCGTGGCTGGCGACCAGAAGTGTCCGCGAGCAGGCCTGGAGCCACCGGATCAGGGCCCGGCGATGCTTGGGGTCGAGCTCGGCAGTCGGTTCGTCCAGCGCCAGCACGGACGGCTCGCAGGCCAGCACGGTCGCCAGCGCCACCCGTTTCTTCTCGCCCAGGCTGAGATGGAACGGCGAGCGGTCCTGGTAACCGGCCAGGTCGACGCACTCGAGAGCGCTTCGCACGCGCGACTCGACCTGGGCGGCAGCGAGCCCCTGGTTCGACGGCCCGAAAGCGACGTCCTCCCACACCGTGGGGCAGAACAGTTGGTCGTCGGGGTCCTGAAAGACCAGCCCCACCCGCGAGCGCACGTGCGCGAGCGTGCCGGGTCCGAGCTCGACCCCTTCAACCCGGATGCGCCCGCGCCCCTGGCGCACGCCGTTCAGGTGAGCGAGTAGGGTCGATTTGCCGGCCCCGTTTCCGCCCGCCAGCGCCATCTTCTCTCCCTGGACGATCCGGAAGGAGACCCCTAGAAGCCCGGAACGCCCGTCGGGGTACGTATACTGGAGGTCCTCGACCTCGAGCACGGCGGGCGCCGAGCATGTCTGCACGCCGGAATCTCCGTCAGGGATGAGCATGGCAAGAGGGCGCCAGAGTACCACCGTGGACAGGGCACGAGGGACGAGGGCCCGGAGGCCCAATGGTCCCGGAGCACGCCTTGGTCGATCGGCCGCGCGGATGGAAGGTGGTACCATTCGAAATGCCCATGCAGTATCGGCGAGACGAGATACTGAGAATGCTGCAGCAGCACGGCGACACGATTCGCAGCTATGATGTTCGCAGCCTTTCGGTCTTCGGCTCCGCGGCGCGTGACGAGTGCTCTGAAGGCAGCGACCTGGACTTGCTGGTCGAGTTCCAGAAGAAGTCCTTCGATGCCTACATGGACCTGAGAGATTTCCTCCAGCAACTGTTCGGGTGCAAGGTGGATCTGGTGCCCGTGGACTGCGTCAAGCCGCGTCTTCGACCTCACGTACTGGCGGAGGCGATCCGTGTCCCGGGACTCTGAGGTCTGCTTCGAGGACATCCTCGATGCACTGGGACAGATCCGGAGCTACGTTGCCGACATGTCCTACGAGGTGTTCTGCGACGACCGAAAGACGGTCGATGCGGTCGTGCGCAACCTCGAGATCATCGGTGAAGCGGTCAAGGGACTGCCCGACGACGTGCGCCAAAGAGCTCCGAACATCGATTGGAGACGGATTGCAGGGCTACGGGACATCCTGATCCACCAGTACTTCGGAGTGGACCTCGAGATCGTCTGGCAGGTGTTGCACACCAAGCTGCCGCCCCTCGAAGCAGGCGTTCGGGCAATGCTCGGAAAGTGAGTGCCGGTATCGCATCCAATCCGGGGCTGACCCGGCTTGCGCCGGGCCAGGACCGGCACGGAGGCCGGTCCTACTACCCTCGCGTTGCGCTCGGGGTGCCCCGTTCACGGCGCTCCCCATCGGATGAGCGATATCCAGGCGAGCAGGGCGCCGGCCGCGGCCAGCACCACGCTGTCGCGGGCCCGCCAGCAGAGCGGACGCCGGGGTGGAAAGCCCCCACCGAAGCCGCGGCCCAGCATGGCCTGGTAGACGCGCTCGGCCCGTTCGTGGGTCCTCACCAGCAGCACCCCGAGGCCCGCGGCCAGCACCTGCAGCCGGGGCCTCCTGCCCATCGAGCGCGACACCAACCCCTGGACCATCCGCTCGGATTCGTCGACCAGGAGGAAGACGTAGCGATAGACGAAGGCCAGGACGGCCAGGAAGAAGCTCGGCGCACCCAGACGAGAGAGCCCCGCCAGCAACGTCGAGAACGGGGTCGTCGACGACAGCAGCACCAGCGCCATGGCCGAGAGCAGCCCCTTGGCCGCGAGCTCGGCCAGGACCGGGCCGGACCGCTGCCCGACGGCCACCGCCGCCAGGAAGGGCAGGACCCAGAGGGTCCGCGTCAGAAGGTAGCGGGCCGGCACCCCGGAGGCCGCCGCGATCGGCAGGAGGAGCGCCCCCAACCCAGCGAGGACGCCGGGCCGGCCGCCAGGGCAACCGCTCGCCGCGATGACGAAGGCCAGCACGAAGAGCAGCTTGGCGCGTGGGTCCATCCCCTGGACGGGGCCCGCCAACCCGGCGTAGCGGTCCCAGAAGTCGTGTCTCATGGCGTGGCCGGCGCTCCCGGACTGCCGGCCCGCCCTTGCCCGCCAGGCCCTCGTTTCGGGCCGAGCCATTTGCCGAGAGCCCACCCGCTTGCCAGCATCAGGGCGACCCCGCCGAGTCCCGCGGCGGCCTTCGCCCACCACTGGCTGCCTGGGGGGTCCGGGGCGGGATGCGTTGGAGGCGTGACGGCCGGACCCGGCTGTGTCTCCAGTCCCAGTCTGCTCGCGGCCCACTCCAGCCCGTCGGGAAGCTCGGAGGCGAAGGGCGCGAGACCGGCGAGCGCCGCGGCCAGGACGGCGACCGCCAGCACCAGGCGGCGCGTGGTTGCGGTGGGTTCGCGGTCTCTATCCATGGAATGGCGTGCCAGGCTCCTCGGGCCGAGCTGGGTGTCCGGCCACGAGGTCCGGCCGCTGTCGCACCAGGAACCCGAGGACGGCGACCGTGATGGCCGCCTCCCCCAGACCGATGACGGCGTGGATGCCACCCAGCGTGGCAACGGCAGGCAGCAGGGCCACGCGTCCCGCGGCAGCCAGCTCCACGGCGCACGCCGCGGCGCCGGCGACCACCGACGCCCACGCGGCGACGCCGACCGTGAAACGAAACCTGCGGGGCGACGCCCCGAGAGGCACGCCGACACGTGAGACCGCGGCCGAAACGACGCAGCCGACGACCGCCATGTTGAGGACGTTTGCCCCGAGCGCGAGCAAGCCTCCGTCCTGGAAGACCAGGCACTGCAGGACCAGCACGGACGTCATCACCCACATCGCGGGCGCCAGACCCAGGCAGACCACGGCCAGCGTGCTGCCCAGGAGGTAGCCGGAGGCGCCGAACCCGACCGGAAAGTTTAGCATCTGGGCCGCGAAGACGAAGGCGCCCATCGTTCCGAGCAACGGGACCGTCCGATCGCCGGTTCGCCGCACAGCAGACCGGTAGGCCAGGGTCAGCGCTCCCGCCGACAAGGCGGCGGTCGCCAGGCACGTGCGCGCGTCGAGGAATCCGTCGGGAAGGTGCATGGCAAGAGGGGTCAGCGTAGCACTTCGGTGCCCCAGGGGCGGTGGTAACCTGTCATCCATGCAGAGTCAACAGCGTTGGGTCGCTCCGGGGTTCCTCTCGCTCTTCGGTCGCTTCCTGCTCGTCCTGACGCTGACGCTCGGAGGGCTGGCGCGCCCGGCCCACGGGACCGAGCCGTCTCCCGCTGGCGAGGCCGGCTGCGCCAAGGTGGTGGCGCAGTTCGAGCAGTGGCTGTGCGAGGAGCACAAGGCCCCCGTCGTGACGCTCGACCGCTCGATCAAGCACAACCACGACCTGCCGTTCGTCCCCCACCACGGCCCGGGCCGTTTCGACAGCGCCCTGGCGATGAACGTCCGCTACGGGCCCATCCTGGAGTTGCGGGGCCAGCTCGAAAAGCAACTGGGCCTCGAGCTCGACTTCCTGAAGGCCTGGGACCCGAAGGGCGAGGCCCACGTCACGGTGGTCACTCCGCTGGAGTACTACGACGTCCTGCGACCGCACCTGTCGATCGAGCGCCTCGACGAGCTCGCGCGCGAAGCGCGCATCCAGGATTCCCCGCTGAAGGTGCTCGGCGTGGGCTGCGGCCGGGTCAATCTGGACGAGAAGATGGAGGAGACGTACTTCCTGATCGTCCAGTCGGACGAGCTGGTGAGGCTGCGCCAGAAGCTGCATGCCGAGTTCTTTGCCCGCGGAGGACGCGCCGCGGCGTGGGACCCGCGGCACTTCTACCCGCACATCACGATCGGTTACACCAAGCGGGAC
>JACQZL010000115.1 GCA_016213865.1 Candidatus Rifleibacteriota bacterium
AACCAGACGGCCACCTCGCCCCGGCGCCAGCTTCCCCCGCCAACCAGACGGCCACCTCGCCCCGGCGCCAGCTTCCCCCGCCAACCAGACGGCTGTTCCTACCTCCGCCAGGCTCCCCCGCGATAGCGGTTTAGTTCAACACGCAGAATCACGCTCGTATCGAGGTAGACGTTCACCGCTCGCCTCGCGTCAGGGACAGCAGGGCCACGACGTCGGCAGCCTTTCTCAGTCGGACCCCACGGATCGTGCCGAGGGAGGCCAGCGGCATGGAGGCAGCCGTCACCTCCAGTCCCTCGCCCTCCCCGCGGATCGGGACAATGCGGGCCAGAGGTGATCGTCGATCCAGGACCGTGACCTCCTGCCCTTGGCGGACCTTCTCCAGGCAGGCGCTCAATCTGGCCTTGAGCGTCGAGATCGTGACGTTCATGGTCCTATCGTGACCTGATCAGTCCCGATTGTCAACGGCAAACCTGGATCGGGGTGCGACCGCAGAACCCGGGGAACAGTGTCACCGTCACGCTCCCCGGCGCGGTTGACACCCTCGAAGGCACGCCGGTCGTGAAGCTCCTGGACTTCGCCCCTCGCTGAGGGATGCTCCAAGAGAGCCGCAACCCGTTCGCCGTGGTCGTGATGGCGCACCTCAAGGCACTGGAAACGGCCGGCAAGCCGGAGGCCCGCCATCGTTGGAAGTTCGAGCTGGTCAAGGGGTTGTACGGTCGGGGCTTCAGCCGCGAGGACGTGCTGGAGCTTCTGCGGTTCATCGACTGGGTGATGGTGTTGCCGCGGGAGCTGGAGTGTCAGTTCCGTGAAGATATGGACAACCTGGAGAAGGAGAAGAGAATGCCCTACGTCACGAGTTGGGAGCGAGACGGCATCGAGAAAGGTCGGGCGCAGGGGATCCGGCAGGGGGTCCGGCAGGGAATTCGGGAAGGACAGCAACAGCTCCTGGTCCGCTTGATCCGGGCTCGCTTCGGAGAGGAGCTTGCCGCCGAGGGAGAGGAGAGCCTTGCCCGGCTGAAACGACCCGCGCAACTGGCCCAGGTGGGCGACTGGCTCGTGCAGTGCGCAACGGGCGCCGAACTGCTGCGGCGGCTGCGCGAGGCAGCCACGCCTCCGGCCAAGAGAGCGGTCTCCCGATCCAACCGCTCCAGCCGCACGCGCCGCACCTCGGGGGCGAAGAGCAAGTAGCCGCGGCCGAGCTCCAGTGTGAGGGCCTGGCTCGAGACGCTGGGCACGTAGGCGTCGAAACGTGTCCGCTTGCCCGACGAGCCCTCGAACCTCAGCCGACGCAGGTCGCGCGGCAGCATCAGCAGCCGCCCGGCTGTCGAGGTGGCCGCCGGGATGCTGAGTCGCCTGCCGGGGGATGCCGTGGCAGCGTCCCGCGGTTGGTGCATGATGTTGCTGGCAGGTGCCTCAGGATGCCGCACAGGTTGACCATCGAGTACGACGACGAGAACCTGTTGGGTAGTGGTCTCTCCGAGGAGAGACTCACCGACGAGGCCAGGTTCCTTCTGGCCGCCAAGCTCCACGAGTTGCGGAAGCTGACGGCTGGACTTCTTGCTGGACCTCCCGCGAGTGGGGGTGCCCGTGAGCAACCTGCAGCCCGAAGACGCAGCAGCGGACTTGGACTTCGCGCGGAATGGCTGAGGCCATCGTCATTGACGCTGACCCGCTGATAGCGCTGGCGCGGGCTGAGGAGTTGGGGGAGTGAACGGCCCGGCAGGGCCGCGCAGCAGCGCAGACAATACTGCGCCCTCGCACTCAGAGGTGCCGGACGAGTTCCCGTCTTCCCGCTCCCGGCCCCCGCTCTCTCGTGAGCAGGCGGCGTTCGGGTCGGCCTGGAGCGGCTCCTGGAGGAGGAGCCCTGCCAGATTGTCTCGGCCCGGCAGCCGGTTGGAGCAGACGACGAAACCCCGAGGAAGCTCACCATGTGACCGTGAGGCCTGGCTGGCGCCTCTACAGCTCCAGATGGAAACGCAGGGCCTTGCGGATCGCGTCACGGTCGGCCGGGGCGTCAATGTGTCCGCTAGCAGGCCACCAGGGGTCATTGGATGGTGTCCTCCCAGGAGTGCTCGAACCGGGGGAGCCCGGAACGGATCGTACGCTCTTCGAACCAATCGGCGAAGGCGCGAGCAGGCGCGGTCGGCCCCATTGCGACCGCGAGGCTGGTGGCGCAGCCGCAGTCGTCGAGGACCTGGGTCGCCACCAGGAGCATCACGCCGCGGGATCGCGGGTCGGCATCGAGGTCCCAGATGCCCGGATGGAACCGCCGCAGCTGCCGGCGCGACCCCTGGGCGAAGCCACCCAGCTCGAGACGAGGGGCCCGGAGCCTCTCGAACAACTCGTCGGTGAGTGCCTGGCCGCATCCCAGGCCCACGAAGCACTCCTCGGGCGATCGTCCGTGGACGCGCGCGTA
>JACQZL010000116.1 GCA_016213865.1 Candidatus Rifleibacteriota bacterium
CCCCCACTGCGAGACGGCCCTGGCCGAGGCCGAGATCGAATACCAGGACCACCGCTCGGCGTCGATCTTCGTGAGGTTCGAGGTACGGCCGGAGACCATGGGCGCCGAGCTCGCGGCCGCCGTGGCGGGCCGGCGGTTGTTCATGGCGATCTGGACCACGACGCCGTGGACTCTTCCCGGCAATGTGGCCATCGCGCTGCACCCGACCCACGCTTACGGGGTGTACGAGGCGGGCGCGGACCTGTTGATCGTGGCGCGCGAACTGGCCCCCCGGGTGGCCGACCGCACGCACCTGGAGCTGAAAGGCCCGCTCGCCACGTTCCCCGGTGCGGCCTTCTCGGGGCTGCTGGCGCGCCACCCGTTCCTGGACCGCGACTCTCGCGTCGTCACGAACGAGAAGCACGTCACGCTCGACGAGGGCACCGGCGCTGTCCACATCGCTCCCGGCCACGGCCAGGAAGACCACGAGATCGGCCTGGAGCACAAGTTGCCGATCCTCTCGCCGGTCGACGGTAAGGGGCGCATGACGGCCGAATCCGGGCCGTTCGGCGGGCTCTTCTACGAGAAGGCCAACGCCCGCATCTGCGATCACCTTCGCCAGAAGGAGGCCCTCCTTGGCGAAGAGGAAGTCGACCACTCGTACCCGCACTGCTGGCGCTGCAAGAACCCGGTCATCTTCCGGGCGTCGCTCCAGTGGTTCGTCAGCGTCGACCGCCGCGACGTGCGCAAGAGGGCGCTCGAGGCGATCGAGCAGGTCCGCTGGGTGCCCACGGTCGGGATCAAGCGCATCGGCGGTATGCTCGAGACTCGACCCGACTGGTGCATCTCGCGCCAGCGCGTCTGGGGAGTGCCCATCCCGGCCTTCTATTGCCAGGACTGCGAGCGCGAGACGCTGGACGCGGCCGTGATCCGTCACGTGGCCAGCAAGGTCGCCACCGAGGGCAGCACCCTGTGGTGGTCGCGCGAGGCGAGGGACCTGCTCCCGCCCGCGGCGGCTTGCCGGCACTGCGGAAGCCAGCGCCTGCGCAAGGAGACCGACATCATGGACGTCTGGTTCGACTCTGGCGTCAGCCACGCGTCCGTGCTGACGACACGCCCCGACCAGTCCTGGCCGGCCGACCTGTACCTCGAGGGCAGCGACCAGCACCGCGGCTGGTTCCAGACGTCGCTGCTGACCTCCGTGGCGGCCCTGGATGCGGCTCCCTATCGCCAGGTGCTGACGCACGGGTTCGTCGTCGACGAGGCCGGCCGCAAGATGTCCAAGTCGCTCGGCAACGTCATCGTGCCGCAGGAGCTCACGCGCGAACTGGGTGCGGACATCCTTCGCCTGTGGGTGGCCAGCTCCGACTACACGACGGACATCAAGGCCAGCAAGAAGATCCTGCAGCAGTGCACGGACATGTACCGGCGCGTGCGCAACACGCTGCGCTTCATGCTGGGCAACACGTCCGACTTCGACCCGACCCGCCACGCGGTCGGCGTCGATCAGATGGAAGAGCTCGACCGCTGGGCCCTGGCCCTGCTGGCAGACGCCGTGGAAAAGGCGCACGAGCACTACGAGCATTATCGCTTCTACCTCGTGTTGCACCTCCTCCACAACCTGTGCGCGGTGGAGCTGTCGTCGTTCTACCTGGACATCCTGAAGGACCGCCTCTACTGCTCGGCCCCCGGGTCGAGGGAGCGGCGCTCGGCCCAGACTGCGCTCTACCATTGGTTGCGGGCGCTCATCCAGATGCTCGCGCCAATCATGAGCTTCACCGCCGAGGAGTCCTTCGCGCTCGTCAACTGGCAGGGCGAGAAGCCCGCGAGCGTGTTCCTGACGAGCTGGCCCCGGGTCGAAGAGGACTGGAAGGACCCGATGCTGCTGGCTCGCTGGGAGCATCTGATGGCGTTCAAGAAGGGTGCCTCGAAGGCCCTCGAGCTGGCTCGCGAGAAGAAGGTCATCGGCAGCTCGCTCGAGGCCCTCCTGAGCGTCTACGTGCCCGACCAGGCCCTGGCGCACGACGTCGAGCACAACCTCCGCCAGTTCGAGGAGGTCTGCATCGTCAGCCGCCTGCGCCTGGTGGCGAGCGCCGTGGAGGTCTCTCGTGACGAGCGCCTCGAGGAGCCGGAGTCGAGCGAGTTCGTCCCGGGGGTCGTCTTCGGGGTGACCCGCGCCGGGGGCAACAAGTGCCAGCGTTGCTGGAAGTAGGACCAGAAAGTCGGAGCGGACGGCGAGCATCCGGGCCTTTGCCCGCGGTGTCTCAC
>JACQZL010000415.1 GCA_016213865.1 Candidatus Rifleibacteriota bacterium
CCCTCCGTCAACAGGTTCGTCCCACTCCTCAAGGGCTCACGCCTCCTGCCGCTGCTGGCCGGCATCAGAGGGAGGCGCCGCCCCGGCGTGGGCACCTTCTACGAGGGTAATCGGCGTAATAAGCCGATCCCCCTGGAAACACAGGTAAACCAGCCCACAGGGGGTGCGGTGGCCCCGAACGGTCAGCGGAGATCGAGCACGGAGCGCTCCTCACCGGGTCTGCCTCGGCAACAAGGGCCTGGAACACTCGTTCAAAGGGAGTCCGGGCACGGATCGACGCCCTCTCCTCCTGCGAGCTTCGCTCAGGAGGGCTGCCAAGGACTCGGGGGCTGCCCTGCCCCGACTACGCGGCCTGCTTCAGCTCTTCCACTCCCAAGAGGTGGTTCACCAGCTCCTGCGCTTCCTCACCGGCGACCCAGGCTTTCGCGTGCTGCAACAGCGCCATCAGGTGCAGCCGGATCGCCCGGAACGACCACCGCTGATGCCGGGCCTGCTCCGGCTTGAAGGGCCCCTTCTTCACGCTGTTGCTTCGCTCACAGCCGCTCCTGAGCTTCATCAGCTCCTTGTGCCGCTCGCTGTTGCGCGGGATCGGCGGGCAGAGCCTCGGGTTGGCTGACACGCTCAGGTTCACCACGGGACCGAGGAGCTGGCCAGGTCGGCAGACCCAGTCGGGGTCCTCGGCGGGAGCCTTGGGGCACCGCTCGAGCCAGCCCGCCTTCACGGGGCAGACGAAGAGCCGTCGGTCCGGCCCGGCCGAGCCAGGTGGCGCCAGCTCCGCCCCTCCTTCGCACAGGGGCACTCCTCGGGGCGACAAGGACAGGTCCGGGCGCCGGGGATGAAGGGCGGGGGCGTCCTTGGCCAGCGGGATGACCGGCACGGTGCCCTGGGACAGGGGGTAGCGGTAGTTCCGGAGGCCGTCGTGGCCCTTGTCTCGGATCACCGTGGCTATGCTCAGGCCCCAGTCTCTGTGGCGCAGCTCCTTGAGCAGGAAGTCGTAGGCCTCGGGCGAGATGGTGAAGTCCGTGGTGTTGCCCGGTCCGAGCCGGATCACCAAGGGGAGGTCCTGTCCCTGTGAGCTGACCAGGAACTCGCAGAAGTGGTGGCCGAAGAAAAAGGTCTTGCGATAGTCGTCCCAGCCGAAGCGGGCGTCGGGATCAGAGTAGACGCGGTCACAGTCGCACTTCGTCTTCTTGTCGCAGGAGCAGACCTTCCTGCCCTGCCGTGAGGCCCCGGTGACCAGCGCGCTGCCGTCGCCGCAGAGCAGGATCTCGCTCACGTCGTCACCCAGCAGGCCCCGCTCGGCCGACTCCCTGACCCCGACCTCGAGCAAGAGTTCTCCCAGCCTGGTCATCAGGTCCTCGGGGTTCGCAAGGTCCTTGGCCGCCTCGAGCTTGGCCACCGATGCGGCCGTGGCCGAGCTGTCCTCGGGCACCTGGTCCTGATCTCCCTTCTTCCGCCGCCCCTTCCTCTTCTTCTTCCGCTCGGGCCGTTGCTGCTTGGGTCTCGGCGCTTCCGAGCGGCGCCGCCCGAGCTCGCTGGGTCGCTCCCGGTGCTCGCAGGAGCGCCTGACGGGGCCGTCACGGAGGCGGTGGAGGAAGTCGTAGAGGGTACCCACGCCAGGGCGGCGGCTGCCCCTGATGCCGGCCAGCAGCGGCAGGAGGCGGGAGCCCCTGAGCTGGGGGACAAACCTGTTGAGGGAGGGTTGGCCGATGAGGATGGAGAGCAGGAGGGCCCTGAGCAGGATGACGGGGTCCCAGGGGTCCGAGCCCCTTTTGTTCTTGGCGTAGCAGCGGTCGAGGATCGGCCGAGCCGGTCCGAGGTCGAGGGAGAAGAGGACGAGAATGGCCTGTCCCCGGGCTTTGACCTCTTCAGCGAGGGCGGGGTCGTCTCTGTGGGAGAAGATCCGCGAGGAGACGAAGTCGAGGTATCGTTGATGTTGCGGGGTCGGCACTGCGAGCTCCTTTCGTTGAGAGTTCACCCAAGGAAAGGCTGCCTCCCGAGAGGGACAGTGCCGGTCCCGTTCGTCAGGGACCCGATGTGGTCAGGTGTGGTTGTGGTCCGAGCCGAGGCCAATGCCGATACCTCGGCGATCCTTGAGGAAAGCTGCTTGGCTGCCTCAGCTCGCCTGCCAGATGATCCCGGGTTTCACTGGCTGGAACGAATGCCGATCAGCCTCCTGAGGGTCGTCGAGCCCGAGCTGCTGCGGCCGACCAGCGAGTGGCTGCTGTCGGAGGGCGCCGGCATCGACGTGGTGCTGCGCCATCCTGCGGTGCAGACCTACGATGCCCGCGGCCAGGGTTGGCACATCTTCGACTTCGATCCGACCGTGACGACCCTGCGCCACCGCGCGCTGCCCGAGGGCGACGACCTCCCCGCGGCGCGGCGGCGCGCGGAGACTTCGGCCTTGCCAGGGTACTCGGGCCGGAAGCGAGGCGAGGTCCGGTTTCGCCGAGGGACGTTGCAGCACGCAGGCTCGTCGGTGTGGGTGCAGGCCATGCTCGGCCCGGGCAACGGCGATGGCCATGCAGAGTTCACCGCCGCGTGCGGTGCGGTCGAGCGGACCTGCGAGCGCATCGACCACCCTCGATCCCGTGCGCTCCTGCGGTCGGACGGCGCGTTCGGGTGGGTTCC
>JACQZL010000416.1 GCA_016213865.1 Candidatus Rifleibacteriota bacterium
GAGATCGCCAGCATTGTGAAGAAGGTCACCCAGATCGTGGGCTATGCCTCGGTGTTCGATCCCACCAACATTTCCAAGGTCGTCGCCATCATCGGCGGCGTGGCGGCGGGCGGCCTGCTGGCCCACACGACCTGGGACTGCGGCAGCTACTTCTTCTCGCTGCCTCGCGGTGAGATGATCAACGGGGCGCGCTGGGCGTTCGATCCGGCCGCCACGGCGGCTCTGGCCACCGACAGCATGCGGCACGTCCGGGTGAACGAGGCGTTCAACCGGAAGCTGATGATGGAGCTGGAGGCGGCCTATGGAAGCTACCAGAACGCGGCCCGCGAGGCCTGGACGGCAGCCAAGACCAAGGATGCGGCCCTCTCCACCAAGGTCGACCGGCTGCTGGCGGCGGATGCCCGCATCGATCTGCTCGGCAGCAAGCTCGAGACGCTGGCCCTGAGCGACGGCAGCGCCGACGAGAAGGCCGCCGGGAGCGCCCGCGACCTGTACACGGCGACCCAGTCGGAACTGACCCGGCGCACGACCGTGCTGGCCGACACGCTGGCCCGCGTGGCCGGCGCCGACACGGCTGCCTCGATGGCGGTCGAGGCCGGCCCCGAGGCCTACCTGAAGTCGCTGAAGACGGGCCTGGCCCGGTTGACCGCTTCGAGCCAGGCCGACGTGGCGGCCCTGGTGAGCCGCACGAGCATCGAGCGCAAGGGCTCGAAGCTGGTCCTGACCGCAGTGGTGAGCAACCTGAGCGAGCTGGACCTGGCCAACATCGACGTGCGGCTGGTGAGCGGCCTCGACTTCACCGTCGCCGGCGGCAGCGACACGCAGCGGCTCAGCCGGCTCCCCGCCGGCCAGGAGCGGATGCTCACCTGGAAGCTGACGCTCAACGAGCCGAAGCCTCTGGTGGCGCCGATGATCGGCGTCATCGCCGAAGCCGACGGCGTCAACATCCTGCCGAAGTTCCAGGGCCTGGACCAATAGCGAGCGATTGAGTTTCCGGTGGAACGCCGGCCCCGCGAGGGGCTGGCGTTTTGTTTTCGCCCCCTTTTCGAAAAGGACTCAAAATTGGGTGTTGACAATCCGAGGTCTGTAACGTATTCTCTCGGCGTGCACCGAAGCGCGGTACCTGAAGTCAATTCGGGTACAGGACGGCGCAGCGGTTGCAAACCCGGCATCGCCGGGACCGTAGTCAAATAGCTGTCCTCGCAGCGGTTGTAGACCCGGCATCGCCGGGGCCGTAAGGCAAGAATCCGCGCAAGAGACGGGTGCACGAGCAAAGCACCGGCTGAAACGCCGGGTTTTTGTTTTGTACGCGTTTTTCGTTCCGAGGGGGCACTCGCGCGAACGGCGCCCGAGAGGGCTTTGACGGTTGCGTGAGACAGAACCAGGCTGGGGCGCCTGGCTTTTGTTACGGAACGCCTCGGGGCTGCCGATAGGCTGATCGGACGAAACTCTCTGTCTGCGCCTTTCTTTTGTTGCCCCACCCATGTCGAACCGACAACCACGGCTGAACCCGTGGCGACGCCTTGCCCTGGCGCTCCTGGCGCTGGCATGCCTCGCGGCGGGGCCGGACCGGGCCCTTGCCCAGGCGGCGCCTGGCGCAGCGACGGCGGCGGCCTTCCGAGACGTGCCCGCCGACCACTGGGCCTACGAAGCGGTCGACAAGCTGGCGCGCGAAGGGCTGATGCAGGGTTACCCGGACGGCACCTTCAAGGGCAAGAAGGTGGTCACGCGCTACGATCTGGCGGTCGTGGTCGCCAAGATCCTCGACCGGGTAGGCCAGATCAAGGGCAACGGTGGCACGCTGAGTCCCGAAGAGACACTCAGCGTTTCGCGGCTCACCAACGAGTTCCGGGCCGAGCTGGACCTGCTGGGGGTGCGGGTCGAGAG
Source organism: Candidatus Rifleibacteriota bacterium (assembly GCA_016213865.1). The sequence continues at coordinate 1,888 of JACQZL010000416.1, forward strand.
CCTGGAGAAGCGCATCGACGAGGTCGAGAAGAAGACCGATCGGCTCGACTCGACGCTTTCGAACGTGAGGATGGAGGGGTTCTACCGGCTGGAGAACACGTTCGTGGTGCGGCCGTTCAATTTTGTCAACTACCCGTTCGACAAGGACGTCAGCCCGTACACGCAGTTCAAGGACGTGGGGCTCGAGCCGCTGGGCCAGGAGGCCTACCTGAGATTCATCGGGCAGCCCTACCTCGGCGGCGGCTTCTTCCGGGACCTGGAGGCGTTCCTCGAGGTGAAGGCCCGCATCAGCGGCCCGACCAGCGGGAACGCGAACCTGGGTTACCGGTTCAGCGATCCGCCGATCGCCGGCGACGTGACGGACGATTTCGCCACGAGCGTGGACGATCCGCAACGGGTGAACGTGAACAAGGCGCACTTCAGGTTGCACGCCAAGCGCCTCGACACCCGGGCCTTCTCGAACGAATCGATGACCGACTTCACCGATCCCGCGGTGCTGCTGACCATCGACTCGTTCGATTCGGCGCCCTTCTCGGGCCTGGAAGGCAGCGGTTCCTACAAGAGGCTCTCGTACAACGCCGCCGTGCTCAAGGAGTTCAACCTGGAGGACAGCCAGGGGAACAACTCCGAGGATCTGACCGACTTCTTCAAGCCGATGACGGTGACCACAGACGACGTCTACGCGATGCGCATCCTCTACGAGCCGTATCGCACGGCCGGCGCCGAGGCGCACAAGAACCACATGGTCCTCGGCACAACGTACGTGGAGAACGCCTACAACTACGACACGAAGAACGAGTTCAACCGAGTGTGGGCCGCCGATCTCCAGGGCGGCCGCACGGCCGGGTACAAGTGGGACGTGGCGCTGGTCGGGATGCGGAGCGACGGCGGCCGCAAGAGCGCCGACGACGACCCCGAACGAGGTATGGACGGAGGCGCGCTCAAGGGCGACGCGTCCTACCAGTTCCGAGACCTGACCTTGTCGCTGAAGACGTACCAGTTCGGCAAGGATTTCCGCTCTCGGCTGTCACAGTCCCAGTTCGTCGACACCTCGCTGCCGCCGTTCAGGGACAACTTCGGGCGCAAGGGTCCGACGACCCGCGGCGAGCGGCTCGTGCGAACCGAGGTCAAGTACGACTTCAAGGACAAGCTGGCCCGGATCTTCGAGGATCTGACGCTCTCGTGCCTGTACGAGGACAAGTGGTGGGAAGACAACATCGCCGGGGCCCAGCCGGGCACCCGCGCCAGGCTGCAGACGCTGGCCGACCTGACCGACAAGACGCACGTCGAGCTGACGTTCGAGCACCAGGAAGACCACGCCGTCAACGAGACCGGCATCGACTTCGGGAACTTCTCGGTGGACGTGAAACTGACACCCGACACGAGCGCCATCGGGTATCTCGAGTGGCTCGACGACCACGACGCGATCGGGTGGGACGCCCGTCATTTCGAGAACCGTCTGGGACGGTTCACGCTCAACAGCCAGCTCAACCGCACGCTCTACCTCTCGGGCTACGCCGAGTACATCAACAACGCCCTGCTACGGTCCTTCTCGGCGACCAACCCCGACCGGCTCTTCGAGGACGACCAGGGGAACATCATCCGCCCGCTGGCGAGAAACACGCGAGGCAAGGTGCTGCGACCCCAGCGCAACGGCCTGGATCTGTGGACGATCGGCGGCGAGGCCAACGTCCGGCTCAACGACAGCCTGTCGCTGAAGGCCTGGGGCCTGCGCGAGGACGCGCACGATGCGGTGGACAGCGCACTCGACGGCATCACCGACGAACTCACCGGAGAGGCGACATGGCAGTTCACGCGGGCCCTGAAGCTGCGCTACGCGCACAGCGTGATGAACATCGACACGGTCAAGCGCAACGACGACTACGTGGTGAACAACTTCCTCGAGTTGCTCTACGAGCCGACGCCCAAGACCGAACTCCGGCTCAGCTACGGCTACGAGTACGAGAACCCGGACGATCGCTGGGACGACGGTCCCCTCCTCTTCTACCGCACCAACAAGATCATCCAGTTGAAGGGCCAGACCGACTTCTGAGCATCCCCCTACCTCCGCGACCTCCTCACCGACGATGACGACCTCCGTCTCGAAATCCAGCTGCCACGAGCACGCCCGAGCATGCGATTGCCACCGGCCCGGGCCCTGGCGGCGCGCCGACCTGGGCCTGGCGATGCTGGGAGCGGTGCTGCTCGCACTCGCCTCGGTGCTGCTGGGCGGCTGCATCCAGGACGGCGTGGTCGCGCTGACGTCGGTGATCAAGCAGCGGATCGCGGTACCGGCGCCGCTCTCGACGGTGGGTATCCGGACCAACCTGGTCGGTTCGAGCACCAACTACAACCGGTTGCGCATCATGGGCCCGTTCCCGAACTCGAGCGACCTGGGGTTCTGCGACGTGGAGGGGGACTTCCAGATCGAGACCCGCCTGCTGGATCGGCACTTCGTGGTCGCCCGCGGCGACGCCTACGACCTCGGCTACGGGATCGTCCACCTCCCCGATCACGGCCAGACCATCGAGCAGTTCGAGGTAAACCTGGATTCGGCGCGCTTCGGCTCGAGCGACCCGAGGTTGACCAACTCCGTGCACGAACTGATCCCCAAGACGGCGTCGACGGCGGTCTTCGTGCTCTTCGCGGAAGACTTCGGGCCGCTGAGCACGGTCGAACTGGTGGGCGACTTCAACGATTTCGACCCGCGCGCCGGCGCGCGGCCGCTGTACGACGACGGGAGCCAGTTCGACATCGACCCGGCCACGCCCGGCACTCAGGTCAGCGGCGACCGCATCGCCGGCGACGGCGCGTGGACCCGCATCGACGCAAGCTTCACGGCCGGTGACCTGGGCTACGGCTTCGTTCTGAACAGGGACGACCTGGTTCGCAGGGATCCTTACGAAGAACGCAACGACAGCGGCCACTCGATGATCAGCGTCAAGTAGAGGCAGGACCCGATGCAGCTAACCCAATCCCGGCTCTACGAAAGCGGCCCCCGCCCTTGCCTGCGAATCGGGCTGTCCCTGCTCCTGGCCGGGCTGGCGTGCTGCTTCACCGGCGGGTGCGCCTCCAGCTCGCCGCCGCCGGTCTACAAGCCGGTACAGGGCGGCAACGAGGACGGCCACAAGATCTACTTCAGCATGCGCGACCCCAAGGGAGACGACAACGGCCCGGGGTTCTACCAGTATCCGCTGAGCTTCAACAATCGCGAGGGGTTCCTGGACATCGAGAAGTTCCAGGTGGAGGACGGGGGCTCCAACGTGATCTTCAGGATCAC
>JACQZL010000417.1 GCA_016213865.1 Candidatus Rifleibacteriota bacterium
GCGCAACCGGGGGACGCTGGCCTCCTACATGAAGGATCACTGTCCGTACTGCAACGGCGAGGGGCGGGTGCTGCGGCCCGATATCGTGGCGGCGCGGCTCTATCGCGAGATCCTCGAGAAGGCGCCACGGGCCAAGGGCGATCTGCTGCTGGTGTCGGCCCACCCCGACATCGCGCAACTGCTGGTGCAGACGCGGGAGGCGAGCCTGCGAGAGCTGGAGGCGCGCCAGGGAAAGCGCATCTTCGTGCGGGCCGAAGAGGGGATGCACCGGGAGCAGTACCGGATCGAAGACGCAAACCAGTAGGGGTTGGGGGTTAGGGGTTGGGGGTCAGGAAGGGCGCCGCGCGTCATGGTTTGGCGACTGCCCTCGAGCGGAGCATTCCCCCCGGGCCGTTCCGCGCTGTCCCGCCGTCACCCGGCTGCCTAACCCCTAACCCCCAACCCCTAACCCCTGCCCCTGATTTCGTTGACTCCGCCCCATCACCGTGTTATCTTGCCGGACTACCCTCGTCGTCTGCCGAGCGTGGGTTCGATTTGTGTTCTTGCCCAGGAGGCAGTCATGTTTGCGGTCATCGAAACCGGCGGGAAACAGTACAAGGTCGAAGTCGGCCAGACCATCCAGATCGAGAAGCTGGAGGCCGAGGTCGGCACGGAAGTCAGTATCGGCCGCGTCCTGCTGGCTCAGACGGATTCCGGAACCAAGGTCGGCACGCCCATGGTGGCGGGCGCCAGCGTGACCGTGAAGGTCAAGGCCCATGGCCGTGGCCAGAAGGTCCTCGCGCAGAAGCACCGCCGGCGCAAGCAGTATCGCCGCCTGCACGGTCATCGCCAGTCCTACACGCAGGTGGAAGTCCTGAACATCCAGGCCTGATGTCGCGAGGTCCGGCCCTTCGACGGGCCTGGACCAGGCATCTCAGCGCCGGCTTTCGGAGGCATCGAAATGGCTCACAAAAAAGGAATGGGGAGTTCCAGCAACGGGCGTGACAGCCACTCCCAACGGCTGGGCATCAAGCGCTTCTCCGGACAGTTCGTTCTGGCCGGCAGCATTCTTGTCAGACAGCGCGGCACCAAGTTCTTCCCGGGCGTCAACGTGAGGCGCGCCAAGGATGACACGCTCTTCGCAACGGCCAACGGCCATGTCCGCTTCGAGACCTTCGGACCGGGCAAGCAGCGAATTGCTGTCATCGCAGACGCGGCCGTCGCCGCGGCTGCGGAGATCGTGGCGGCTGCGGAGATCGTGGCGGCCGAGGCCCCTCAGGCCGAGCCCCCCGCCGCCGTCTAGGTCTTGCCGGCAGTCGGCTCGCGGGCGAGTCGATTCCGCGCAATGCCTGGAGCACGGGCCCGGGGCCACTCGCGCCGGGCGCTCCCGGGCCTGAACTGCCCGCGATGAAGGAGTTGCCTTGAAGCGGAACCCAGGACGTCCTCTCGGACTACCCCTCGCCAGGGAAGGTGTTCCCTTCGTCCTGGGCGGGCTGCTCCCGGGCGTCCTGATGCTGCCTGTACTGCCCTCGCTCGGAGGCCTCTTCCTGGCCTTCGGGCTTTTCGCTGCCTTCTTCTTTCGCGACTTCGAGCGGAACACGCCGGACGGCGCCAAGCTGATCGTCTCGCCCGCCGACGGCACCGTCATCGGCATCGACGAGGTCCATGAGCCCACCTTTCTGGGCGGGCCCGCGACCCGGGTCAGCATCTTCATGTCGGTCTTCAACGTCCACGTGAACCGGGCGCCGGTCACCGGGCGGGTCTGTTACAAGTACTACAGCCCCGGCGAGTTCCACGTCGCCTTCGTCGACAAGGCGAGCGAACTCAACGAGCAGCTCAGCATGGGGCTGGAGTTCGGCGGGCAGCGGTGCCTGGTGCGCCAGATCGCCGGCTGGGTCGCCCGGCGCATCGTCTGCAGGGCGGAGGTCGGTGACGAGCTGGCCTGCGGAGAGCGTTTCGGCCTCATCCGCTTCGGCTCCCGGGTCGATCTGTTCCTGCCCAGGGAGACTGCCGTGACCGTGGTGGTCGGCGACAAGGTGCGGGCTGGCGAGACGGTGCTCGGGGAGGCCGCATGAGAGGCATCTACGTTCTTCCCAACCTGTTCACCGCCGCCAACCTGGCGTTCGGGTTCTCGGCCATCGCGTTGCTGACGGTCGACGAGCCGGCCAACCTCGAGATGGCGGCCTGGCTCGTGCTCTTCGCCAATGTCTTCGACGCCATGGACGGCCGCGTCGCCCGCTGGATGAAGGTCTCGTCGCAATTCGGCGAGGAATTCGACTCGCTGGCCGACCTGGTCTCCTTCGGCGTTGCTCCGGCCTGTCTGATCCTGAAGCTGGCCCTCCGCAGCTACGGGACCGCCGGCTTCCTCGTGGCGATGCTCTTCTGCATCTGCGGGGCGCTGCGGCTGGCCCGGTTCAACGTCATCGCCCGTTCGCCCAAGCCGCCGACGTACTTCTTCGTCGGCTGTCCCATCCCCGCGGCGGCCACCTTCCTGTGCGCCTGCGCCCTGACCGACCTGAACAACGCGATGGCCTTGCCGGACGGCTTCTATCTGGCGATGACGCTCCTGACTTCGGGGCTGATGGTCTCGACGTTGCCCTACCCGAGCATGAAGAAGTCGGAGGGCGGTGCCCGCCGTCTCTACGTCAAGGCCGCTTTCCTCGGCATCGTCCTGGTGGCCCTGTTCACCTACAAGCAGGACTTCATCTTCGTCGTCGCCGCTCTCTACCTGCTGTCGGGCATCGTGTGGAAGGCGGTCCGCGATCTGGGCCGGTTCAGCGGCTTCCTCCAATCCCGCCGGCGTGACGCGGCCGTTGGCCAGCCGGGGCACTGACGCTCAGATGAACGCGTTCTGCATCGCATTCAGCGGCGTCCTCTTCCCGGGCCTGGTCCACATGCTCCTCGGCCTGAGACGCAGGGGAGTCGCGCTGTTCCTGATCCTCACCCTGATGTTCCTCTTCGGGGTCACGCTGCACCCGGATGCCGACAAGGGCGGAGGTTTCTACTCCAAGTATCACTCGAACATCTTCAAGTCGTACGAGGCCGGCTCGGCCGCCTTCCAGCAGACCGACCGCGGCCGCGACGTCGAGGGCCCGATCGACTCGCTCTGGCGCTTCATCTTCATCTACGGCTATCCCTTCTTCGTCGGCCTGTTCAACTATCTGGCGGGCTTCCTCTGGCAGGGTTCGCAATTCGTCGACACCCTGCTGCCGTTCAAGCGGGCGGCGATTCCCGTCGGCATCAAGGACATCGGCGACTGCTTCGCCCTGCTGTCCGGCCTCCTGAACCTGCTCGTGATGCTCGATGCCTACGACCTGGCGGTCAACCGCCGGCTCCTGGCTCGCCTGGACGGGGGCGGGCAGGCAAGATGATCGGCCTTGGCTTCACGGTGCTGACGCTGGTACTGGCCTGCTTGTGCATCTCGCTGGTCTACGCCCTCATCTCCGGCCAGCATCCCTCGCGCTTTCCCAGGGAGATCTTGATGGGCTTTGCCCTGATGGTAGGCGGGGTCCTGGCGCTGGCGCTCGTCATCGAACTCCTGCCGGTCATCTTCAAGAGCGGCTGACGCGCCGTCTCCGGCCCCCGCTGGCCTTGCGAGTCATCGACCGCTACATCCTGGGACAGCTGCTGGTGCCCTTCAACTTCGGGCTCCTGCTTTTCGGGACCTTGTGGCTGGTGCAGATCCTGATGAAGATGATCGACCTCTTCGTCACGAAGGGAGTCGCCTTCTCGGCGGTGGCGAAGATCTTCCTGTACTCGATGCCGGTCGTGCTGACGACGGCCGCGCCGATGGCTGTGCTGTTGGCGGTCCTGGTCACGGTGGGCCGTCTCTCGTCCGATTCCGAGCTGACCGCGATGCAGGCCAGCGGCATCGGCTTCGGCCGGATCTCCATCCCGCTCATCGCGTTCGGTCTCTCGGTGAGCCTCGCGGTGTTGGGCCTGCACGAGTACGTCGTCCCCCGGGCGACCTACCTTCGAGAGCAGACCACCCTCAACGAGGTGGTGCTGGTCAAGCCTCTGCCCAAGATCGCCCGGGATGTCTTCTTCGAGGGCGGCAAGGAGTTCACGATCTTCGTGCGCAGCTATGCCCACCGCACCGAGACGATGTCCGACGTCACGATCTTCCAGTTCCAGAAGGATCCCGTTCAGGGCAACGTCCTCTTCCCGCGGGTCACCGAGGCGAGCCAGGGCAGGCTGGCCAACGGCGGCTGGACGTTCACCAGGGGGCTGACGCAGGTGCTCTCCCGCGACGGCGCGCTCAGGGACGAGATCTGCTTCGGAAGCTGGTTCTACCCGGTCGACCCACGCTACGGCCGGCCGGTCGACGAGAAGCCGCTCTCGCCTCGCGAGATGTCGATGTCCCAGCTCAGTCGCTACATCAAGGAGAAGGAAGATCGCGGGGCGTCGGCGCTCTCGGAGTGGGTCGAGCTTCGCTTCAAGACCGCCTTCCCGATGGCGAGCCTGTTCCTGACGCTGATGGCCGCGCCGCTGGCGATCGGCAAGGGCCGCAGCGGCACCTCGATGGGCGTGGGGCTCTCCATCCTCATCATGTTCGTCTACTACATCCTGCTCGGGATGGGACGCACGCTGGGCGATTCAGGCTACCTGCCGCCGCTCGCGGCGGTGTGGATGCCCAACCTGCTGCTGGGTGGCCTGGGCACGATGCTGCTGGTGCGGGCGTCGCGGTGAAGGTGGAGTGCCGAGTGTCCCCCTCAGCCGGCTCGGACCGGTGGAATCCCCTACTGCAGGCCAGGAGTTCTTCGGGAAGACAGGAGCGTCGTCGACAAGGCCCCGCCTCGCGGTAGCTCCGGCAGCTCGAGCGGCCCCGGAAAGCTCAGAGCCGAAAACGCTTGCCGGCGGGCAGCTGTCGCGGGCCAGGTCCCTCCGGGAAGAGGTCTTCGTTGGCGTCCAGGAACTCGACGTATTCGTCGAGGTTCTCGCATCGCGGTCTGGCGGCGCGAAGCAGTTCGAGCTCGGCCTTGCCGATGCGGGTGACCCGGTAGAGGTCAAAGAGCCTGGTCGAGGAGTCGGCAGATTTCATGGTAACGGTCCAGCAGACCATGCCGCTCGAAGTGACAGCGGATCTCGTCGCGGTCAACGCCCGGGAGGCCGAGAAGGAACTGGACGTCGGCCAAATCCCCCAGCAACCGCCGCGGATCGTTGGCCATGGCCTGAACCTTCATTGCGGCCAGATGCTCCGGGCAAGCGACGAGCACGGACCTTCCGAGCAGCGGAACCGGCCGGGCCCGTCGGAGGACCTGGGCGGCCGTCGAGCCGTCGACGAAGATCAGGTCCACTCTACCCATCGCGCCCAGCGGATGGACGTGAATGGCGAAGGCGTCCGTCCGATGCAACGTCTGATAGCCCAGCGACTCGAGAAAACAGCTCACCGCCGGGCCATCCCGGTCTTCAATCAGCAGGTCGAGATCCCTGGTACTTCGCTGCAGCCCGTACGCTGCCAGCCCGAAAGCGCCCACCAGCACGAACTTGACGCCCTGCCTCTCGCAGAACGACTCCAACGCCTCGGTCACCGGCTTGAACTTCATCTCACCGTGCAGTACATCACAGGCCCTTCGCCCGCGTCATCTCCCTTCGCGCGGGCGGCTGCGAGCGCGGGATCGCGGGCAGCCGCTCTCCGATGAAGACGGCGCACTGACCGCTCTGCCAGTCGACGGGCCGGTTGATGACGTCGACGGGCGTCTCGGCCTCCAGAGTGCCCAGGAAGGGAACGGCGCCGCCGGTCTTCGTCAGGCCGCGATCGAAGTAGTCCCAGTGCAGCGCCTGGTAGGCTTTCCCCTCCGGCAGCGTGCCCAGGCGGCGATAGACCGCTTCCGACTCGTAGGCCACGATTGCGAACTCGTCCGGCGTGCCGGTGGCGGCCTGCGTGGCCGGCAGCGCCGGCACGTAGGCGACCAGGCCCTTCCCCGCCAGGGCCCTGGGCAAGGCCGGCAC
>JACQZL010000418.1 GCA_016213865.1 Candidatus Rifleibacteriota bacterium
GACCGCGGGCACGCCGACCCTGACGATCGCCAACGCCAGCGCAGCCTCCGCCGGGGTCAACCCGGCCACTGCGGGCACCTACACCTTCACGGTCACCGTCACCGATAGCCAGGGCGGCATCGGCACCGGCACCGTGACCCTCACGGTGAACCCGTCCAGCGCCTCCAAGCCGGTCGCCAACGCGGGCGCCGGCCAGTTCGGCGTCGGCTACGGCAAGCAGATCACCCTCAATGCGTCCGGTTCGACCGATCCGGAGCAGGGCGCCTTGACCTACAAGTGGGTCCAGGGCGCGACCGATCGCGTCAAGGTCACCCTCTCGAGCGACACGGCCGCTCAGCCGACCTTCAGCACGGCCGACATTCCGACCATCTGCTCGGCCGCCGGCCTTCCGCTGAGCACCACCGAGTACGGTTTGCTGCCCATCACTGCGAACGTCGCGGGCGCTTACAACTTCACCGTGACGGTCCGCGACCCGCAGGGGCTCACGGCCACCGGCACGACCGAGATCTACAGCGCCTGGCGCAACAGCGGCACGACCAACGTCGAGGTGGGCTCGAACGTCTACTTCGTTGCCCCGGCCAATCAACAGTCCTACTCCTGGACCATCGTGAACCGGACCACCACGGGCGGCACCTCGACCAACCAACTCCAGGACGCCACCACCCGGTTCGGGCACTTCGTGCCTGACAAGAAGGGCATCTACGAGATCAAGGAAGCGTCGCAGGCGAAGTCGTTCAAGTTCAACGCCAGCACCTACGCCGGCACGTCCAACTGCCAGAACTGCCACGACGGCGGCTTCACGGCAGACAAGTTCACCGGGTTCAACATGACCGCCCACGCCATGTCGCTGCAGAACTACCTGAACCGGGCCGGCCGCGTTGGCACGACCATCGCCGGCCTGCGCTCGCGCACGGTGGGCAACGATCCGACCCCCACGGCGGTCAGCGGCTTCGACGATGTCGCCGCCAGCCTTTCCTGGACCCCCCCGAGCCCGACGACGACCACGTCGTACACCTCGGTGCCCCAGGAGCTGAAGGATCTCGGCGGTATCCAGTGCGAGAACTGCCACGGCCCCGGCGCCAGTCACAGTGGCAGCAAGGCGAAGATCGGCTACGGCTACGACGTCGAGACCTGCGGCCAGTGCCATTCCTGGGCGCCGGCGCAGTGGAGCAAGCACCGCGGCCACTCGAAGAAGCCGGCCACGAGTTCGACCAACTGCCTTGGTTGCCACAGCGGCGCGGCCTACGCGAGCGCGATGAGCCACTACGCGACGGTCTCGACCACGCACAACGCGCTCAGCTCCTGGCCGGCCGGCTGGTCGACCACCTCGAACCAGGGCCCGATCGGCTGCGCGGCCTGCCACGACCCGCACTCGACCGACAAGGGCAGCACGGTCGACTTCCAGCTCAGGTCTTTCGACCGCGACATCAAGCTGATCAGCGGTCGCCTCGTCCAGAAGACCGGCGCCGCCGCCACCTGCATGGTCTGCCACAGCGCCAGGAAGTCCTCGGCGAATGCCAACCAGACCACCCCCTCGGCGCTCCCGACGCGCTTCGGACCGCACTACAACTGCCAGAACGACATGCTCCAGGGTGCGAACGGCTACGAGTACCCCGAGTACACCGCGATAGCTCCTTACTCCAGCTCGCCGCACAGGACGGTCGTCGAGGACACCTGCGTGGGATGCCACATGCAGACGGCGACCTCGAACACCCGGAACGTCGACGACGTGGTGGGCAACCACACGTTCAACATGCGCAATGGCAGCGTCAACAACGCCGTCGCCACCTGTGGCAAGTGCCACGCCGGGGCGACTGACTTCAACATCGAGGCCGGCGCCGACTACGACGGCAACGGCACGATCGAAGGCATCCAGGAAGAGGTCGAGGGTCTCATCCAGAAGGTCGAGCACGAGATCGCGACCCAGAACCCGACCGGTTGGAATCAGTGGCTTACGAGCACCGACGAGAACCCCAGGGGCTTGACGGTCAAGCAGGCCAAGGCATTGTGGAACGTCGAGTTCGTATCGCTCGACGGCAGCAAGGGCGTCCACAACTTCGCCTACGCCGTCCAGCTGCTCCAGCGGTCCTACAAGGACCTGACGGGCAACTGGCCGACCGCGAACGTGAACGTCCGCAAGCAGTAGTTCCCGCAAGGGGGGCCGGGCCGTTCGCGGCCGGCCCCCCGATTACAACCCTGGTCCTGGCGCCCCGGCCCTCCCCGGGGCGCCGTTTTTTTCCCTGTTCCGCGCAGGTGGGCGCGTCAGCCGCGGCGGCCGTAGCTTCCGCGTGACCGCGCACTCGTGGCTTCCCCTCACCTGCTCCTCGGTCCCCAGGCATGCTAGACTGCCTACCAGATGCGAAACCGCCTCAAGATCTTCAGTGGTAATGCCCATCCGGAGCTGGCCCGAGCCATCTGCGAGTACCTCGACCTTCCCCTGGGGAAGATGGAGGTCCTTCGGTTCTCCAACGACAACACGTTCGTGAAGGTCCGGGAGAACGTCAGGCAGTGCGATTGCTTTGTCGTGCAACCGTCTTGCCCGCCGGTGAACGACGGTCTGATGGAGCTGTTCATCATCATGGACGCTCTGATGCGGGCCTCGGCCCGCTCGATCACCGTGGTGATGCCGTACTTCCCGTACAGCCGCTCCGACAAGAAAGACCAGCCGCGCATCTCGATCGCGGCCAAGCTCGTGGCCGATCTCCTCGAGACCGCCGGCGCCAGCCGCGTCATTACGATGGATCTCCACGCCGAGCAGATCCAGGGCTTCTTCGGCATCCCGGTCGACCAGCTCCTGGCCCTCCCGGTGCTCTGCAGCTACTTCCAGGAGATGGGCCTGCAAGAGATCGTCGCTGTCGCCCCCGACGCCGGCAGCGCCAAGCGCACGCGTTACTACGCCGAGAGGCTCAACGTACCCCTGGCCATCCTGGACAAGCGCCGGCGCGGCAACGACGACCGCTCCGAAATCATGTACCTCATCGGCGACGTGCGCGACCGCACCGCCATCATCTTCGACGACGAGATCGCCACCGGCGGCTCGATGTTCGGCGTGATCGCCGCTCTCCAGGCCAACGGCGCCCGCAAGGTCTTCGGCGCCGCCACCCACGGAATCCTCTGCGGCAACGCCATCGAGCGCTTCCGCGACAGCGTCCTCGAAGAGCTGGTCGTCACCGACACGGTTCCCATTCCGGCCGAGAAGCGAATCTCCAAGCTCAAGGTCCTGTCAGTCGCCCGCCTCTTCGGCGAGGCCATCAAGCGGATCCACGATGGCACCTCCATCTCGGCCCTCTTCGAACACTGACCTTCCGCTGCCGCCGGTCTGTGCCGGCCGCGACGAGGCCCCCTTCCCCGCGGAGCTGGGAGTCCCGCGCCTCAGGCCATGAGCCTCCTTCGAGAGTTCCTCGCCCGCCGCCTGGAGCGCAAGTTCGTCTTCTTCCTGGTGGCCATCGTCTCGATCGCCGTCGTCCTCCTCGCCACCGTGACGACGAGCGTCGTGCGAAGCGTCCTGGCCCACTCCTACGAGACGCGCGTCGTGCCGCGCCTGGAACTGGCGGCGCGCCTGGTCGAGAGCGAGGGTCTGGAGGGGCCCGGGCTGCTGCGCGTTCGCCAGCTCTTGAGCGTGCTGCTCCTGGATCCCGACCTGGCGTCGATCGTCCTGCGCCCTTCCGACGAGAGCATGCCGCCGCTGGCGCTCGCGGGGGCCCTGCCCCCGGGCATCGACTTCCCCATCGCCTCCGGCAGCGGTGCCGGCCCCCTGCTGCTCTATCCCCACAGCGGCCACGACAACTTCCTGGCCTGGAGCGCGTCGTGCAAGCGGGGCACCCTCTTCGCCGTCTTCACCAAGGCCCCCACCGAGCAGGCCCTCAGCGCCATGAATTCCAGGATGCTCCAGGCGGCGGCGCTCATCTGCATCGTGAGCTGCTTCATGGGCCTGTTCATGGCCAGGCTGATCCTCCGCCCCATCGAGCGTTTCATCACGGCCATGCGCCAGATCGCCGAGGGCCAGGAGGTGCGCCAGCTCCAGACGCTGGAGCGCAACGAGCTGGGCGACTGGACCAGCACGTTCAACTCGATGATCGGCCAGCTCCGCACCAAGCACAACCTGGAGAAGTTCCTCCTCGCGCGCGAGAAGAGCGACCTCGTGGCCCACATCGCGGCGGGCCTCGCCCACCGCATCCGTACCCCCCTGACCGCCATCAACAGTCTCACCCAGCTCATCACCCGGGGAGGCGACCGCCGCAAGCTCGAGGAGTGGACCTCCGTGATCCTGGGCAAGGTCAAGGAGCTGGACGATGCGGTGAGTCAATTCGTCACCTACGCCCAGCCGGTTCCGCTGCAGTTCGGCCCCGGCAAGCCGTCCGAGGTCGTCTCGTTCGCTCTGGAGCTGGTGGCGCCGGACCTGGCCAGCAAGGGCGTCCAGGTCGACCGCCCGCCCGCGCCGGCCGACGAGCGGGAACAGATGATGGACAGCCAGCAACTGCAGCAGGCGTTCCTGCAGCTCTTCCGGTATGCAATCCGGGCCATGGAGGCCAACCCCGAGAAGGCCCCCCGGACCCTTCGCGTGACCCTGCGCCCGCTGGGGACACGGCCCGGCGCGCTCATCCAGGTCGCCGACACCGGCGAGCCCGTGCCTGATGAGCTTCGGCAACGCGTGTTCGAGCCCTTTGTCGACATGACGAGCCGCTACGTGGGCATCGGCTTGCCCGTCGCGGCGCGGCTTCTCGAGCTGCACGGCGGTTCGATCCGGCTCGTCGCCGAGGCCGGCTGGGGCAACTGCTACCTTCTGGAGTTGCCCTCGCTGAGCCTGCAGGAATTGCAGCTTCGAAACAGCCAGGCCAAGGCCTAGGGCCGCCCGGGTGGACCGAGAGGGTGGCGACAGAGAGAAACGAAGTCGTTGCTCCGGCCGGGGACGCTGTCCCCGGACCCCTGCTGGAGCTCTGCTCCTGGCCTTCTTGCACATGCGGGCTCCTGTCGTCGCCCGCGCAAGAAGGCGTTCGCCCTCGGCACTGCTGCCGGGGCTCACGGCCAGGATGAGAGCCCCGCCCTGGACCCGGCGATGCGAAGGGGAGGCGAGGCCTGATCGGCACTCTCGAGGACTCTGAGCTGCGAGCGCAGGCAGAACTCACTCCAGCCACCGGGGGGTCCAGGGGTGGACTTCACCCCTGGCGAGGGTTCGGGAGCGGAGCTCCCGACTGGGACTTGGCTGCGCCCCGGCGTCTTACCGTCGCCGCCCCGGCGACAGCGCGCTCAGCTTCTCGCCGAGCTGCGC
>JACQZL010000117.1 GCA_016213865.1 Candidatus Rifleibacteriota bacterium
CTCGGCCTCCGCCCGCCGCCAGTCCGCCTCGGCTTGCTTGCGGGCCGCCTGGCGTCCGGCCTCGGCCAGCTTCACGGCGCACCCGCGCTCCGCCTCGACCGCCCCCGCCTCGAGCACCATGTCGCTGCTGATGTTCAGGACGTACGGGAAACGCGCCGCCTCGAAGGCCGCATTGGCGGTCGCTCCGAAACCCCGATTGCGGGTTAGAGCCACGACCCTCACCGAGGGGAAACGCTCGGCCAGCAACTGCACCGAACCGTCCGTCGAGGCGTCGTCGGCGATCAGCACCTCGCCAACGAGCGGCGAGTTCCTGACCGTCTCCAGCGTGCGAGGCAGGTAGTTCTCGAGGTTCCGCCGGCCCTGGTAGTTCGTCTGGACGAGACTGATGCGCGGTTCGCCACTCACGGCCTAAAGGATACTCCCCTCGGACACCTGACACCCGACGCCTGAGACCCTATACTGTCCGAGATGCCAGCCACCGACGCCATCCCACGGCTCCTGGGCAACCTGGAGAAGGTCATCTCCGGCAAGCGACGTGTGCTCCGCAGCGTCCTCACCGGGTTCTTCGCGGGCGGCCACCTCCTGATCGAGGACGTCCCCGGCATCGGAAAGACGATCCTCGCTCGTGCCCTCGCCCGCTCGGTCAGCGGGGTCTTCAAGCGCATCCAGTTCACTCCCGACCTGCTTCCCACCGACGTGATGGGCGTCTCGATCTACGAGCCGTCGACGCAGAAGTTCGCGTTCAAGCCGGGCCCGTTGTTCGCCCACATCCTCCTCGCCGACGAGATCAACCGCGCCACCCCCAAGACCCAGTCGAGCCTCCTCGAGGCGATGGCGGAGGAGCAGGTGACGGTCGACGGCCAGACCTATGGCCTCCCCCGCCCGTTCTTCGTCATGGCGACCCAGAACCCTCTCGAGTCGCAGGGGACCTATCCCTTGCCCGAGGCGCAGCTCGACCGCTTCCTGATGAAGCTCCGCGTCGGCTATCCGGACCAGGATACCGAGGTCAAGATCCTGACTGACCAGAAGCTCACCCATCCCATCGAGTCGCTGCAGCCGGTCTGCACTCCCCAGGACATCCTGGCCGTGCAGGATCTGGTGAAACGCATCCACGTCTCGCCCGAGCTGCTCGAGTACACCGTCCGCGTGGTCGCAGCCACCCGCGAGCACCCGTACGTCCACGTCGGCAGCAGCCCCCGCGGCTCGCTCGGCCTCCGACGGGCGTCCCAGGCGGCCGCCCTGCAGGCCGACCGCGACTACGTCACTCCCGACGACATCAAGGACTGCGCCAGTCCCGTGCTGGCCCACCGGCTGGTCCTGAAGCATCAGGCGCTGCTCGAGGGCAAGAACGGGGAGACGGTGATGAAGCAGGTGCTTCGCTCCGTACCCGTCGAGGAGACCGATCGCACGCGGGGCTGAACGCCTGCTCGCGACAGTCATTGCGGGATGCAGGGCTTCGACGGGGGAACGAAGTTGACCAATCACAGAGACACAGAGGCACAGAGACACGGAGGGGGAGTTGATGGAAGGCGGGTCAAACGCCTCTCTGTGTCCCCGGGTCTCTGTGGCTCTGTGATACCTGTTCTGGAGGGGGCGCCCGCTTTCGCAGCTCAGCGTCCTGCAGAGAGCCGATCAGGCCTCAATCCCGTTTCTCAATGCCGGGTCCAGGGGGGGGCACCCCTCCTGGCAGGGGTCTGCGGGCAGCGCCCTCGGGTCAACCCGAGCACCACTCAATGACCGCCGCTCGCGTCATCGTGCGGATGCGGCCCTGTCCGCTGTTGTGGCGGCAGGCGGTCGCCGCGTTCGTTCTCCTGGCGCTCTACACCGTCGAGCCGCAGGAACTGATCCTCCTGGCCGCCAGCACCCTGCTTGCCACGATGGCGCTCTCGGCCGGCGCCGGCGCCTTCCTCACCTCACGGATGCGCCTCAAGTGCCAGTGGCCCGAGACCGCTCACGCGGGCACCCTGCGTACCCTCAGGGTCTCGGTCCGAAACGAGGGATGGCTCCCCAGTCCGCCCTGCGC
>JACQZL010000424.1 GCA_016213865.1 Candidatus Rifleibacteriota bacterium
CCGTGAAACCCGGCATCGCATCAGGGGTTCGGAGCCTATGGGTCCGGGTCTCGCGGCAGGTGTGAGAGAACTCGACATCGAGCAGGAGTTCGATGCGCTCAACCGCGTCACGCTCATCAACCACCACCACCTCGATAAGGTCGTCCACCAGGAGTGGGACGCGGTCGGGAACCGTACCCGCCTCTCCGTCGACGGCCTCGCCAGTTCCACCGCCACCTACGAGTGGGACAACCGCAACCGCCTCGCCGCCGTCCACTCTCCCGTCATGGGCGACGTCAGCTACCAGTACAACGCCAACGGCCTCAAGACGAGCCTCACGTTGATGAACAGCATCGTGTGCTCCTACACCTACGACAACAACGGCCGGATGACAGCGCTCGACTACCGAAAGCCCAACAACGATCAGGTCTTCTTCGAGCAGCTCACCTACGACCCGCGCGGCAACATAACGCAAAGGGTAGACACCGAAGGCACCCACGCCTACCAGTACGACTGGCTCGACCAGCTCACCCGCGCCGACTACCCCGGCGGCGCCTACGAGGCCTTCACCTACGACGGGAGCGGCAACCGCTGGAGCCTGACGACGCCTGGCGGCGTCACCGACTACTTCGTCGACGACGCCGACCAGCTCACCGCCACCGCCGGACCCGGCACGACCGAGGCCGTCGCGTTCATCTGGAGCCTCAACGGCGAGATGGAGAGCGCGCTTTCCAGCTCCCAGAGCACCCCCACGAGCTACTACTGGGACACCCGCTCGATGCTGATCGCCGTGAGCCTGCCGTCAGGCCAGGTGCTCACCTACACCTACCTCCCCGAGCAGTGGCTCGGCTGGCGCCTCACCGCCCCGACCACCGCCGGCGTCGAGCGTTACCTGTGGGACCAGGTCTCGGGCAACATCCTGGGCGACCTCAACCAAAACGGCGAGCTCTTCCGCCGCTACAACACCGGCCCCGCCTACGACCAGCACCTGGCCGTCTACAACTCCGACATCGGCCAGTCCAAGGCCTTCATCACCGACCACCTCGGCAGCGTCGTCAAGCTCTCCGACGCCGACAGAGCCGACCAGGCCGCCTACACCTACGCAGCCTTCGGTGCGCCCAGGAGCTGGAGCGATTCGAGCGGCGTCGGGAACCGGCTCGCATTCACCTGGAGAGAGTGGAACCAGAGCACGGGGCAGTACTACGTCAGGGCAAGGTGGATGCAGCCGAGAGACGTTCAGTTTCTTTCCCCGGACCCAGTTCTAGACCGTCTCCATCCGCGAAGTTACACCTACGCTGAAGGGACACCCGTTTCCAATATTGATCCAACCGGTCGTACGGCAGCAACGTTCCTTGTTGGCGGTGCCATTACCGCTCTCGCCGTAACAGCCTATGTTGCGGAGAATGCCGCCTTGCTACTCAAGGATGACATCAAGGTCAGGTTCCAGGGGGCGATTGACTGGATGAAGAACCATCAGGACCGAGAGATTGCCAAAGCCGGCCAGTGGTTTGACTCTCCTGAAGTGTTCTTTCGCGATAGTTGGGACTTCAACCGTGAATCGAACAGTTGCGTTGGCACAAAACCGCTTCGGCAACCGTACGTTATTCGCGTAGAGAATCAGAGTAGCTTTGCCATTGTCGCGTCCAATGCCATTGCGCTCTCAGTGGTGCTGTTTCATGAGTGGATACACATCTATGAGAAGACCAAGAGCGACACCTGGGCTGGCGCCCGTGCATATAACAAGTTCAATGACTTTCGAGCTATTTCTTCTCCCCTGTACACTGACGTCGTCTCCGAGGTGATGCGTTGGGAGCAGATGTGCATGTGGGGCCTGTGGGGTCACCCGCAAGCGGTTCGGAACGTAGCCCTTTGATATGGAGTTGTTTGGTCTTATTGTGAGTTGTGCGGTTGGCTTTGCCGCATTCGTTTCTACTCGGCAACACTGCGCGAGATGCCTCCGTGCACTACAGGCTTCATTTGGAAGTGGGATGGCGATTGGTCTTGCGCTCCTGTTTTCGTCTGCTGAAACCACGCATTCTGCAAGTGGTTATGTGTTCTCTGATGACGGCGGCGGAGTTGTACTGCTCTCGCTATGCTGCCTTGCGGTGGTGCTGATTCCGTCGTTGTGCGTTAGGGGCGTACTTAGACTCATTGAGGATAAGCCAGCATTGCACTGGTGTGTCGTGCAGTGTCTTATTGGCATGTCGGTACCGGTGCTATCGGCCATCTACTTTCAAACATGGCTTGCACGGATACTGACCGAGTGTTTCCCGCGTGGATAGAAGTGCAATGCTGGAATCTGGCAAGAGGATGCGGACCTCAGAGTCGCCGGTTGTCGAGGGAGCCCCCACCGGGGGCGGACGGGGAAGGCCGACCGGGAGAAGTGCGCGGACGTCGCCGGCGGCGGGGGCGGAGGGGCCGCGGGGGGATGCTGTGACGGTGGCGTGAGGTGGTGGACGGAAGGGGCGCGAAGACCCCATTCAGCTGCGGGCCCTCATCGAAGCCCGTGATCGCGCGCCAGGAGCCAGACTCCCGGATCTAGCCACGACCAGCGGCGCTGGGACTCTCGCCCCATGCCAGCCCGTCTGCTGCAACGGCTGTCTTCGAGCCCCGGGCCGGAGGGGACTCCCGCGGCCCCGGCGGGACGTCGGGCGGCTGCTCGGGGCACAGCACCCGGCCGGCCGGGGTGGGCGGGATGCCCTCGAGCGCGGCAGCGCGACCGATGGGCCCGGCGCGTAGCGACGAGCTCGGCGACGCCGGCGGCGCCGTGCCGGATGATGCGGCCGGTACAGGCGGCGCCGGGTCGAGGAGCGTAGCAGAGGGCCCGTACCGAACAGGAGGGGTTGCCGTTTGAGACCCGGGCGAGCCGACCGAGCGTCAGAAGCTCACCTTGGGGACCGCCTGGTCCGCGACCGCCACCTCGAAGTAGGTCGCGGCCTGGAAGCCCATCATGCCGGCGATCAGGCTGCCCGGGAGCTGACGCAGCGTCGTGTTGTAGCCCTTGACGACCTCGTTGTAACGTCCGCGTTCAACCGCGATCCGGTTCTCGGTGCCGGCCAGCTCGTCCATCAGCCGGGTGAAGGTGGCGTCGGACTTGAGGTTCGGATAGCTCTCGACGACGACCCGCAGACCCGCCAGGGCGCTCGTGAGTTCGTTGTTGCTCTCGATCTGGCCCTTGATGTCCTTGGAGGCCACGACCCGATTGCGCGCGTCGGCGATGCGGCCGAAGACCTCCTTCTCGTGGCCCGCCAGCCCCTTGGCGGTCTCGACCAGGTTGGGGATGAGATCGGCGCGGCGCTTGAGCTGGTTCTCGACCTGCGCCCACATGCCCTTGACCTCCTCATCCATCCGGGCAAACGAGTTGTTGTAGGAGATGAAGGTCATTCCCACGAGGGCCATCGCACCCAGACCCAGACCCAGGATCACGAGAAGAGTTCTGTTCATGACTGCCTCCTTTGGGCGCCCTCGGGCGCCCGGCTACCAGCCGCGATCGGCACCGCCCCCTCCGGAACTGCCCCCTCCGAAGCCTCCGAACCCGGAGCCTCCCGAGAAGGAGCCGCCGGAGCTGCGGCCCGAGGTCGCGGACATTATCAGCATCTGAAACACCAGACTGCGCCAGAACGGACTGACGGTGCAGAGGACCCCCACGCCCAGCACCATCAAGAGTGTCAGGATCGAAGAGGTGGTCGAGGGCTGACGGCGGCCTCGGCCACGCTGCGGCCCCGGCTCGGAGCCGAGGGCTGTCGGCCTGGCACCGAGCGTCTCCATCACCGCGCCGACGCCCGCCATCACGCCGCCGTCGAGGTCGCCCGCCTTGAACCGGGGCGTGACGGCGGAGTCCAGGAGCGCGCCGACCTTGCCGTCGGGCAGCTCCCCCTCCAGGCCGTAGCCGACGTGCAGACGGACCTTGCGATCCCCCGTCGCGACCAGGAACAGGAGGCCCTTGCGAGTCGACCTGTTGCCGATCTTCCAGGCGTCGAAGGTCCGCTGGGCGTAGTCGAACGGCGTCGTGCCCTGCAGCTCCGGGACGAGCAGGACCGCCAGTTGCACGCCTGCCTGCCGATCCAGCATCTGCAGGTTGCCGTCCAGCCAGCGCACGGTATCCGGTCTCAACGCCCCCGCGACGTCCGTCGTGTAGCCGCGGATCGCCGGAGGCTGCCACTCGGCCGGCAAGGCGGAGGCAGCGAGCAGGAGCGCAACTATCCAGAGCGTGACGTTTCGCATCATCGGGCCGTGTCCAGCTTGTCGACCGCCTCGACCAAGCAATCGACCGCCTGGAGGAAGTCCCAGACCAGGCGAGCCTTCTCATCTGCCGCCGGCCGCTTCCCCGCCGCGATCTCGTCGAGCCGCGCCAGCAGTTCGGCGGGGATTCCCGGATCGAGCGCGAGCAAGCCTGCCAGCGTCGCGCCGCTGCATACAACTTCCTTGCCCTTCAACGACAGGTAGTGCCTGCCCAGGGTCAGCAGCGCCTCGTGGAACGCCATCACGGTCTGGCCGATGACGGCCGCCGTCTCTTCCTCGCGCATCAGGTGAGAGAGCAGCAGCAGCTTCTTGGAGCGCAGCTCGAACTCGAGCTGATGGCGCAGGTGCGTCATGGTCACCTCGCCACGGGCGACAATGTCCTCGCCGAGCAGCACGCGGTACTGTCGCCGGATCTCGCCGGCCTCGACGGGGAAGACGTCGAGCGAGGAGAGGAACTCGTCCTGCGAGAACAGCACCGGCACCACGTCGAGCCGCTTGCGCGCGCGGGTCAGCGGCGCCCGGATTGCGGTGGTGATCCGCGGGCCGACCTGCCGGCACAGGACGAGCAGATTGACGGGGCCCTTCCACTCCGAGAGCTGGGCCGGCCCGGCACACGAGGGGCCGTACTGCACGAGCGCGATCAGCTCGTCGCCCAGGGTGCGGTCGAGTTCTTCGGAGAACTCCCGCAGGACCGGGCTGCCGGTATTCACGGTTCGAGGCACTTCTTCTTCTCCTCCTCCAGTTCGCGACAGGTCTCTTGCACGAGTCTGAGCCTCTCGACGAGGCTCGCCGACCGGGCCACGACCTCATCGCCCGTCAACGCCTCCGAGGATGCAAGCTGTGCGTCGAGGGTCTCGAGGCCCCCGACCAGCGTCTCGAGCGTGCGCTCGGTGGCCGAGAACTCGGCGGCCAGTTGCGCGAGCGCCCGCTGCCGCTCGGCGTCGGTGCCCGGCGCGTAGGCTTGCACCCTGGCTCTCAGCCGGGTGTGGCGCTGGAGCAGCGCGGGCAGGCTCTTCGTCGTCAGCTCGCGGGCGTGGGCGAGCACCTCGCGAGTCGTCGAGGCCGGCAACAGCTGCAGCCGTCCGGCCTCCTCGATGCCCTGGAGTGCCCTCTCCGCGCGTTCCAGCAGCCTCTCCGCCTCGGGATTGCCGCCGAGCATCCGCCGCCTGCTCGCCGACCGCTCCACGGCGTACAGGGCGAGCCCCCCGAACGCGACCGTCGGGATCAGCACCATCAGGACCAGGATCCAACCCATCCACCCATTCTCGGCCAGGCGGGGACGCAAGGCAAGGTTCGAGTCCCGCGAGGGGAGCATGTCATCCAGGGGGCCTCGTTGAACTTCAATCCCTGTCGGGGACTTCGTCCCCGAACCCCTACCAGGGCCAGAGCCTGGCCCTGGACCCGGCACTGTTTGCAGAGAACGTAGCCTGAGCGGCACTTCCAAGGGCTCTTGCCTGCAAGCGAAGGCAAGAGTCTCTCCAGTCATCG
>JACQZL010000425.1 GCA_016213865.1 Candidatus Rifleibacteriota bacterium
CCTGGGGTGGTGAGTGCTTTTTTTAGATTTTTTTCGGCACCGATCAAATCCGACCTCTTTCGCCGCACAGTTCGCAACGTAGGTGCGGGGCTTGTCCCCGCCCGAAAGCCTGGCCCAGAGCGGGCGGGGACAAGCCCCGCCCCTACATCCCTTGGAGCCAAGTGTGCGGAGAATTGCGGCCAAAATGGTCGGTGCCTTTTTTTCGCAAGGCGCCATGAGGCGGAGGCCATTTCTGTTGGCCCTCCCCGGTTTCTTGTCCGACTTGGCAACGAGACCTCCCGTCACTTCAGTCAGCGCTCCCTCACCACGGTCACGACCAGCGCCTCCGGCGCCACGTTCCAGGTTACCTGAAGGGGGTTCTTCGTCACCGCGTCCACCGCCACGAGATTCACGCCGCGAATTCGACAGGCCCCGGGAAATTCGCCCGCCTGCACGCGGAAGGTGTACGACACCGTGCCCTCCGGACCCTCCAGCCTCTTCGGCGCTGTCACCTGCTCGGCACTGAGCAAGCGGTTCTGGAAATCGAGGCGAACGGTGTCGATCTCGGCTGCTCCGTCCCCCTTGACCCGGAGAACCACTGTCGTCAGGAACGTCTCCCGTGCCGAAACGACCAGCTTGGCCGCCTGCATCGAGACAACCTCCAGCTTCGGCAACCCCTGCACGACGACCTCGACCGGGCGAGCCAGGTTGGCGACCGAGAGCGGCTTCGCCTCTTCCGAATCGTCCGCGTAGCAGACTGCGCTCACGATCTGGCTCGTTCCGGTGGACGAGGTCGCCTCGACCACGAGCTTGACGAGCTTCTCGGCCCCCGGCGCCAGGGTCTCGCGCATGACCCGGTCCTCGGCCTTGAACCCGTCGCCCTCGAAGACGAGGCGCACCCGCCCGAGCTTGACCGGCGACTCGCTCCGGTTCCGGAGTTTCACGGATGCGGCGAACCCACCGCCCGGAGCCACGCCGGCAGCCCCGGCGGCAAGGCTGACGATGGCCAGCACCGGCCGCTTCGATGCCGCCGCCGCCTGAGGGACCAGGCCCCACAGTCCCAGCAACGCCGCCGCAACCACAGATATTGTCGTACTTAAGGGAAGCAATATTTTCATCAGATCCAACCGTCTCGCTTCTGTACCAGCGACCCGACCTCCTGGCCGCTACCCCTCCCTCGTGCGGGGAGCAGGACTCTATTTCATCGCAACCGGGCGCTGGTGTCAACAGTCACGATTTCGCGGGGAGCGAGGCAGGGAACTGGGAGACCGCGCCACTGCGTCTCGCGTCCGAAGCCGTAGCGCGGGACCTTGGAGTCGAGCACGCAGCCATGCGGCTCCCCGGAACCAGTACCGAGTCCTGAGGCGGGCCTGCCTGCCGGCACTCGGCGTCACGCGAGCCGTCGAAAGCAGGAAGGGCCCGGGCCGACCGGGGGAGGCGCGGAGTGTTCGCAACCGCTTGGGGGCATGAGGCCGAGAGAGCAAACCACGAAGGGCGGCACCGAGCATCTCTTCTTCGTGTGCCCTTCTTCGGGTTTCGTGCCTTGGTGGTTCGGTCCCCCGCACATCCGCGGCTTTACGAGCCCTGAGCACATCTGGTGGCCATTCGTCTCCTGGCGTGGCAAGATGCCATTCAGGGCCCTTTCGCCTCTTCCCCAGTCATGGGCATGTGAGCTGGAAAGGGCCCCAGGAAGTGTCGCCGTGGCCGAAACGAAGCCCGAAGTCCCCAACAAGTTCGCCAACCGAGAGCTGTCATGGCTCGCCTTCAACGAGCGCGTCCTCGAAGAGGCCGAGGACCCGACGAAGCCGCCGCTGGAGAGGCTGAAGTTCCTCTGCATCTTCACGACGAACCTCGACGAGTTCTTCATGATCCGCGTGGCCGGCCTCAAGCAGCAGTTGAGCGCGGCCATCCTCGAGCTCTCCCCGGACGGCATGTCGGCCGGAGAACAGCTACGGCTCGTCTCCCTGAGGGCCCATGAGCTGGTCCAGCGGCAGACGCGCTGCCTGCGCGACGAGGTGCTCCCGTTGCTGGCGACCCACAACATCAAGGTGCATGCCTACAGCGCGTTGCCGCCGGCGGCCCGTGACGAGGTGGACGCCTACTTCCGCCGCGAGGTGATGCCGGTTCTCACGCCCCTGGCCGTCGACCCGGGCCACCCTTTCCCGCACCTCCTGAACCTCGGCCTCAACCTGGGATTCATGCTGGTGCCTCGCGACGGCGAGGGCGAGGAACTGTTCGCGGTCGTCCAGGTCCCCAGCCTCCTGCCCCGGTTGCTGCCGCTCCAGGGGATGGGGCCTGGACACGATTTCCTGTACCTGGAAGACGCCATCTCCAAGCACGCCGACGACCTCTTTCCGGGATATCGGGTCCGGCTCTCGTTCCCGTTCCGGCTCACGCGGGACGCCGACCTGGAGATCGCCGAGGACGAGGCCGACGACCTGCTGGAGACGGTCGAGCAGAGCCTGCGCCACCGCAATCAAGGTGACGCCGTCCGCCTGGAGGTCTCGACGGACACGCCGGCGGAGGTGGTCGAGAGCCTGGTGGCCGACCTGCAGATCTTCCCGGAGGACGTGTACAAGCTCGACATCCCGCTGAACCTGGCGGACCTCATGACCGTGGTCGGGCTCGACATGCCGGCGCTCAAGGACGCGCCGTTCTCGCCGCGACCGTTCCGGCGCGAGAAGGGAGAGGCGGTCTTCTCGCGGATCCGGGCCGGGGACATCCCCCTGCACCATCCCTACGAGTCCTTCGACTTGGTGCTCAGCCTGGCCGCGGAGGCGGCCGAGGACCCGCGGGTCCTGGCCATCAAGCAGACGCTCTACCGGACCAGCGGAGATTCGCCGGTGGTGAAGGCCCTGATGCGCGCGGCCGAGGAGGGCAAGCAAGTCACGGCGATCGTGGAGCTAAAGGCCCGCTTCGACGAGAAGGCGAACATCCAGTGGGCGAAGGCGCTGGAAGACGCGGGCGTACACGTCGTGTACGGGATCCTGGGCCTCAAGACGCACTGCAAGCTGCTGCTGGTGGTGCGGCGAGAAGAGACGGGCCTGCGGCGTTACGTCCACTTCGGCACGGGCAACTACAACCCGCGGACGGCGCGCGTCTACACGGACATCGGGCTGCTCTCCTGCCGGCCGGAGCTGGGCGCCGACGCGACGCAACTCTTCAACCTGCTGACGGGATACAGCCGTTTTGCCGACTGGAACAAGCTGCTCGTCGCCCCTCACGAAATGCGCCGCAAGCTCCTGGCGTTGATCGAGCGTGAGGTCGCGCACGCCCGCGCGGGACGGGGCGGCCGGATCGTCGCGAAGATGAACTCGCTGGCCGACGAGGGGATCATCAGCGCCCTGTACACCGCCTCCCAGAACGGCGTCGCCATCGACCTGGTCATCCGCGGCATCTGCTGCCTGCGGCCGGGCGTCCCCGGTCTCTCGGACAACATCCGGGTCACCAGCATCGTGGGCCGGTTCCTGGAGCACAGCCGCGTCTTCCACTTCGCCAACGGCGGCGAGGACGAGGTCTACATCAGCAGCGCCGACTGGATGTCGCGCAACCTCGACCGCAGAGTGGAGATCACCGTGCCGGTCGAGGACCCGGCCCTCCGCGATCGACTGGTCGTCGAGGTGCTGGGCACGTGCCTGGCGGACAACGTCCAGGCCCGCGAGCTCCAGTTGGACGGCACCTGGATCCGCCGGACACCGCAGGCGGGTTCCATGACCGTGAACGCCCAGCGACTGCTGCTCTCACCGGACAGGCCGCACGCGCCATCCGAGCTGCAGCGCACGCTTTCGGGCGGGGAATCGGTCCCGTCGCCCGGGACTCCGGAATCAGTCCAGGCCCTGCGATTACGCGGCCGGCGACGACGGGCTGCCGTGGCCATGCCAGCCGCGGGCGACGTCGAGGTGCCGGCGGATCCGGATATCTGATTTGCCGATCGGGAGCTTCGCCCACGAACCCCGATCAAGGGATTGCATTCCTTGGAACCCGCGATGATTGCGGGGTCCAGGGGCGAGCATCGCCCTTGGTGAGGTCTGGAGCGAAGCTCCAGCAGGGAAATCAAGTACCGCTCAGTCAGCGGTGTTGCTGTTGGCGAACAGCTTCTCGGCCGGCTCTTCGCGCCTTCGCGTGAGCCCTCTCTTACGAAACCGAGAACATCCGGGGGCACTCGTCCGTAGTAGGGTCGAAGGGGTCTTGGACCCCTGTTGCCTGGCTACAACCGAAAAGCGGCGCAACCCCGGCGCCGGTTCATGAAGGCCAGGATCGGAGTTGGCGGTATGCGTCCTCACATCCACCCCCTGCTGCTCGGCACGCTCATGGTGGTCCTGACCTGCGCGCTGGCGAGTCCGGCTGCGCTGGCCGAGGCACTCACCCCCAAACTGGCCGTCCACTTCGCGCCCAAGCCGGCCGGCGATCCCGACGGCATCGACACGCACCTGGTGAACTTCTTCGGCAAGGCGAAGAAGACCCTGCACGGGGCCTTCTTCGAGATCCGCGAGCAGAAGTTCGTCGACGCGCTGATCGCCGCCAAGAAGCGCAAGGTAGAGGTGAAGATCCTGACCGACAACGCCAGCTTCTACCTCAGAGTGGGAGAGGACTCCCTCGACAAGACGAAGCACAACGCGTTCGTGCAGCAGCTCCTGGACGCCGGGATCGAGGTCAAGGACGACGAAGACCGCAGCGCGCTGATGCACAACAAGTTCTGCATCATCGACGGCCGGTACGTCTGGAGCGGGTCGGTCAACCTGACCGACACCTTCGCGACCAACTGCAACAACGGGGTCGAGCTGGAGAGCCCGAAGATGGCCGTGGTGTACGAGCGGGAGTTCGAAAAGAAGTTCGCCAAGCGCCTCTTCGGGAAGAAGGCGCCCTCCTACGCGGAGCAGCAGAAGGTGACGGTCGAAGGGGTCGAGATGGAGGTCCTCTTCGCGCCCGAGGATGACCCGATGTCCCGCATGCTGGTCCTGCTCAACTCGGCCAAGAAGTCAGTCCACTTCATGCAGTTCGCCTTCACCGACGAGTCGGTGACCACGATCCTCCTGACCAAGTTCAAGGCGGGAGTGAAAGTGGGCGGGATCTTCGACCACCGGCTGTACCGCAGCACGGGCCCGTACGGCGACTTCTCGACCCTGACCCGTGACGGCGTGCCGGTCCAGCTCTACAACGGGCCGGGGCTGTTCCATCACAAGGTCTTCATCATCGACGCCGGCACTCCCCACGCCATCGTCATCACCGGCTCCCAGAACGCCAGTTCGAACGGCAACGACAACAACGACGAGAACGTGCTCATCATGCACGTCGAGAGTATCTCCGAGCTGTACATGTACGAGAACAACCGCTTGCTGTAGGAATCGAGCGAGGTCTCGGTCGTCGCGGTCTTCGACAAGGACCCGCTGGCCGGCACCAGCATCCCCGAGGCGCACGTGATGTTCTCCTCGAACGGGGCCGACGTCAAGCGCATCAAGCTCGAGTACCCCGCCCGGTGGCCGCTGGACCCGGACGCCCGCAAGCGCATCTCGGTCTGGCGGCGAGGGCGCAACATCACGGCCTCCGCTGGGCTCGAGTTCTACGGCAAGGGCCTCTACGTCAACAACCCGCAGATGACGGCCACGGGTCAAAACGCAGTTCTCGAGCTGCGCTTCAAGAAGATGGCGGTCTCGGAGATCCCGGGCTTCTACAACCTCTATATCTCGGTTTCGCACGGGAACGCGACCGACGACTTCCGCCCCATCCGCCAGCAGCCGACGCTCAAGGTCCTGCCCGGCGCGGACGCGAAGCCGTCCAAGCCGCGCAAGGGCGCGCGGGCCCAGGTCATGGAGGCGCTGACCGAGGACGCGGTCGCCCAGGCTCAGAACCGGGACGCGGCCCGGACGGTCGAGGGCACGCGCTCGGTGATGGACGAGGTGAAGGAAGACGTCGCCGCCGACCTCGAAGCCGGCAAGCTCGATTCCGCGATGAAGTTCGTCGAGGGCCTGGAGGCCCTGGTCAAGAGCGGCAAGTCGGCGCCCAAACTCGGCGCCAAGGCCCGAGACGTTCGGCGGGCCCTCCGGGCGGTGGAGTCGGGGTCCCCCATCGAGGCCCAGGCCCAGACTCTGCTGGAACGGCTGGAGGCGGCCACGCGATAAGCCGCCTCGCCCGTCATGGAATCGCGCGTTACCGGATTGACACCTCGAAACCCGTCCTTATACTTCTGCGCGACCATGATGGCTAGAACCTCGTCGTTCCCAAGATTTGGCAGGTGCCTGCTGCGCGCGGCGCGCGGTGCGGACGGTCTGTTGCTAGGGACCCTCGCGTTCCTCGCCGTCCTGCTGTTGACGTTCCCGGCGCTCTACGCCGGCATGACAGCCGAGGCCGCGTGGGTGGGCTCTTCCGGCCAGAAGGTTGCCGTCCACTTCGCGCCCAAACCGGCCGGTCACCCCGACGGGATCGAAGTCCACCTCATCAACTTCTTCAACAAGGCCGTCAAGACCCTGCACGGGTGCTTCTACGAGATCCGCGAACAGAAGTTCGTCGACGCCCTGATCGCTGCCAAGAAGCGCCAGGTCGACGTCAAGCTGCTGGTCGACAACACCAGCTACTTTTTCCGGAACGAGGACGGAACGCTCGCCCCCCGCAAGCTCAATGCCTTCGTCCAGCAGCTCGTGGACGCCGGTATCGAGGTCCGCCACGACCTGGGCCGCAGCGCCCTGATGCACAACAAGTTCTGCATCATCGACAAACGCTTCGTCTGGAGCGGCTCGGTCAACCTGACCGACACCTACGCCACCAACTGCAACAACGGCGTCGAGCTGGAAAGCCCCAAGCTAGCCGCCATCTACGAGCGCGAGTTCGACAAGAAGTTCACCCAGCAGCTCTTCGGGCGCAACGCCCCGTCCTACGCCGAGGAGCAGAAAGTCAACGTCGACGGCATCGACTGCGAGGTCCTCTACGCCCCCGAGGACGACCCGATGTCGCGCATCCTGGTCCTCCTCAACGGGGCCAAGAAGTCGATCCACTTCATGCAGTTCGCCTTCACCGACGAGCGCGTGACGACCATCCTCCAGACTCGCTTCAAGGCCGGCGTCGAAGTGAGCGGCATCTTCGACCACCGCCTCTATCGCAGCACGGGCCCGTACGGCGACTTCTCGGCCCTGACCCGCGCCGGCGTCCCCGTCCAGCTCTACGGAGGCCCCGGTCTCTTCCATCACAAGGTCTTCATCATCGACGCCGGCACTCCCCACGCCAAGGTCGTCACCGGTTCCCAGAACGCCAGCGCCCGCGGCAACAACCAGAACGACGAGAACGTCCTGGTCCTGCACGACAAGGCCACGTCCGAGCTGTTCATGGCCGAGTTCAACCGTGTCCATCAGGAATCGACGGTCGTCGGCGCCGTCGCCGTCTACGACAAGGACCCGGTCGTCGGCTCGACCCTGCCCGCCCTGGACGTGATGATCAACTCCAACGGCATCGACGTGCGCCGGCTCAAGATCGAGTACCCCGCGCGCTGGCCCCTCGACCCCAGTCAGCAGGTGGGCATCAGTATCTGGCGGGCAGGCCGCAACGTCTCGAAGCAGGTGGGCGTCGAGTTCTACTCGAAGGGCTTCTACGTCAACAAGCCTGGCATGACTCCGACCGGTGCCGACAGCGTCCTGGAGCTTCACTTCCGCAACATCCAGGTCCCGGCCATCGCGGGTGTCTACAACCTCTACATCTCGGTCGCCCAGGGCGACAACCCGACGACCCTCAAGCCGTGCCGCCTCCAGCCGACGATCAACGTCCGGCCCGAAGGGGGCGCCAGCTCCGCCGCCCGCGTCGAGGCTGTCCGCGACGAGGCCCTCCAGGCGCTCAATGGCTACGTGGGTCAGGGTCAGGGACCGGGGCAAGACCAGGCCCGCCAGGTCGCCGACCCGGGCAGCGTCTTCGACGCCTTCAAGAACGACGTCGCCACGGAGATCAGCGACGGCAGGCTGGACAGCGTTCGGCTGCTGGTCGAGTCCCTCGAGAAGATGTCCGTGAAGGACCGGCAGGCCGTCGACGCGCTCAGCAGCCGGGAACGAGAGATCCGCCGAGCTCTGCGCTACTTCGATCCGGAGTCCCCCCTGGCGCCCGAGGCCGCGCAACTGCTGCAGCGCCTCGAGGCCGCGGCGCGGAACTAGTAGAGCGATTCCGAAGTGACATGCCACCGTTGAACTTGGTGGTGGCGGGTCTCCAGACCCGCCGGAGTTGCCGACCACCAGGCGGGTCTGGAGACCCGCCACCACCTTTCAAAACGGCATGAAGCATGACCATGCCTCGTAAGGAAACTTCGAAAACGATCTACTAGGGGTTGCTCACCTCCGGGACGCCGGCTTCAGCGCGTCGAGGGCGGAGCGGGCCGCCTTGTGGTCGGGGAGGCGCTGCAGCACGACCTCGCAGTCCTGGCGCGCGGCGTCCAGTAGCCCCGCGCGCCGAAAGAGACTGCTGCGCTCGACCAGCCACATCGGATCGAGGGCGCGCTCGCCTTCGAAGGCCGCACGAGAGAGCTGGACAGCGAGCTGCATCGTCTGAGAATCGGCTTCTCGTCCTCGAGGGACCTGGTCGGCCAGCAGCCGCGCAAGCTGCCACCACCGGCTCGGGTTCCGCGGCCCCAGGAGGCAGGCCATGGCCAGGCTGCGCTCGGCGTCGGCGAATCGCAGGTAGTCCTGGTAGCCACGTCCAAGGTCGAACCACGCCTCGTCGAAACAGGGCCGTCGACGCAGGGAGTCGTTGAAGTGCTCGTACTCACGAAGACGCCAGGTTTCCAGGTTGTCGCCCACGGGATTGAGCAAGTCCATCGTCCCGCCTCCCGCCGCGACTCCGTAGAAGGCATAGACGCAACTATGGATGCTTTCCGCGACTTCCTGGGAAACGCGCCAGTTTTCGGGAGCTGCCGCGACCGCGCGCTCGAGGGCCTGCAGCGCCTCCTTGTAGCGGGCCGAGCGATACTCGGCGCGGGCCAGTTCCATGAAACGCTCGGCTGCCGGAGGGATGGCGATTGGGGTCGTCGACCCGGCAGGGCAGGTCGGCCAGCGAAGAGCGGCCCCAGGACGCCGGCGGATTCGCAGGGTCAGCAAAGGACGCTTCCCTCCGGCACTCTCGCGAGGACGGAGCAGCAGGCGGTTGTTGCCGTCCTGCAACAACGCCGGCAACACGGAGGCCGACCGCGAGCCGGCGGGCTTGCCATTGACCTCGAGGATCGCCGGCATCCAGTACGCGGGGTCCGCGGTCAGCTCCGCCTCCAGGAGCTCGTGGGCCGCCACGAGGGCCACCTCCATCTCGTCGTCGCCACTCGGACCGAGCTGGACTCGCCAGAGCGGCAGACGGGTCTCCCGGAGCAAGCGCTCGCGCAGCACCCGGGCCGCCTCCTCGCGAGGGGACTGGCGCGCCTGCGCGGCTGCCGAGACGACCGGGGTCGGCCGTACGGCTGCCGCGGCGTCCGGACGCCCAGGCGCCGGTCGTGCCGGCGGGCCCACGGCGGCACGCGGCCCCCCCAGCTTGCTCCAGCCTGCTGCCAGGACGAAGCCCAGCGCGGCCAGGGCCGCCAGGCGCAGCGCAATCCGCCCCGGGCTGAAGGACAGCGTGGACGGCGTGACAGCGGCCGCGGAGTACAGCGTCCGGCTCGGGAGCAGTCGACGCTGGCTCGCTCCGAGCTGCCGGCGTTCCGAAGGCCGCATCCGGCCTGAGGAGCCTGCGTCGCCAACAGGCATCCCCCCTCCCCCTCCGGGTGAGGGCAGGGATGGGGGAGATTCGGGCTTCTCCGTGGCAGGGGAAGCCGTGCCCCCGACCGAAGCGCACAATGCCGCGGCCGAGCCAGCGCTCCCCGCGTCGGGAACGGCGTCCGCCGGCCTTGGCTGCGCCTCGGGCTGGACGGGCAGCGCCTCCATCGACGGGAGGCTGGCGCCCGACTCGTCCGCCCGCAGCTTCAGCGCTGCCAACGCAACTCTCATCTCGCGGGCGGTCTGGAACCTGGCGTCCGGCTCGGGTGCCATTGCCCGGCGCAGGAACCCCGAGACGGCCTCGCCGTGCTTGGCCGTGATTCGGATCAACGGAGTCTCCGGGTTGATGCCGCCTCCTCGGATCATGCGCACGATCTCGGCCATGGAGTAGGGAACGACACCGTCGAGCAACTCGAAGAACATCACGCCGACCTGGTAGAGGTCGCAGCGGCCGTCCGGCTCGCCGGGCCGGGTCAGCTCGGGCGCGAAGTAGGGCAGCGTTCCGACCCGGGCACCGGCGGCCGTGACGCGGGTCGCGTCCAGTTGCAGGGCCAGGCCGAAGTCGCTGAGGACCACTCCGCCCGAAGGCCGTTTGAGGACGTTGGCCGGCTTGAGGTCGCGATGGTAGACCCCGGCCTCGTGGACCGCCTCGAGCGCGCCGAGCACTTCGCCGACAATCCTCGCGGCCTCCGCCGGCGCATACGCCTGCCCCTGCCGGAGCTGCCGATCGACCGAGGACCCGGGCGCGAACTCCATCGCGTAGTAGAGGCACTGATAGTCCTCGCCGAAGTCGTAGACGCGGACGATGTTCGGGTGCGAAAGCCTGGCCAGGATGCGGGCCTCGTGCATGAAGCGCCTGGCCATCCGCAGATCGGTGGTCGGGCAGAGCTCGAAGACCTTCAGCGCGACGACGCGCTGCAAGTGCGGCTGGAGCGCCTTGAAAACCTGGCCAGCGCCACCCGCCCCTACGAACTCCAGGATCTGGTAGCCCTTGAAGGTGCTTCCGACTTCGATCATCGCAGCGCGGCCGTCAAGCCGGGGTCACCCGTCCCCGGCTGCCCGGCTGAATTGTACCCGAAGAGTGGAGATTGGGGAGAGGAGCCGGGAGCGACGCCAACTCATGGGGAGATCAGGATCCGTTCGTGCTACTATGGCGGTACCCCGCCAACAAGACTGGATAGCGGTGTCTTTCCCCTCCGTTCGTCCTGAGGAGCGCTCCGCAGGGACTGACCGGCAATCCTCAGGGTCAGGAGCGCGTCTCGAAGGACGGACGGAGGGGGCCGCCATACGGTCTGAGCCGGAGGCTCGTTTACGAGCCTCCGAGTCGAAGCACGGCTCGCAGAGCCAGTTCTCCCGCCCCCCCCTTCGACAAGCTCAGGACATGCCTTCGACAAGCTCAGGACATGCTCGTGGCCCGCTACCGTCGAGTCGCCGCTCCACA
The DNA here is from genome assembly GCA_016213865.1 of Candidatus Rifleibacteriota bacterium. Next base: position 11,128 of record JACQZL010000425.1, read on the forward strand.
AGCGGGGGACAAGCCCCCGCGCTAC
>JACQZL010000429.1 GCA_016213865.1 Candidatus Rifleibacteriota bacterium
AGCCGCTTCTTGGGCGCCCGGTCACACGACAGCGACTTGGCTGGACCTGTGGAAGCGGCAAGATGCCGCTTCTACCCTACCGGCTTCTGTCATGCCTCTCCTGGTGAGGGATTTAATGCCATTGGGCTTGTCCCCCGCTTGGGAAGCGGCGACTCGACCCGAGCGGGCCACAAGCATGTCCTGAGCTTGTCGAAGGGGCCCGCGCTACAGCTCCTCGGACCACGCACCCAGTCATGCGACTCCCCGGGTTCTGCGTTCGCACCCGCGCACCCGGCCGGGACGGTCTCGGCGGCCTGGGGCTGATACAATCGATCCCATGCCGCATCCCCTGGCTGCTCTCGCCCCTCTCGCGCATGGAGTCCGGCTGCTGGCGGCGGACATCGACGACACGATGACCCGCTCAGGCAAGTTCTCGGCCGCGGTGCTCGGGCGCCTGGAAAGCCTGGCGGCCCGCGGTCTGCCGCTCGTGCTCGTGACGGGACGTCCGGCGGGTGTGGCGATGGGGCTCCTCGACTACCTACCGGGGGTGGTGGCGGCGATCTCCGAAAACGGAGGGTGCCTTTGCGGTCCCGGAGGCACGCGCATCCTCCCGTCGGAGGTCGTCGGCCCCGAGCAACTGCGCGCAAACCTGGACGCGTGCGTTCGCGAGATCCGGGCGGCGGTCCCTCGCGCGCGACCGACCGCCTGCTGCTTCGCACGCCTGACCGACGCGACCTTCGAGGTCGATTCCGTGACGGACGCGGACCGTCTGGTGGTCGACGCGGTCGCGAGGCGCCACGGCCTGACGACGGCGGCCAGCTCGATTCACCTCCACCTGAAGTCGCCGGGCCACGACAAAGGTCGGGCCCTCACGAGCTGGCTGGCCGAGCAGCGCCCGCCGGTGCGCGCGACTCAGGTCGTCACCTGCGGGGACTCGCTGACCGATGCCAGCCTGTTCGACCCCGCCGTCTTTCCGCTTTCGGTCGGCGTGGCCAATGTGGCGCTGGTCCTGGACAGACTCGTGTCCGGGCCGGCCTACATCACGGAGCAGCCGGAAGCCGCCGGGTTCGTCGAGGTGGTCGACCTGCTCCTGGCCGCCCCCGGGGTCTGACCGCGCCGCGTCCCCTCAAGGCAGCACGAGCTTGACCCGGCGGTAGCCCTTCTTGAAGTAGAACGGCTCGCCGATGGCGTGCAGCCGCCCCCACTCGACGGCGTCCTGGAGCTCCAGGATGCGTTGCGGCCGGTCCAGGTAGTGGCTCACCGGCATGGCGCAGAGCTTCTGCACTGCCGCGCGATAGACCTGGACCCACTTCTCGGCATCTTCGTACAGGAACGTGCCGTAGTGCAGCATCTTGACGTGCCGCCGGCCGACGTAGAACGTCGTTTCACTGGCCCGGCCCATCCGCTGCCGCATGTCGCGGAGCGCGTCGAAGAGGCGCTCCATCTCCGAGCGAGGCGCGGGAGGTGGGACGTCCACCCGGCGTGGGGGTGGGGCGACGGGAGGCGCCTCGATCTCCGGCGGAGCGGGTCGCGGTTCGACTTGCGGCTCGGCTGGCGGTTCGGCCTTTGCCGGTGCCGTGGAGGTGGACGTGGTCGGGGGGGCAGCGGCCTGGCCCGGTCCGCCCGCACCCCAGGAGCCGGCGGCCAAGAGCGTGCCCAGGCAAGCCGCCAGCAGGAGCCGGCGCGCCAGGTCTCGAGTGATCCGCGAAACGCTGCCCTGCAGGCCGATCCCCGGGTCGAGCCGCTCCCGACCGCTACCGGGGTCACTCACGGCCACCGGCCCGGTTGCGCAGGCTCTCGACGAAGGTGTTGACTCCGCGCGTCTGTTTGCCATCCTTCGCCTCGCTGGTCTGCAGGCCCTTCTGGGACAACATCGTGAAACGCAGCTTGACGAGGTTGTAGACCTTCTTGATGGCCGGGATCTCGCGGAGACGGTTGTACACGTGGTCCGGATTCGGGGCGCGCTCGATCGCCTGGTCGAAATACTCTTTCGCAAGGTCCACACGGTCCGCTGCAAGGGCGCACTTGCCCATGTCGAAATAGACCTCGAAGAGCTTGTCTCGTTTGCCCAGGCGCTTGAGCAAGTCGATCATCTTGTCGTAGGTTTCGATGTCGTCGAGCGAGCCTCTCAGTCGCTTGGAGTACTCCTCCAGGCTCTCCTCGAACATGCCGACCATGCTGAAGAGCGTGACGACGAGATCGCTGTAAGAGGCGCAGCGGCCGAAGGCAGCGCCCTCGCGCCGGTAGATCTCCGCGAGGTAGAGGTGCGCCAGGGTGAAGTTGCGGTCCAGGTGCAGGCACTTGATGAACTTGTCCTTGGCCGTGGGCTGGCGGTGGAAGAAGTCCTCGATCGCCATTTCGGCCAGCACGTCCCTCGCCTCGGTGATCATCCCGCCGTCGGTGTAGATCCGGTGCAGCATCTCGAGGGCCTGCATGTTTCCCGGGAACTTGTCGAGGAACTGCCTGTAGGTGTCGACGTGCCACTGGGGGTCCCTGGAACCCGTGAGCCCGGCCATCTCGCGGAAGAACTCCGCCACCTGTTCCTGGCGCTTGGCCACCTCGACCTGCATCACCTCGCGCTCCTTCTGAGCCCGCTGGTTCTCGGGATCGATCTCGAGGATGCGCTCGAGCTCCACCAGGACCGCCTCGAGATGGTCGGCGTTGAGCTTCTTGTTGATGATGTCGTAGAGGATGCGCTTGGCGGCGCTGGTCGCGCCGTGCTTGAAGAGGAACTGGGCGTAACCTCTCTGCAGGAGGCTCTCGTCCGGGAAGGTCGACAGCAGCGAATCGTAGGTGGCCAGGACGTTATCGTAGTTCTCGACGTTGGCGAGGGTCTCGATCAGGCGCTCCTCCACCAGCAACCGGTGCCGCGAGAGGTTCATCTTGCCGAAGAGCGAGCAGATCGCCGAGAAGACCTTGACCAGTTCTTCGGTCGGCACCGCCGTCGGGTCGCCCTCGTCCTCGACCCGGCGTCTCTTGAAGGGCCGCAGGACGCTGACGAGGTAGTTCATCCACTTCTCGATGAACTCGTGGTAGCGGCTTGCCTTGACCGGGAGCGAGAGCAGGCTTTCGAACTCGGCGAGCGCGGCAGAATACTGCCGTTCGGCCAGGAAGTTCTCGGCCCTCGCGTAGAGCGTCTCGGAGAGCTCGAGCTGGGCCAGGGTCTTGCCTGCCGTGGTCACGGGCTCGGCCCGACCTTCCTGGGCCGGCGCGACCACCGCGTTGAGTGCCGCTACCAGGTCGCCGGCGTGGCGGAAGCGGTCCTCCTGGGCGGACCGGAGCATCTTCAGGATGATCTGCTCCAGGCCGGGCGGGACCTCCGGCACCAGTTGGGACGGCGGGATCAGCTCGTCGTCGAGGCGGGCCTGGAATTCGAGGATCTTGGGCAGCGGGCCGTTCGGCAGCACCTGCACCCCGGTGAACATCTCGTAGAAGACGAGCCCCAGGCTGTAGATGTCCGACGAGAAGTCGACCGGCCGGCCGCGGTTCTGCTCGGGCGAGTTGTAGCACGTGGTCCCGATAATGGTCCCCGGGTTCGTGTTCAGCTCGCTCTCTCGGAAGCGGATGTTGAGGCGGTCCATCTCGCCGCGGATCCGCTTGTGGACGTCCTCGTCCTTGGACTGGGCGATGCCGAAGTCGATCAGCTTGATCGCACCGTCCTTCGTGATCATCAGGTTTCCGGGCTTCAGGTCGCGGTGGATCACGTTCTGCGTGTGGGCGGCGTGCAACGCGTAGCTGATGTCGAGCGTGAACGAGAGGCCCACTTGCAGGTCGAGCTGGCGTTTCTTGGCCAGGACCTCGTCGAGGCTCTCGCCGAGCACGTACTCCAGGGCCATGAAGTACGTGTCCGCATCGAATCCGGAGTCGATCAGCCGGATGACGTTGGGGTGGGTCAACCGCTTGCAGATCTCGACCTCGCGCAGAAAGCGCGCGATCAGCACCCGGCTCGACTGGTGCACTCGGGGCAGGACCTTGAGCGCCACGTTCCGGAAGCTCATCGTGTCGAGCGCCAGGTAGATGTCACCCATCCCCCCGCGTCCGATCTGTTGCTGGACCCGGAATCTGCCGACTAGCTGGCCAATTTCCATCTTTCCATTCTCCGTTCGACCGCCGCTCGGGCCTGTACAGCATCGGCCCGGGAGGCCGCCCGGAATGTTATCACGACGGCCCGTCCGCGCCCGCATGGGGCCTTGGGCCGGGGTGCATGCTCTGCGCGTGGGTAGTTCTCCGAGTTCGGCCGGAACAAGGTGCCGGTGTCCGGTAGCCGGTAGCGAGGGCTGGTTGCAGGGCTCCAGATGGGCTGCTGGTTGGTTCGCAGGGGACGTCGAACGAGCCCGCAGATGGGACCACGCGAGCGCGAGACTGCCGCCGGATGATGATCCCCTTGCCAACCGTCCGCAGCCTGCCGGCGATCCGGCATCACTGGCTACTGGCTACTGGCAACCGGTTGCCTGTCACCAGCCACCGGTCCCGGCTCTGGATGAGGCATCAGACTACCCATGCGCTGAGTATGCACCCCTCGGACCGAGTCCCCGTCGCCAGGCTCCCTGGCCCCCATGGTAGAGTCCTCGCCAGCCATGACCTCCGCCAGGTCCACTGCAAGGCCCAGGAAACCGGCGCGGCGTTCGCCACGGCGGGCCCCGGCCGCCCCCGAGTTGCCGCGCATCGTCTGCATCGGGGGAGGGTCCGGTCCGTCCCTGCTGGTCAAGACCTTGCCCGAGTGCCTCGAGCGTCTCGTGGCCGTGGTCACGGTCACGGACAGCGGCAGCTCGACCGGGATCATCCGCTCCAACTTCGGTATCGCGGCGCCGGGCGACATCCGTGCCACGCTCTCGGTGATGGGGCGCCTCTCCGGGGGCGACGAGATCCTGCCGCGGCTGATGGAGTACCGCTTCCAGCCGCAGGAGGCGGGCCAGCTCTCCAACATGGCCGTCGGCAACCTGCTCCTGGCGGCTGTCTGCAAGCTGACGGGCGATTTCAAGACGGCGATTGCGACGCTGGCTCGGATCCTCGACGTGCGAGGGCGGGTGCTGCCCGTGTCGATCTGCAACACCGACCTCGCGGCCGAGCTGGAAGACGGCACGATCGTGACCGGCGAGGTCGAGGTCCGTCGCTGCGGCAAGCCCCCGATTCGCAGGCTGTTCCTGACCGATGGAGACGCCTGCGCCGACGCCGAGGTGGAGACGGCCATCCGGCGCGCGGACTTCGTCTTCATCGGTCCGGGCAACCTGTACACGAGTCTCCTGGCGTGTCTCGTCTTTCCGGGCATGGCGCAGGCGCTCTCGGAGTGTCGCGGAACGCGGATCTTCATTGCCAACACGACGACCGCTCCCGGCCAGACCGACGGGTACTCGCTCGCGGACCACCTCGCGGCGGTCCTCGCGTACGTGCCGCCCGGCGCCCTGGACCTGGTGGTGCTCAACAACGAGCAACCCTCGAAGGCCAGGAGTGCCCGCCACGCCGAGCACGACGTGCACTTCCTTCCCCTGACGCCCGACGACCTGGCACGGATCGAGCGCCTGGGCGTGAAGACGATCACCGCCCCGCTGCTCGAGCCCGAGGGTGAGTTCCGAAAGCTGCACAAGCTGGACACGATGCGGCACGACCCGGGCAAGCTGCGCGCCGTGCTGCGATCGGCCGTGGGACTCTGACAGGGGGCTGCAATGGGCCTCTTCGAAATCCTGGCCACGGTTGGGTTCTTGCTCGGCGCCGCCGTCAACGTGACGTTGCTCCTGCTGATGCGCGAGCGAGGCCTTCGCGCGCGCGGGGAGAGGGCCTTCCTGGGCCTCGTCTGGAGCGGCGCCGTCCTGTACTGCTCGGCCTTCGCCAGCCTCCTGCTGACGCTCGTCTTTCGCGAGCCGCCGCGGTTGCTCTCCAGCTTCCTCGACGGCATCGCGCTCCTGTGCCTGGCCCTGCAGCCTTCGCTGCTCCTGCACACCTTCCTCGAGACCTACTTCAAGTCGCGACTCAACGCCTGGTTACGGGGGGCCGTCTACGTCCCGTCGCTCCTCGTGTTGTGGCCCCTGGCCACGGTGCCCGCAGACATGTTCCCCGTTCTGGCCGAGCACGGTACCACGCTCTACGTCTGGTACATGCTCGCCTGCATGGCCAGCTCGGTCCTGGCCCTCTCGCTCGTCCAGAAGACCGTCGAGGAGCCCGAGCGCGGCTTTGCCCGCGACGTGGGCCGCGCGCTGGGTCCGGTCTGGATCGTGATGATGCTCTGCTATCCGATGGGCGGCGTGCGCATCTCCGGGTTGGGCCGCTACCTGGAACTGGTGTGCGTCCTGGCTCCGCTCGTCCCGAGCATCGTCTTCGGGTACTACATCTACCGCTACAACTACCTGGGCTACTCGATGCGGAACACGGTGGTCAACTCGCTGCTGGCGTTCCTGCTGCTCTGCCTCTACATCTTCGGGATTCGCCAGGCGGGCGAGCTGCTCCTGCCGGCGGCGGTCGTGAAGGTCGAGGTCCTGGAGGGGCTGCTCATCATGGGCCTCGTCTTCGCCTTCAGCACTCTGCAGGGCGCGTCCCAGGACTTCTTCGATCGCATCTTCCTCCGCCAGAGCCGGCGCAAGCGCGAGATGCTCGCCGGCCTCAGCGCCGAGCTGGGCAGCCCCCTGGCGACCGACCCGAATGCCCTGCTGGCCCAGGTCGCCGTCGGCGTCTCCGAGGCCCTCGGCATCCAGAAGGTCGGCATCTACTTCGCCGGGGCCGACGGCCGCGTCAATGCCGCGTCAAACCCGCCCGGGGACTTGCCTCTGGCGCTCTTGATGGAGCCCTTCGGGGCCGGGACGTGGGTCGCCCTCGAGGCCGGCGACCTCGTCGACGGCCCTCTCAAGGAGGCCCTGCTTCGCGCCGAGTACCAGACAGTCCTGCCCATCCTGTCGCGCGAGGGCCCCGCCGGCGTCGCCTGTCTGGGCCGTCGCAGCTACAACCGCACCCTGGCTCCCCAGGAGCTGGACATGCTGCGCCTCCTCCTCAACCAGCTCCTGGGCGCTGTCGAGAAGGTGCGCATCTTCCAGCAGAAGCTGGCGCTCGAGCGCAAGCTGTTGGAAGACGAGCGACTGGCCTCGCTGGGCATGCTGAGTGCCAGCGTGGCCCACGAGATCAAGAACCCGCTGGGCTCCATCAAGGCGATCATCCAGGTCACTCGCGAGACCATGCCGCCGGGGGATCTACGTCGCGAGGACCTGTCCGTGGTCCTCGAGGAGATCGACCGTCTGGCGGGGACCGTGACGCGCTTGCTGGAGTTCACGCGCCCGCGTGAGGACGAGGAACGATTCGTCGCCGTCGAGCGCGTCATCGAGCGCGTGCTCGAGATCTTCAGCTACGAGGCGCGCCGGCGCTCGGTCGCGGTGGTCCACAAGCTCTCGCACGAGCCCCACTACCTCAGGGGCGGGCTCGACTCGCTCAAGAGCGTGCTCTTCAACCTGGTCCTGAACGCCTTCCAGGCGATGGAAAAGAGCGGCACTCTGACCATCGAGACGGCGGGCGGTTCCACCGGTACCGTCGTCATCGCCGTGACCGACACGGGCCCGGGCATCCCCGAGGCCGAGCTGCCCCGCATCTTCGAGCCGTTCCATTCGTCGAAGCCTGCCGGTACGGGGCTGGGCCTCGCGCTGGTCCGCCAGCGAGTCGACGAGATGGGCGGCACGCTCGGGGTCCAGAGCGGCCCGAGCGGCACCCGGTTCCAGATCGAGCTGCCGGTATACTTGCCAGCCAACCGGCGAGCGCGTCAGACTCCGCTGGTCGAAGGTGCCTCGCGGTGAGCCTCGCCGCTCACGGCCAACGATGCAACAGATAAAGCCGGAAATCATCCAGATCCTGGTCGCCGACGATGAGAAACCCGCGCGCCTGGGCATGCGCCGGGCCCTCGAGGCCGCGGGCTACCGCGTGACCGAGGCCTGCAACGGAGCCGAGGCCGTCGAGCGCGTCAAGGGGGGCGGCGTGGACCTCGTCTTCATGGACATCGCGATGCCCGAGACCGACGGCCTGGCAGCGCTCGAAGTCATTCGTGGCTTGCCGTCGCCGCCGCCCGTGGTGATGGTCACCGCCCACGGCAGCGAGAAGGTGGCCGTCAACGCCATCAAGGCCGGCGCCTGGGACTACCTGGCCAAGCCGTACGACGTCGACGAACTACGTCAACTGGCGCGAAACGCGGCCGAGCGGCTCCTGCTGGAGCGCGAAAACGTGCGCCTCAGGCGCGAGCTGGCCCAGGCGGGCGCCTTTGGCGAGATCCTCGGCAAGAG
>JACQZL010000118.1 GCA_016213865.1 Candidatus Rifleibacteriota bacterium
CACCCGGGCCTGGCCCTCGACCTCCACGCTGCCGACCTTCTCGCGCGGATCGGTGCCGCTCGAGACCGCCAGGACCAGGACGCGGGCCTTGGCCGACACCTCGGCGTCGAAGTCCCGGCCGACGGGGCTGGCCAGCGTCTCGGGGAGGTCCTCGATCGCCACGAAGTTCTCGTTGGTCGCGACGGTGCCCTCCTGGAACCGCAGGTACCACGGCGAGCCGGGCCGGTTGACCTCGGCCCGGATGCCCGTCATCGCTTCCTCGGCCGCCGACTCGGCCAGATAAAGGGCCACGTCTCCGAGGTGCGAGCGGCTGACCTCGCGCTTGGACTGCAAGGTGCTGCTGTGAAACGCCATGATGGCGATCGCCAGCACCATGGTGATCACGAGGGCCAGGACCAGGACGACGCCTCGGCGCCCGAGAGCCGCGGGCCGTGGGCCGCGGGCCGTGGGCCGCCGGGAGGCGCCAGCGCTAGAACCGTGCATCCTCGTCGGCACTGGAGAAGTACTGCCGGTACATCACGTCCGACAGCCGCTTGTAGGAGAAGACCTTCGTCGCGATGTCGACCGTGGGCGTACGACGATTGCCCGAGGCGTAGAGCCCCTCGTCGAAGACCGTCCGCAGCCGTACCAGCAGGAACGCCGTCTTCTGGTAGCAGGGCTTGGGCAGGTCCTCGACCGGCACCGGTTGGCCTTCCTCGTCATAGCCCACATGCGTCAGGGAGAATACCGCCACACTGGAGGCGAGGGGTTTGTCGTAGATGGGCTGGGCATTGCGCATCTCGTAGCGCGTGAAGATGCCACGGGAGGCATCTTCGTCGAGCAGGGCCAGCTCCCCCTTCTCGACCTTGCGGACGACTTCCTTCCTTTCCGGCACGAAGAGGTACGTGGTCTTGAGTGCCGGCAAGAGGTCGGCCGTCTCGACCTCGGTCTCGACGAACGGAAAGCCCGGCCGCGTGTTGAGCTTGATGCGGGCCTGAGCGTCCGGGTCGACCAACTTGATCAGCGCCAGCGAACAGGTCGTGGGGCCTGGCGGGTCCAGGAAGAGGTGGGCGCTGTTGACGTCGGCGACCAGGTTCTCGAGCAGGTTGCGGGCCCCCACCTGCAGTTCGAGCGAGCGGGTCGTCTCGTCGGTCATCGAGACCGACCGCGTGAGGAGGCCCAGGACCCACGTTCGGCTATTGGGCGCACGCTTCATGGCTGCAGGTCCACGTCCTGGCTGGCCAGGATCGTCTCGAAGCGCGACAGCGCGACGCGCTCGCCGAGGTCGCCCAGCTCCTTGGGCGATTCCCCCATCTCTTGCCAGCGAACCATCACGATCGCCCGTTTCATCCGGGGGCTCGGGGGCTCGCACTCCTGGATCTCGAGCTTCGTCTCGATCCGCTGGTACTCCTTCGGATAGTCGTACTCGTCCTGGTCGAACTTCGAGGTCTGGCCGTCCTTCTGGCGGTACTTGAGGGTCCGGGCCAGGAGCCGCCCCGAGACAGGCGTCCAGTCATGCGCGACCTCCGCGTCGCGGATCTTCGGGAACGGAATCTGACGCAGCTCTTCCAGCTCCTCGCGCGCCGTGTGCATCGCCATGTACGAGAGCTTCGAGTAGAACATCGTCCGGGAGCTGGTCACGAACATCTGGTAGAGCGGGATCACGGCCAGCGTCAGGATCAGGATGCCCACCAGCAGCTCGACCAGGAAGAAGCCGCGTCCCCGGGGCGCCCGGGGCCCGGGCTGGAGCGCCAAGCCGCCCCGAGCCGCCGCCACCGGGGCACGGCGTGTCCGAGGGCCGAGGGTCAAGGGCCGGAGGCCGTTTCGGCACCGGTGAATCGAGCCTCGACTTTCCACCCACTTGGGCCCGAAAAGGTAGAAGCGGCTTCCAGCCGCTTCGAGGCTTTGGTAGCCGCAACTTGGAAGCGGCAGGATGCCGCCTCTACCTTGCGGACCGTGCGCTCGAATTGGCCCGATTTGACCGGTGCCGCCGACTCTCATTTCAGTTGCTCCAGCATGCCGTCCATCTCCGCCCGTGAGATCTTGCCTTCCTCGAACGCCTTGAGCAGCCGCGCCTTCAGTTCGGATTTCGTGGCATCCTCGATCCCCTTCGCCGTGCCCTGTCGCTCCTGAGCCACCTCGGCGGCCGCCTGAGTCAGCTCCGTCGAGCTCGTGCACTTGGCCCGGATGACGAGGATCTTCTCAGCCACCTCCGAGAGCTGGCGAGCCGCGCGCTCGGCGCCGGCCTTCTCTCCCATCATGTGGTAGGCCTCGACCAACCTGGCGAGCAGGTCGCGCAGAACGTACAAGTTGCGAGGATCGGCCGTACGGACGGCTTCCTCCAGGAACTCGGAGGCGGTCACGTAGTCCTTCGACTGCATCAGGGGCAGCACGCGGGCCATCGTCTCGCCGTAGGATTCGCGGTCGTGCCCCAGCGCCTCCATCTCGAGGAGGTCTCCCTCGGGCATCCCCTGGCCCTTGAGCCGCTCGCGCCACCAGCTCACGACCTCCCGCGCAGGGAGCCGCGGCCGCCGGAAGTCGTACATCTGCGCGAGCTCCTCGGCGCTGGCCGGAACGTGGAAGTCGGAGTTGCCGTAGCTCCTGCTGACGATCTCGACAGGACGGGCCACCCGCTCCATCGCGGCTCGGGTGTAGGCGAACTCGCCCGCCGACAGGAGAGGCTCGCTCGCGCGCGCGCCGCCCGCGAGCATCTCGTAGAGGTCGAAGTACATCCCGAAGAAGAAGACCACGATGACCATGAAGGCCACCATCGTGCCCAGGAACAGCCGCTCCAGATAAGCCATGGCGTCAGCGATCGTGCCAGCCCGACGCCCGCGGGCTGAGCGCTATGACGTGCCAGCTTCCGTCCAGGAACTTGGGGCCGGCCGTCGAGTCCGTTCCCATCAGTAGGGTCGAGTTGTAGTTGACGTTCAGCCTGGAACCCTCGGGGATCTTGGCCTTGTTGAGGAACCCGCAGACCATGTTCCCGGCAATCGAGACGGTCTTCTCCTTGGGGCGCACGCCCTGGAGCGAGACGACCGACCCCTGGAAGACCGACGCGGACTGGTCGCCGGCCTCGGCCACCAGCGAGAGCTCGAGCTGCTGCTCGCCCAGGTGGGCCTTGCCCGGCTCGTCGCGCGTGTTGACCAGGGTGAGGTAGTCCGTCGCCTTCGAAAGGTCGGCGCCGGCGGCGGCCTGCGGGACGACGGGCAGGGCCATCCGCGGCCCTTTCGAGTTGTCGCTGGTCTTGACCGTCGGGTTGGTGCTGCAGATGATGCCGCGCCCCTTGTACGTGAATCCCGTGTCGGTCGAGAGGTCGTCGACCCAGAGGACGCCGTCCAGTACTAGAGGCCTTTGCGACTGGGCAGGGGGCAGCACCCGCGCCAGCGACGGGTAGCGCCGCGTGGCAGCGCGCTCGTAGAGCCGATAGCCGGGCGGGAAGACGCTGGCCACGTCGGTCGGCGTCACCGAGAGCAGGTTGGGCGGCGGGTTGGCCGTGCCGAACGGGACCAACCCGAGGGAGTCCAGTGCCATGAGTCCGAGCGGCCCCGTGATCGGCCCGAAGAGGTAGAAGACCGTGACCTTGAACAGGTCTCCGAAGACCTTGTCGAACCAGCCGCGCTCGTAGGCCTTCTCCCATCGATAGCCGTAGGGCGTGCGGACCTGGTCGACCACCGAACAGCGATACGTGGTCCACAGGACGTCATCGGAGAAGTGCTCGAACTTGATCCGGTTGTAGGCGCCCACCAGGCCGCCCTCGGCCTCGATGGAGTAGAAGAAGTCCTTCTCGGCGTCCGGCGTCGGCTCGACCCAGGAGCGCTTGTCGGGGCTGAGGTACTTGCTCGACTCTCCCGCGGGCTCGCGCTTGTCGGTGTACTTCCAGACCAATCCGACGAACGGGCTGAAGCCGCCGTTCTTGGGGTCCAGCGGGTCGCCCACGAGGCTGAAGCACGAGTCCTTGGCCGTGTCCACGCTGCGCAGACCGCAGTACCACTGCGGCTGCTGCTTGCGCTCGAGGATATACCAGTCGGCATCGTCGTTGAAGAAGGGGACGGCGTTCATCAGC
>JACQZL010000119.1 GCA_016213865.1 Candidatus Rifleibacteriota bacterium
AAAGCAGAGAACTGACCGCCGAAGCCTGCCTGTTCCTCGCCCGATTCGGTCACACTCGGCGCGATCGACCTTACGCCGACGCCTGAGCCCCGCCCACGCGGAGGTTTATGCGTCGGCTCTTGAGCACGGGGTGTCTCCTCTGCGAACCTGCAAGAAGCAGAATACAGGAGGCGCCCTTTCCACTCCATGGCGATCGCTCACGACCTCGCGAGCGAGGATCATGCCCGCCTCAACTGCTCGGTCCCACGACGAGAAGCCGCATCAATCCTAGCCCGCGCCCGGGAATTGCTCTACCTCAGAGCTACAGCAGGCGAGGGTGTCAGGCAGCCTTGCGCAGAACGATGGCGAGCGCTTGCCGGCCTCTCTGCAACTCCTCGTCGGGCCAGACGACGGCGCCGCAGTCCGAACACTGGTCGGGCATGAGCCCGTCAATCGTGATCGTCTGCCCTTCAACCTGGTACGTCCTGGACGTGAGGACCCGGTGCAGAAAGCCACGGCCGCACTCTGGGCAGTGGTCCGGTTCAGGCGGCCTCATGGATCGTGATGACATACCAGCGCTTCTCTCCCCTGTAGTATACGGTCTTGCCGGTCAAATACAGGCGTCGACCGCTCGTGTCTCTCCCCACGATCGAGTCCTTCCAGCCGTCGACCGCCTCGCCTAGCTCGTCGGCCTCGCGCTTCCACTCCACCGCAGCCCTTGCCGCGGCCACAACGTCGGCCGAGTCGAGCCACAATCGGTCGGCAGCGTCGGCGGCGTGACGAGACCAGGCAACGGGGACAGCCTCGATGACTCGGACGACTTCCGGCGGCAGCGCACTACGGCCCATTGCCGGCCAGGGTAGCACGGGGTTGGCGGCTTCAACGGGGCGGGCCGGGTCCTTCAGCAGCGCGCTCGCGTCAAGGTGCCGGCCCGTTCCCAGTCCGTGGCGGCCCGGGCTTGCTCGAGCGTCAATCGCGAGTGCTCGCCCAGGGCGGCCTCGGCGAGGATGAGCCACTCGGCCCGGCTGGCGAAGGCGAGGGCAATCGAGAGGTCCAACAAGCCACCGGCCTTGTGCCCGTTCTTGCCGAGCTCGAGCGAGCGTCCCACGGCCTGAACCAACCCGGCGGCCTTGCGCCAGGCGTTCCCGAAGAGCGGCGGCTTCGCAGCGCCTCTGGCGTGATCTTAGCGTGATGGGGGGACGGAGACGGGCGGATCTGCGGAGACTCGGCGGGAGAAGCAAGAAGACCCGAACGGATGACTGTCAGCCCCGGGCCTTGCTCTTTGGCTGGCGCGCCCGGCAGGACTCGAACCTGCTACCGACGGATTGGAAACCAGATCGGGCACTCCCACGAGAACCCTTTACTTACGCAGGACTCCTCATCACTGCTGGGTTTCCAGGCTCCGTGTTTCCGCCTGCTCTTACGCGATTTTGCACCGTTTTCGGCCAGAGTGGTTACCGCCTGGTTACCGACGGCATCAATACTGGATCGCCGATGGAAACGTGGCTCAACGATGCTGGTTCTCGCGAGGGCATGGAAGACCCCCGAGAACCGCTTCTCTTCGCGGCTTTCCAAACCCTTCAGGGGACCGGCCAGTTCGACGCCGGGCGAGCACGCTGCACCGGGACCGGCCGCTGTCAACTGCGTCCATCTTCATGCCTGAGCGCGAAGGCTGCAGGCAATCCGGTCGATCACTTCGTTCGTTGACTCCCCAGGGGTAGCCACGGCGACCGCCTTGTCCAGACCGTCCGAGCCATGGAGACAGAGCCCGGCGGTCCCCTGGCCACAGGTAGCCTCCGTGGCGGTCCAGGCCTGCTTGCAGAACTAGAAGAACTGGACGCTGTACTCCAGCGGGACCTCGATGCAGGCTACGTCCCCCGTCTCCGAGATACGCAACGCGGGATAGGCGAAGCACGAGGCAAGCGTCTCGGGGGGAAATGCAGGCTGAAGACACGATTCGTCCCAAGCCCTCCATGATGTGCTCTTGGGTTTTGGGCCGGGCCTCTTGTGCGGCCGGTTGACGCGTGCCGTCGCCACTTGTCCACCTCCTGCGGGTGGTCCTGACGCGGAAGGGAGCGGGCCGGCGGGGCGGTCAGGTTCCGCCGTTCGGGAGCTACCCTAGCCGGACGCTCATTTCAGTCTACTTGGTCGGCGACTTCGGTGTCTCGGCCTCTGGCCGTATCGCAGGTTCCAGCAGCAAGGCCGGGTTCGCCTCGAGCGCCACGATGCCGGCGCGAAGGGCCACGCGCGAGAGGGCGTTGCGGCTGAACATGGGGTAGCGTTCGCCCAGCTCGTCCAGGCGGGCGATGACAGCCGGCTCGACGCGGAAGTGAATGACTTCGGTCAGCTCATGCTCGCCCTTCCCTCGGGGGCTTCGAGCCATGGGGTGCTCCTTCCTGCCGGCCGCGGAGTTCTCGGCGGCCTTTTCGGTGGCCAACCGGTGGGTGAGGCGGGCCTGCTGCTCGGGTGCGGCCAGCTTCGGGTCTCGGCGGAACAGCTCGTCCAGGTCGCGGCGAAGGCGCCAGTCGACCACGGCCCGGGCAGTCGGCGAGGTCGCTCCCGCCGGACACTCTCGCGTCGATGCACCAGGCGGTGACGGTGACGCGCTCGCGGGCGGCCCACGCCTCGATGGCTGCCCGTTGCACCTCGGGCCCGAGCTTCTGTTCGTCGGTCGAGACGGGGATGTACGCCACTACGCGCTTGGGGTTGCCTACGCGATTCGTGCTCATGTCCTCCGTAGGACACAAGACTGTCTCCGTAGCGTCAACCCGATAGTAGCTGGCGAGTCCTCTGTACACACTTAGCGACTGTATGGAAACAACTGGACCAATCCAAGACATGACGTGGCAGGACCGGCCTCCGTGCCGGTCAACCATTGGCCGGCTTGGACGACGGCCTGCGGCCGTCGCGTTCGGCCGGCCCTACCAGTTTCTGGGAAACGGCACGCATTGCCATGCTTGTTTCGGCACAGACGCTTAGGACGGTGTGCGGACAGGTCGGGAGCAGCACCCGGACCAGCAGGCAAGGCGAAAATGCCCCACTCGAGCCACCCGGGGCGCAGCGTCAGGCGGCGAGCTTGCGCAGTTGCAGCTCCACTGCCTCACGGGCCCGTCGGCTCTCCGCCTCCGGCCACACAAGGGCGCCGCAGACAGGACACTGGTCGGGCATGAGCCCGTCGACGCGAATGCTCCGGCCGTCAACCGTGTACGTCTTGGACACGATGACTCGGCCGAGCATCCCCTTCCCGCACTCGGGGCAACGGTCCTCACTCGTCGGCGTCGTGAATCGTGATGACATACCAGCGAACCTCTCCCCTGTAGTATACCCGCTTCCCGGCCATGTAGAGCAGGTGCCCGGCGCGGTCCCGTCCTTCGACCGCATCCACGTAGCCGTCAATGGCCTGGTGCTGGCGGTCGCGAGTGCGCTTCCAGGTTTGGGCCGTTCGCGCCACCTGGATCACGTCGGGCCAGTCGATGCCGAGGAGCGTCCGGGCCGTGTCGGCCTTGTCGGTCCATGCCCCGTCCCGGGCCTCGATGACCCGGATGACTTCCGGCGGCAGCTTGCTCGCGCCCATCGCCGGCCAGCCTACCGCGACGGCGCCAGCCTTGGCGTCATTGTGTCTTTTCTGCCGTAGAAAGAGACTTTGTCTGGTACTACGGCCCTTTTCCCGCGAGGTCTGGCCCGTTTCTTGCTTAGGGGGGACCCGTTGAACGCCAGGGGGAGCCCACCGCGAGCGCGGAGCATGCGGTTCCGCGAGTGCGGCTACGATGCCGCGTACAGCTCATGCGTCTCGCCGTCTTCGGTGAGGCGCCCGACCCACCGCAGTCGCCCGGCGCGGAACAGGTCGGCCAGCGTGTCGCTCAGTCCCTCGAGCTCGTCGTCTGTCACGAGATG
>JACQZL010000052.1 GCA_016213865.1 Candidatus Rifleibacteriota bacterium
ATCGTGGTGCCGCGCGCCTCCCGGAAGGGCGTGCGGATGACGCCGATCGACTGGAGGACGAACCGTGCGGCGAGCTGCAGCGCTTCTTCAGCCAAGGGGGACGCTCCTTCCGAACTGGCACCAGACGCACGCCACCCAGCCTGGCAGGACCAGCAGCGCCAGAGCGGCGACAACCAGGATGCTGGCGCGCAGTTCCCGGCCGTGGCAGGCTCCAGGCTGCTCGCGACGCCCGAGATAGGCCACGAAGGGCTTCCAGTTGTAGGCGAAGAGATGCCAGGTCGCGGCCAGGGCCAGCACATGTCCGAAGACGAGGTGCAGGAGCCGGGTCAGACCCAGCCCCCTGCGAAGGGGCTCGTCGTGAGGCCCGGCCGGGCTCCAGGCCATGCTGCAGCCGGTGACGCCGACGACCAGCAGGCCCCAGGCAAGGAGGAGAGCCACGAAGGCCCTGCCGTCGAACTTCGAGAGAGAGCGCTCATTCATGACGACTACTCCGATGATTTCAGTTGCGCCACCCGTACGAGGCTGCCTGACGATGAGCGCTTGGCGGGTTCACTGCGCTCACAGGTCCGGCGCGTTCCGGTGGGAGGGTTTCAGGGCTCGAGCCCCGGCGGTCAGTACCATCAAGACCACCATCGTCGCGACAATGGCAGGGCCAGCCGGAAGGTCCTTTTCGTAGGCGATCCAGAGACCGAACAGCGTGGAGGCCGCCTGGCAGGCCAGGCCGAGGGCGAGCACCCCGGGCAGGCGCACTCCCGCCAGCAAGCCGGTCGAGGCGGGGACCACCATGTAGGCGAAGACGAGCAACAGGCCGCAACTCTGGACGGTGAGCGCGATGCCTGCCCCGAGTGCGACGAAGAACGCCAGCTCCCAGAGCCACACGCGAAGGCCGCTCACCGCGCTCGACACCGGGTCGAAGGCGATCGCGAGCAGCCGCGCGTGCCCCACGACGTGGAAGACCGCCACCCCAAGGGCCGCGGCGGCGAGCACCCAGACGCGCGACGCGGGGACGATCAGGAGGTTCCCGTGCAGCATCTCCAGTTGCTCGGCCTCGCCCGTTCCGCTTTTGGACAGGAACAGGATGGCGAGCGCGCCCGCCAGCACGTACATCACGCCCATGTACGCGTCGGGAGGCAAGACCCCCCGCCCCCGGGTTCGGCTGCAGGCCAGCGCGGCGAGCAGCGCAGCCCCCAGCGCGATGGGAGCCGGAGCCAAGCCGGCCAGCACCGCCATCGCCACGCCTGCCGAGGCGACTTGAGCCAGCGCCACCGAGACGAAGACCAGCCTCCTCAGCACCACGAAGCTCCCCAGCCACGTGCAGATGGCACCAGCCAGCAGGCCGGCGAGGGCGGCCCGCCGCATGAAGTCGAAGTTGAAGGCTTCCAGCAAGGGGTGACCAGGCTGGTGGGCGTGCGGCAGGACGGCCTGAGGAGGGGCTCCGCTGGTCAGGGAACCGGGCTCGGGCGTGCCGCGCTCGGGGAGGGAGTCTGGGCGAGAGAGGTTCGCGTCGTGCCTCGAATCGTGTGCGCTCGTTGCGGACTCGACCTGACGTTCCAGCTCGGAGAGAGTGTCGGCCCGGACGCTCGCGAACGAGAGGATCACCAGGGAGAAGGCGAGGAACTCCTTCACGCGGCCACCTCCTCGCCTGGCAGGACGACCCGTCTGCCGTCGACCTCCACGACCCGCACGCCAGTGCCATAGATGGCCGCCAGACGAGCCCCCGTCAGCAGCTCTTCCCGGGCACCGGTCACGACGCGTCCGTCGCCGACCAGCGCCAGCGTGCGGGCATGGTTGGCGACCAGGTTGAGGTGGTGGGTGACGAGGACGATCGTACGGCCGCGGGAGTGGAGTCCGTCGACCAGGCTCATAATGGAGGCCTCGGCCGGATAGTCCAGACCGTTCGTGGGTTCGTCGAGGATGAGCAGATCCGGGTGGGAGACCAGGGCCCGCGCCAGCAGCACTCGCTGCTTCTGGCCGCCCGACAGTTCTCGGTACCAGCGCTCGCCGAGCCCCGCCAGACCGACCTCCTCGAGCACCAGAGCCACGTCCGGGGAGTCGGCGTGGGTCATCCCGTCCATTTCGAGCCCCATTCTCACGATGTCGCGCGCGGTCAGCGGAAAGACCTCGTCGAGCGCGTTGCGCTGAGGAACGTAACCGACTCGCAGGGGAGCGATCCGCTCGAGCTTCCCCGCGAGCGGGCGCAGCACGCCCATCATCCCGAGCAACAGCGTGGTCTTGCCGGAACCGTTGGGGCCGACCATCCCCAGGTAGTCCCCCCGCAAGAGCGAAAGGCGGACCCCGTCGAGGACTGTTCGTCTGCCGTATCCCATCCTGACATCGGTCAGGTTCAGGATGAGGTCCGGACGTTTCGGTTCGATCGAGTCGGGCAAATGGGCCATCGGAGGTTCTCGGTGAGTCGGTGGACTCGAGGTCGGAAGCGGCGGCCGCGCCGTCCCGGTGGGAGGCTCCGCGGCGGACGCGGCCATCGCTTGCCGTTCAGTGCATGAGGGCCTTGAACTCGGCTTCCAGCCTGGAGATGAGCATCTCCATGTGTTCGGAGTATCGCTTCCCTTCGGCAGTGGAAGGCTCGAGCGACACGACCTTGGCCCCGGAGGCCTTGGCCGCGCTCTCGGCCTGGCGCCGGTTGTAGCATGGCGCCATCAGCAGCAGCTTGACGCCGGCCTGGCGCATCGCCTGTGCCAGCTTCGCCAGATGGGCGGGACTCGGCTCGATACCGGGCCGCATCTCCACGGTCCCGAGCACCTGGAAACCGGCGAAGGCCTCGAGATAAGGCCAGCTCTCGTGGTAGGTGACGAGCTTGACCCCATGGAACGGCGCCAGTCGCCGCTTCCAGTCGACCATCTTCGCGTCGAGGTCGGTCAGGAACTTGCGTGCCCGGTCTCGCAGTGCGTCGGTTTGGTCAGGGCGTTTCTTGCACAGGGCCTTGAGGATGTGGACGGCGGCGATGCGGATGTTGGCCGGGTCCAGCCAGTAGTGAGTGTTTCCGAAGATGTGCAGGTCGCCCGCACGGCGGTCGACGGGGCCGGTGGGGACGCGCAGGATCCGGACGCCGGCCGAGCAGTCGACGTAGCCGGGGCCACCGGTCTGCACCGAACCGTTGCCGGAGGCCGTGGTGAGGTCCTGCAGCCAGGGTTCGTGGTCGAGGCCGATGGTTATCAGGAGGTCGGCCTCCCGGACCTTCTGGACCATCGAGGGCCGCAGCGGCATGGCGTGAGGGTTCATCCGCGAGGGAACCAGGCAGGTCACCTCGACCGCCGGCCCCCCAAGCTCCGTCGTGACGGCGGCCAGGTCGGAGTTGGTTACCGCAGCGCGAAGGGGCGGGGCGGCGACTGCCGGTGCCCCCAGGCAGACAGCAAGGAACAGTGTGACAGTGAGCTTCTCGAACATGACGGGATAATCCTCCTCGAGCGGGACAGTTTCAGTACGGGTGCGCTCCGTGCGGGCCCAGGGACCAGGTCCACTGGAGCGTGAGGGCGTCTTCCTGGTTCTTGCCGTCCCGCGGGAAGTTGCTGTCCGTATGGTTGTACTGCAGCCTCAGTCGGTTGAACTCCGTGGTCCAGCAGGTGAGCCACGCGGCGTAGCCGTCCAGGTGCTGGCCCTTCAGCAGGGGGTCCGCCGCGAAATGGGGCATGGGCTCGGAATCGTCGTAGCGCACGCCCACGTCCCACAACTTGTCGAAGGTGTACTGGGCCATGGCGTACCAGCCGTCGGCCTCCAGCGCAGGCGCTCCGACCTGATCGCGCCGGCCACGCAGGTACTCGCCACGGAGCAGCAGTTTCTCGTAGCCGAGTCGGTCCTCGGGCTCCCAGCGGTACGTGACGTCCAGGCCCTCGATACGCTGGCGCAAGGCCCCGTAGGGGTCCCACCACCCGTTGAGCATCGAGACGCCGAGGTCGAGATTGGTGTCCTTGGAGAGCTCGTGATAGAGGCGCAGGCGCCCTGCGTAGAGGGGATCGTCCGAGCCGGTGCCGGCGAACAGCGAGTGCTCGCCTTCACCGCCTTCGCCATTGAAGATCTGCCCGCTGACATGAAGCTGGGTGCTGAAGTCCTCGTCCAGATTGAAGGTGGTCTGCAGGCCCACGCCGGTCTCGGCGAATCCGTGGTGGCCCAGGAAGTGCTGGATGGCCCAGGGCCGATCCGCGGCCTCCATTGCGTGGCAGTGTTGCGTGTTGTTCTTGCCGAAGTCGGCGAGGAACTTGCCGACCTTGAGTTGCAGGTTCCAGGGCAGCCGCCAGTAAGTGAGGTAGGCTTCCTCGAGCTCGACTTCCTGGCCGCTGGCCTCGGCCACCGAGTCGTGAAAGTGGCTCATGACACCCGGGAACGCAAGGAACGCATCGGCTCGGGCAAAGGGATCGATCGGCGCCTGCAGTGCGAGCTCCAGCTCGCGCACGCTCGCGCGGTCCCGCTTTCCGTCGCCGATGAGCAAGCCGTCGGCGTCCCGCTTGCCGGGGTCGTCATCGATCGAAGACCTCGAGATGGCGAAGTCCCCGATCACCGAGAGCTCCGGATTGAAAGCGGTGCGTGGGTTGGCGCGTGCGGGTTGGGCTGCCTCGAGGACCGCGACCTCCTTCTCCGCCGCGGCGAGCGGATCGCCGGCAGGTGAGGCCCCCGTGGCCTCGAGTGGAACCGCCGGAGTCGGCGGCCTCGCCTGCAGCTCCTCGAGCGCACTCTCGAGCCGCGCGACGGTCTCGTGCAACTCCTTGACCTGCTCCCTGAGCTGGGCCACCTCTCCCTCTCGGGCCTGCGGCTCGGAGCGAGGGCCGGCCCAGATCCTATCTGTCTGTGAACAAGCCAGGACCGCCGCAACGAGCAGCGGCACCGGCATCCCGAACTTCGACATGTCACTCCTCCTGTCCTTGGTGTGCTGGTGAGACTGGAGCCGGCAGATGGCCGGTTCACCCC
>JACQZL010000075.1 GCA_016213865.1 Candidatus Rifleibacteriota bacterium
AACAGGCGTGGGACCACCTGCTGGACACGCACCCTCCAAGCGATCTTCCTCGCGCCTCGCGACCCGTGTTCTGCTATACTGCTGCCTCCCCATGACAGACCCGATTTCCCGAGACAAACGTAACGACCAGATCCGCAACATCGCGATCATCGCCCATGTCGACCATGGCAAGACGACCCTGGTCGACGGCCTCCTGAAGCAGACCGGCCACTGGAAGCTCTTCGAGAAGGGCGCCGAGTGCATCCTCGACTCCAACCCGCTGGAACGCGAGCGCGGCATCACCATCCTCGCCAAGAACACGTCGATCCGGTACAAGGACTACAAGATCAACGTGGTCGACACGCCGGGCCACGCCGACTTCGGCGGCGAGGTCGAGCGGGTCCTGCGGATGGTCGATGGGTGCCTCCTGGTCGTGGATGCCTTCGAGGGGCCGATGCCGCAAACCCGCTTCGTCCTCCGCAAGGCGCTCGAGCTTTCCCTCTGCCCCGTCGTCATCGTCAACAAGATTGACCGCCCGGGGATCGACATCCACGACGTGCTCGATCGCTGTTACGACCTCTTCATAGAGCTGCACGCCTCCGAAGAGCAGCTCGACTTCCCGGTCCTGTACGCCAGCGGCAAGCTCGGCTTCGCCGTGCGGAACTTCGACGGCGACGAGCGCCGCGACTTCGCGCCTCTCCTGGACGCCATCCTCGAGCACGTCCCCGCTCCGCCGGGTGACACCGAATCGCCTTTCCAGCTCCTGGTGACGACGATCGACTACGACCCGTTCATCAAGCGGATCGCGATCGGGCGCATCCAGCGAGGGACCATCGAGACCGGCGCCACCGTCAAGGTCTTCGACCACGACGGCATCTTGCGGACCGGGGCCATCACGCAACTGATGGCGTTCGAGGACATGAACCGGGTCAAGGTCGCTCGCGCCGAGGCCGGAGACATCGTGGCGATGGCGGGCATCGAGGACATACAAATCGGCGAGACGATCGCCGACGCCACCACCCCCGAGCAACTCGACCCGCTGCACATCGATCGCCCCACGCTCTCGATGACGTTCGGCCCCAACACCAGTCCGTTCTCGGGCCGCGAAGGGCAGTACGTCACCAGCCGCAAGCTGCGCGAACGTCTGTTCAAGGAGATCGAATCGAACGTCGCCCTGCGGGTCGAGGAGATCCCCGACTCGCGCGAGTGCCTCAAGGTCTCCGGCCGCGGCGAGCTGCACATCTCCATCCTCATCGAGACGATGCGCCGCGAGGGCTACGAGATGGAAGTCTCCCGCCCCGAGGTCATCATGCGCGAGGTCGACGGCGTCCTCTGCGAGCCCTATGAGTACCTGGTGATCACCGTCCCCGAGGAGTTCACCGGCATCGTGATGCAGAAGATCGGCGAGCGGCGGGGGCTGTTGCGCAACATGCTCCTCGACGAGGACGGGATCAACCAACGCATCGAGTTCGACATCCCGACTCGAGGGCTGTTGGGCTACCGCAACGAGCTGCTGACCGACACCCGCGGCACGGGCGTGATGAACCACGCCTTCAACGACTACCGGCCGGCCACCGGGGGCTCGCTCACGGGCCGCAGCCGCGGCGTGCTGATCGCGAAGGAAACGGGGCCGACGACGAGCTGGGCCTTGGACAACCTCCAGTCGCGCGGCGAGCTGTTCGTCGGGCCGAGCGAGCCCGTCTACGCCGGACAGATCGTCGGCGAGAACTCGCGCGAGAACGACCTCGTCATCAACCCGACCAAGCGCAAGCACCTCACGAACATCCGCTCCTCCACGGCCGAAGACGCCATCCGCCTCACGTCGCCCCGCATCTTCACGCTGGAGCAGGCCCTCGAGTACATCGAGGATGATGAGCTGGCCGAGATCACGCCCCAGTCCATCCGCCTCCGAAAGCGTCTCCTCGACCACACGGTCCGAAAGCGCCTCTCTCGCAAGGAGACCAAGGAGCCCGCGGACTGACCGGGCGGCTCCTCGGGGGCAGCCCGAGCCACGCGAGGGCAGTAGGACCGGCGTCCCTGCCGGTCTGGCCGGGCGCCCTTCGATACGCGGCCCAAGGGGCCGCTACTCAGGGCGAGCGGATCCCGGGTAGGCCCGATTTCCCCTCACCCTTGCCCTCCCCCTCTGGAGGAGGGTGGGGTGGGGGCTATCGCGCC
>JACQZL010000076.1 GCA_016213865.1 Candidatus Rifleibacteriota bacterium
GACCAGGGCGACTTTGCATATCCCCTTTTCGCCTCAACATCCCCTTTGAGACGTCATTACCGCATGCTCCTGCATCACTACGTCGCCGCTGCTCTCAAACGCGCCCAGCAAGCCCACGGTCTTCGCCGCGTCCACGCAAGACTACCCAACGACTCCTGCCAGCAAATCCATGACTGCTGGCGAATCAAGCAAGGTCATGCGTCGGCTCTAAAGCTTGACGGTGACATACACGCCATGTATGTCAGCGTATACACCTCGTGATGTCACGGTTTTCCTCGCTTTGTCCTTGACACAACAGGAGGCCAGCCCATGCCCCGCATCCCCACCGACGAACTCGAGCGCCTCAAGCGCGAAGTCTCCCTGGAGCGCCTGGCCGAAGCCCGCGGCGTCGCCCTCCTGAAGAAGGGCAAGGACCTCCACGGCCGCTGCCCCTTCCACGAGGACCGCACCCCCTCCCTCGTCATCGATATCGAGGCCAACCTCTGGCACTGCTTCGGCGCCTGCAATGCCGGCGGCTCCGTCGTCGACTGGGTCATGCGCGACCGCGCCGTCAGCTTCCGTCACGCCATCGAGATCCTCCGCACCGACCTCCCCAGCATCTTCTCCGCCCCGCCCACTTCCGCCGCCAAGCGCTCCACCGTGCGCGTGCTCCCGCCCGCCGTCACTCCCTCCGCCGATGACCGCGCTCTCCTCGCCCAGGTCGTCGTCTACTACCACCGCAAGCTCAAGGAGTCCCCCGCCGCTCTGGCCTACCTCGACAAGCGCGGCCTGTCGGCCCCGGGCCTCATCGACCACTTCCAGATCGGATTCTCCGATCGCACCCTCGGCCTCACCATCCCTGACAACGGCCGCAAGGCCGGCGCCGAGCTCCGAGAACGCCTCACCCGGATCGGCATCCTCAACGCCGAGACCGGCCACGAGCTCTACCGCGGCATGCTCACCATCCCCACCTTCGATCTGGACGGTCAGGTCGTGGGCCTCTACGGCCGCCGCGCCAGCGAGTCCATGCGCGAGACGGCCACCAAGCACCGCAACCTCACCGGCGCTCTCTCGGGCGTGCTCAACCTCGCCGCCTTCGCCGCCTCCGAAGAGCTCATCCTCTGCGAGGCCGCCCTCGACGCGATGACCTTCTGGGCCGCCGGCTACAGAAATGTCACCTGCACCTTCGGCACCAACGGCTTCACCGACGAGCTGGCCGCCGCGCTGGCCAAGCACGCCACCAAGCGCGTCCTCATCGCCTTCGACCGCGATGCCGCCGGCGACACCGCCGCCGCCGGCGTCGCCGAGCGCCTCATGGCGCGCGGCATCGATTGCTACCGCATCCTCTTCCCCCACGGCCTGGACGCCAACACCTCCTTCGCCGCGCTGCGCATCAACCTGCGTGTGCGCGCCGACGTCGGCTTCCACGTCGACACCCTCGATCTCCTCCAGGCCCGAGCCCGCGCTGCCTTCGAGAAGGCCGCCGCCCTCGAGCTCGGCGTTGCGGAGGACTTGATCCATCACGACCTGGCCGCCCTCCTGGGCGCCCTCGACGAGCTGCTCGTCGGCTACCTCGCCACCGTCAGCCGCAAGCTCGACAGGCCGCTCGCGCTGATCGTTCAGTCCACCTCCGCCGCCGGCAAGTCCACCCTCATGGACGCCATCCTCGACTTCGTCCCCGAGGAAGACCGGGAGCAGTTCTCCGCGCTCACCGACCAGGCCCTCTTCTACATGGGCGAGACCAACCTCGCCCACAAGATCCTCGCCATCGTCGAGGAGGAAGGCGCCGAGCGCGCCTCCTACGCCCTCAAGATCCTCCAGTCCGAAGGCCAGCTCAACATCGCCTCCACCGGAAAGGACCCGGCCACGGGAAGACTCGTCACCCACGAGTACAAAGTCCAGGGCCCCGTGATGATCTTCCTCACCACCACCGCCATCGACCTCGACGAAGAACTCCAGAACCGCTGCCTCGTCCTCACCGTCGACGAGAACCGCTCCCAGACCCAACGGATTCACCAGCTCCAGCGACTCGAGCATACCCTCGACGGCCTCAAGTCCAAGGCCCAACGAGCCACCATCCTCAAGCGTCACCAGAATGTCCAGCGTCTGCTGGCACCTCTGACCGTCGTCAACCCCTTCGTCAACCAGCTCCGCTTCCCCGACGACAAGACCCGCACCCGCCGCGACCACGCCAAGTACCTCAACCTCATCGACGCCGTCGCACTCCTCCACCAGCACCAGCGACCGATCCTCTCGACCCCGCTTTCCGACGGTTCCACTCTCCGCTACATCCAGGTCACCCCGGAGGATCTCGCCCTGGCCAAACGCCTGGCCGACGAGGTGCTCGGCCGCTCCCTCGACGAGCTGCCCCCCGCAGACCCGCCGCTTCCTCGGTCACCTCGACGCCCTGGTCACCCAGGGCTGCTCTCACAACGAGTGAGACCGCCGCGACTTCCACTTCACCCGCAAGGCCGCCCGCGACTTTACCGGCTGGTCAGACTTCCAGGTGCGCACCCACCTGGACAAGCTCGCGAGCCTTGAGTACCTGCTCGTCCACCGCGGCTGCCGAGGCCAGAGCTTCGTCTACGAGCTCCTCTACGACGGCCAGGGCGCCGACGGCCGCCGCTTCGTCATGGGGCTTGTCGAGCCCGACACCCGCCTCATCGCCCCGCCCAACCATGCTGCAGCCTGCGACTACGGCGATAAGTTCGAGGGGTCGCCACCAGAGTCCGAGGTCGAAGCCACGAAGTTCGAGCCCTCATCGAGCCCCCAAGGTGCCCCCATCGAGCCCCCCTTGCGGTCGCACTCCGTGCCCGAAACCCTGCTCCCCGAGCCTCCTCTCGAGACTCGCTCGCCAGAGAGCCCCGAAAACGCACATCTGGAACATCTCCCCGATTCGAAGCCGTACCCCAAGCCCGCCCCCCGCCGCTGCCTCCCACGCGCCACCGCCGCGATCGCCGCCGCGGCCCCCGTGGCGACTGCCGGCGTCCCGACCGTCCCGCGTCCCGGCGGCAACGGTTCGTCCCACCCGAAGGCCGCCCACCGATGAACCCCAAGAAGGACCCGGCCCCCTGGCGCCCGCCCGACGTCGGCGATCCGGCCGATCCGCTCGGCTTCACCCGCGCCATCGCCGACTACCTCGAGGCCCGCGCCATGCGCGGCGACACCCAGCACACCCTCCACGGCAAGGCCAAGGACTTGGAGTACTTCCTCCGCTGGGCCGAGCCCCGCGGCCTGATTCGCCCCGCCGACATCACCCGCCCCATCCTCGAGCGCTACCAGCGCACCCTCTTCTACTACCGCAAGAAGAACGGCCGCCCTCTCGCCTTCTCCACCCAGCGCCACCGCTTGACCGTGCTTCGCAGCCTCTTCGGCTTCCTCGCCCGCGCCAACCGCATCCTCTACAACCCCGCTTCCGACCTCGACCTGCCTAGGCTGCGCGAGCGCCTGCCCCCGCCCGTGCTCTCCTCAGCCGAGATCGAGCAAGTCCTCGCCCTCCCCGACGTCACCGACGTCTACGGCCTGCGCGATCGGGCACTGTTGGAGACCTTCTACTCGACTGCCATGCGCCGCAGCGAGCTCGCGCACCTCAAGCTCCCCGAGCTCGACTTCTCCCGCGGAACCGTCACCATCCGCTCCGGCAAGGGCGGCAAGGACCGCGTCGTCCCCATCGGCGAACGCGCCCTGGCCTGGCTCGAGCGCTATCTGGCCGAGAGCCGCCCCCGCCTCGTCATCGAGCCTGACGAAGGCTTCCTCTTCCTCACCTACCTCGGCCAGAGCTTCGACCCCGACCACCTCTCCTACCTCGTCGCACGTTTCATCGACCAGGCCGACCTCGGGAAGTCGGGCTCCTGTCACCTCATCCGCCACTCCGTCGCGACCCTCATGCTCGAGCACGGCGCCGATTGCCGCTACGTGCAAGAGCTGCTCGGCCACTCCCAGCTCTCCACCACCCAGATCTGCCTCCAGGTCACCATCACCCGACTCAAAGCCGTCCACGCCGCCACCCATCCCGGCGCCCTGCTCAAGCCACCACGACCGCCCGACCAGTCCCCCACTGCCGCACAGGTCCCAACTCCGGCTCGCGACGACTCGGCCCCCAACACCCTGGCGGACTTGCCACAGCCCGGTTGCGTCGACCCCTCGCTCGGTTACCGGGTCGAGGGTCTCCGTCGCGTCTTGCTCGCCGCTCTCGACCAGGAGGCCGACGACGACGCCCCGGAGCGCCCCGACCCCGGTGGCCCGATCTGAGGCAGCCCTCTCCCTTCGCTGCTAGACTGGATCCTCGATGATCCTCTTGTCAGCAAGAAGAGCAACGAAGAAGGATAGACCCGGCTCTCTCTGGAACAGCCGACCTTCCCTCTCTTCGCTGCTCGTCTTCCTTGCGTTCGCCCTGGCCGCCCTCGCCCTCACCCCGCGGCCGGCGCCGACGATGCCCTGCAGGCCCGAAACTCGCGTCAGGGGATCGCTCGCCGTGACGCACTCTTGCGGCCCGTGCTGCACCGCGTCAACGCCGCATCGCGTCTGGCATCTCAGCCTCGTTCTACGGCGAAGTGCGGCTGGTCTCGGGGTTTTCCTCTCCCCCGACCCCATCGGGTTTGCGGGGGGGATGAACCGGTACGGGTATGTGGGCGGGAACCCGCTGAGGTACACGGACCCGCGCGGACTCTGGCGCCTCTCCTTCAACCTCCCCTACGAAGGCGGACCGGGATTCGGCTTCAGCTTCACCAACGAAGGCCTCTTCGTCGGTTGGACTCGGCTCACCGCTGACGGAATCGAGTTCACCGGTGGGGTAGACATCGCGCCTGTCCTGGTGAACGTCAGCCGCAACGCTCCCTCGGTTGCTGCAATGGGCCTGCCTCCGCTGACGCCCATTGGAGGGCCAACTCTATCAGGACCGCCGGGAGCACACTCGGGCGGTGCCTTGGTGATGCGGAGGCCAGGCTTCCAGCCTCCAATGTCCGGGTTCTTCTCGAACTCTGGTGGCCCAGTAAAGTGCGTCAAGCCGCCGACGTCCCCGTCATCAAGTTCGTCTCC
Source organism: Candidatus Rifleibacteriota bacterium (assembly GCA_016213865.1). Next base: position 5,017 of record JACQZL010000076.1, read on the forward strand.
GGCACCTCGCTTCACGCCGGATCAAGACGCCATTATCGACCTGGTACGAGATGCCGTAAGAAGACGTGGGGCACTTACGCAGTCTGAGGCAGACATGATCAGGCAATGGGCAGACCAGTATGGGCTCAGATTCAGAGGCCCAGAAACTCACCCTGCACGGCCTTTTGGAAGAGTGCCTCACATACACGTCGGTCCCTTGGATCATATCGAGGTCAGGTAGTGACGTCAGTCGCCTGGCACCCCAATGGCGTCGTCGTACAGTCAGTTGTGGATACTCGCGTGGGGTCATCCATTGAGTATGGGGCATACGTGGGCATAGCACGGTATCCGTGCTGGCCACTCGGACCTGAGCTGGAGTTTCCAGGATCGACCGAAGTGGCTGCACTCTACCGTGAGAGCAATGAACGCTGGTTTTACCGCCATGCCGAGCCTGGCGGGTGTGCTCTTTGGGCAGTCCCCGACGACGCGTTTGTGGACCGGTATCTGCAAGCCTGTTCTCGAAGAGGCATCTCTTGCCGAGTGCTCTTCGTGAGTTCTTGGGTAGACTTCCCGCTGTATGAGGGGACAAGGTACCTCACTTCGGAGGGCTCGTGTCGCTTCTTGGGTGGAGCTACATGCGAGGGCAGGCCCGATGGGTAAGCCTGTCGGGCGTCTGGGCCGTCGTCGTGGTATCGCTCGTGGGGGCGGCAGCGTGCCAGGCGCTGGCCGCGCACTCCGCATAGCAGCAAATGAGCGACCGACGCAGCGCTCAAAGGCGGCATCCAAGCGGACGGCCGCGGCAGCCGTCGACGAAACGCCCGGTACCTACAGGTGCCGACCGAAGCGAAGGGACCAACTACCGGACAGGAACGCTGCCAGAGCGTCTCGCACGGCGTCAGCTCTCTTTCGGGCGATCTGGGCTCTGACGCCGACGATCACGCGTGTGAGGACCTCCGGGACCCACGGCTCTGGGCGCAAAGCGAGATCGGCGGGCAAGAAGATGCAGAGCGGAGCGCCGCGGCAGCGCAGAAGCTCGGACTACTCTCGGCGCCTGATGCTGCATCTGGACTCCCGGTGAGAATAGGTCAGTCATCGCAACTCGCCCGAGACCGACCATGCACGCCGAGAGCATGAACTGCCGACTGACCGGAGTCCCGTCTGCGGCACCACCAGATCAGACAGCGACAGGTCAGACCTTGACCCGTGGACGAGAACTGCCGCTCTCCTGTTCTCTGTCTTTCAGTCGGCCTGCCATCAGGAACCGAGAGCCAGAAGACAGGAGATTCCAGACTTCAAACCGAGTCCGACGGCCTCGACCGTCGCAGCGTGCGACGAAAGTCGGAAGGTGCAGACCAAGCGAGGTTCCGCTCCCACCGGCTCACCTGACCCGCGGGCCCCACGCCGCCTTCACCGGGAGCGTCCCCGGAGCATGGGGCAGAGAGGACCAAACGCAAAGACGCCAGGACGCAAAGACGCCAGGAAGTGCTGATCAATAGGACCTTCTTTGCGACCTTGCGCCTTTGCGGCCTTGCGTTGAAGACAGGCACCGTGGCCACTCGACGACGCGGCTTCCCACGTTTCAGGGACGCTCCCCCTTCACCAGCGGAGCTTGTACTCCATCCCCACCTTCGTCTCGTCGGGACGTAGATCCCGCATCAGCTCTTCGCCCAGGGACTTCGTTTCGAGGTTCTTGTCGAGCGTGATGGAGAGGTTCTTCTCGACATTGTACTGCACGCCCAGGTGATCGAGCGAGCCCTTCTCGGAGCCGACCCGGCCGTCCACCGAGACGAAGACGTTCTTCGAGATGTACTTTCCCGCGCTGATCTGCGGAGTGAGCTGCTCCTTGCGGTCGGTGCCGGTGCGGATCAGATTGGTGTCGATGCGGAACTCGTCCAGGCCCATCGCGCGGCGGACGGCCGCCCCCACGGGCCGATTGAGGAACTGCTCGTCGAAGCGAGCCGAGAGCGGCGCGGCCACCATGCGGCCGACCACGGTGTCGCCCGGGGCCCCGGCCACCATCGTGTCGCTGCCCGTTGCCAGCATGGCCAGGATCTCCTCCTGCGTGTGGGCCGGCAGGGAACGCAGCGCGAAGCTCATGTGCTCGACCGGACCGTTGACCTCGACGTAGACCTTCGTGCGCCCGATGTCCCTGGCCCCCCGCACGCTGATGTAGGGAACCGACGCGGGCCTCCGCCGTGAGGCCTCGAGCGGCGTCTGCCACGGGAAGAGGTCCTCGGCCGGAGGCGTGCGGTAGGAGACGGTGCCCGACTCGACGGCGAACCGGTGTCCCTGGAAGTAGAGGTGTCCGCGCACCGCGTTCAGCTCTCCGCCGAGGGTGTAGCCGGGCCCCTGGCCGTTCATCACCAGGGCGCCTTCCAGCTCCGCGTTGACCGCGTCGGACCGGACCAGGAAGTTCCCCTTCGCCTCGCCTCGGATCTTGTAGTGGACCGAGTCGGGCATCGCCGCGAAGAAGCTCTCGCTCGAGGGGCCGTCGAAGAGCGCCAGGTCGAGGATGCCCTTGTCGAAGGTGAAGGACGTGTCGAGCTCGAGCCGGCTCGGCGCTCCCCCCACGTGCATCGAGACCTTCAGGGCCTCCATCGTCAGGTAGCGGTGGCCGACCCTCACGCCGTCCAGTCCGAGCGCAACGTCCCAGCGAGTCTGCAGCTTGTCCGTCAACGTCACGGCGCCGCTGCCCGTGAGCTTGCCGCCGGCGAGCTTTCCCGTCAGCTTCCGGAGCTCGGCCCGGTCACGCGTGAAGACCACGGTCATCTCGACCCCCGTCGCCGTCAGCCCGGTCGACCCGAGCGGCACCTTTCGGGCCGTGGCGGCCAGCAAGCCCTGCACGCGCGGGGCGGCCGGAGTACCCGAGATCGAGACATCGGCCTGGAACGTGCCGTCGCCCGCGAGCGGCAGCCAGGAGACGAAGAGCGACGCCACCGAGAGGGGCGTGGGCGGGAAGACCAGCCGCAGGTCCATCGGCGCTTCGCCCCAGGAGACCGCGAAGGGCGAGAGCGAGAGCTGGATCGGGATCCGCCCGCTGATCGAGCAGTCCTGCTTGCCCTGGACCAATGTGAGCTTGTCGACCGACAGCAGGCCGTTGCGGTACGACATGCGTCCGGCGATCTCGTCCAGCAGGCGCGCCGCTCCCTTACCGGCCCTCGGACTGGGCACGCCGCCGAGATTGGGGCGCGTCAGCCGCAGGGCGGCCACGACAGTCGGCCTGACCAGCGACCCGGAGAGCTGCAGGGTTCCGAGGAGCCGGCCGGAGAGAGTCGTGCCTCCGATGGTGTCGAAGTGTACCGGCAGGTCGGCCATCGAGAGCTTGAAGTCCCAGCCGGAATCGGCCGGCCCGGCGACGCCCTCGAACGTCACGGTGCCGCCGGCGAGGCGGATGGTCGAACGCTGGAAGACCAGATGCCCCTCGCGCAGCACGCCAGCCACGGGTCCGAGCCCCACCAGTGGCCCCCGCTGCGTGGTGAGAGCCAGCTCCGTGATTCGGAACTCCACTTCGGGAGGTTGGCCCGACGCCAGCCGGGCCCGGAAGGTGCCCGCCGCCTTGCCGCCACGCAAGAAGCCACCCTGCGCCAGCAGGAAGGCGACGTCGGGCAGGTTGAACTTGCCGGTGGCCGTTGCGGCCTTACGCCCTTGCGGGTCCCAGACGACCGCCGCCTCGAGCCTGCCGCGACCCGGCAGCGTGAGCGTCAGGTCTCCGGCCGCCCCCCTGGGCACGAGCTCGACGCCGACCTGGGGCACCTTCAGATCGAGAGCCGCCACGACCAGGTCGCGAATCCGCGCGTGGACCTCGTGGACGCCCCCCTGGACCTTCACGTCGGCATCCGCCAGGCCCCGCACGGCGGGCTCGAAGGCCTCCAGGCGCAGGCCTTGCACCTTCGCCACGAGATCGGGATGGCGCCCGGTCTCGAACAGACCGGAGACGCGAAGCGTCTGGTAGAGCGCCGCGGGCCCCGACCCCTCCAACACGTCGAGCCGCAGGCGGCCGGCGGCGAGTCTCCCCGCTGCCCGGAGGTTGCCCGCTGCCAGACCCGCAACCTTCACGTTCTTGGCCTGCAGAGCAAACGTCCCTTCCGTCAGGACCGGCGGCCAGGCGGTTCCGCGAAGCTCGAGCTCGCCACGCATGCCCTCGCCCGAGAGGCCTTTCACGGGCGCCACCAGACTGAGCCACTCGATCGGCAGGTCTTGCACACCGGCCTTCGCCCAGAAGACCCCAGCCAGGAGCGACAGCTCGCCCGTACCAGTGGCGGAGGCCTTGCCGCACCGGACCGTGGCGCTCTCCAGCCGCACCAACCCCGGCGAGGCCTGGCCGCGCAACTGGCACTGCCCGTCGCCCGGCACGGGCAGCTCCAGGTGGTCCACTTCGACCGTGAAGGGCCAGGGGCCCGGGCCGGACAGCTCCACTCGCCCCGACGCCGTCGCCGCCGGTCCGAGCCGAGCGAGAGCGGGGACTCGCGCCGCCCGGACCCGGTCGAATCGGACGGTCAGGGACGGCCAGGCCTGGCCCGGAACGAACTTGCCTTCCAGACTGGCCTGTCCGGACAACGCCGACACGGTGGCCAGGAGCTCGATCGGAGAGCCGGTGCGCCAGGCGGCCGTGGCCCGCAGCACCTCGACCGGTCCGGGCCACGAAGGCCCGGTGACCGTGGCCCCCTCGACCAGCGCCTCCGCGTCGCTCGAGACATAGAGAGGCGGGAGGTTCGAAAGGTCCAGCCGGGACCACTCGCGCGAACGGTCCTTCGGGTCGGGCTCGTGCGTGCGGACCGTCCAGTTGCCCCTGCCCCCGACTCGGCCGGTAAGACGGGTCCCGGCCCACGCCCGCGGCTCGGAGGCGGGGCGTGCCACGGACGTGCCGGCCTCACCGGCGGCCGCGGAGGCCGTCGGCGTTGACGTCGGGGCCGTCCGGTCGACCCCGGCGGCAAGGTCCAGTCCCACTCCGGCTGCCAGGGCCGCCGGGTCCTCGCCGCGGAAATCTCGCTGGCCTTCCCAGCGCCAGTGGCCGACACCACTCTCGGGATCGTAGTTGCCCTGAACGGTCGCGCGCGCCGATTGCCAGCCAACCTGGGCCCGCCCAGCCAGTCCGATCGCGCTCCACTCGAGGAAGACGTCGTCCAGGGCCAGCGTCTGGGCCTTCTTCCACGGGAAGTCGCCGGAGAGGACCAGAGTGCCCTTGTCGAGCGTGACGGGGACTCCGGGGAGCTCCTGTTTCAGCAGGCGGAAGAGCGGCACCAGACGGTGAAGCTCGATCTCGGCCCCGCGCCGTTCGACCTCGAGGACCGCATCCTTGACCTCGAGCTGGGTAGGGGCCAGCCGCCTGCGAGTGAAGAGCATCGGGAGAAGGTCGTAGCGAACGCGCACGGTCGGCAGGGCCACCCGTACGGCCGTCCGGCCCGGCACGCGGCTCACGAATTCGAGCTCGTGCAGGACCATGCCCTCGAGGAGGTTGCCCGTGACGGCAGCGACCCGTCCGCTGCCTTCGCCCAGCTCGCGCAGGGCCGTCTCGATGCGCATCGCGATGAACCGATGGGCGTAGGCGAGCCCGACGCCGAGCAGTCCCAGAAAGACGCACAGGCCGTAGAACAGCCGCATGTAGCGTGTCGAGAGCCTCACACGGGACCTGCGATCAGACAGAGCCACCCGGCGCCACGGCGGCTGCCGGAGAGGGCACGGGAACAAGACCAGGAGCTTTCACGATCGGGTTGGATGCCGGCGCGCGAGCCGCGGACCGCACTCGGGCCCCGGAGGCGTGCCGTTACGCTGACTTCACCGTCCATGATACATTTGCGGGGAGAGCTTCCCCTGATTTCGTTATCGGACCGGGCGGTACGGCCGCCGAAGGAGCCAGCTCGAGTGAACAAGTTGGATGAGATCCTCAGAAAGCAGGTCCGGCGCCCGGACAGCGAGCCCGCCCAGCCGCAAGCCGAGGTCGCGCCGCACCTGTCGGAGGCCGACGTGAGCACGGTCCTTTCGAACGTGCGGCAGGCCCTGGAGACGAGCAACGAACCCGGTCGGGCCCCCGGAGGCTTGCCCCCTGCCCCGCGCGACCTCGACGACACGGGCCTCCAGCCCAACTTCATCGGGGACCTGATCCTCAAGCACCTCTACTACCAGACCGAGATGCGCAGCATCGACATCGCGGACCGCATCGGCCTTCCGTACGGAGGGGTCACGGAGCCGATCCTCGATGCCCTGAAGGCAGACCGGTGCGTGGAGATCCGCGGCGGCCAGAGCACGATGTCCTTCTCCTGGCGCTACGTGCTGACCAGCCGCGGCGCCGAGCGCGCCAAGGACGCCCTGGCGCGCAGCTTCTACGTCGGCAAGGCCCCGGTGACGATGGCCGACTACTACACGATGGTCACCGCCCAGACGACCCAGGTGGACGTGACCGCCGAGGACGTCCGCGCCGCCTACCGCGACCTGGTGGTGCCCGAGGACCTGCTGCGCAAGATCGGCCCCGCGGTCAGCAGCAACAAGTCGATCTTCATGTACGGCCCTCCCGGCAACGGCAAGACGTCGATCGCCGAGCGCATCTTCCGGGTCCTCTCGGGCACCCTGTGCGTCCCCCACGCCATCGAGATCGACAGCCACATCATCAAGCTGTACGACCCGTTCTATCACCTCCCCGTCAGCACGGAGGAGCCCGACAGCATCGAGGCCAGGGACCGAAACCTGGCGCGCTACGACTGTCGCTGGAACCTCGCGAAGCGCCCGTTCGTCGTGGTCGGCGGCGAGCTGACGCTCGAGACGCTCGACCTGATCTGGAACGACTCGGCGCGCTACTACGAGGCCCCGTTCCAGCTCAAGTCGAACGGCGGCATCCTGCTGATCGACGACTTCGGCCGCCAGATCATCAAGCCGCAGGACCTGCTCAACCGCTGGATCGTGCCGCTCGAAAAGGGCGTCGACTACCTGACGCTGCACACGGGCAAGAAGTTCGAGGTGCCCTTCCGCCAGCTCGTCGTCTTCTCCACGAACCTCAACCCCGCGGACCTGGTCGACGAGGCCTTCCTGCGACGGCTTCGCTACAAGATCGAGATCCCGAACCCGCCCTACGAGGTCTACAACCAGATCTTCCAGACCGCCTGCGGAAAGCGGGGTATCCAGTACGACGAGGGGGCGGTCCTCTATCTGATGGAGCACAAGTACAAGAAGCTCGGGGTCGATCCCCGGGCCTGCCATCCCCGAGACCTGCTCGACATCATCGTGGACGAGGCCAAGTATCGCGGCGTCCCCCCGACCCTGACCCAGGAGCTGATCGAGCACGCCTGGGCCAGCTACTTCGTCAGCTACAAGTGAGCGAGGCCCCTTCATGAGACGAATCGCGCTGCTGGCAATCCTCTTCTCGAGCTGGGCGACGCTCCTCGGCTCGGACGCGCTCGCGGCGCCGCCCGCCGCCGGGGCCGCCGACTCCCGCGCCGTCTTCATCGCCGAGAAACCGGTCCTCTACGGCGCTCTGCAGGCGATGGTCCAGGCCGCCCGCCGCAACGTGCTCATCCGGCTCTTTGCCTTCGCGGACAACGACGGATTGCTCTTCTGCTCGCGCGAAGACCAGCACCCGATGGCCGCCGGGTTCGCCGACGTGCTCATCCGGGCCAAGCGGGACAACCCCCGGCTCGACCTCGTCCTCGTCATCGATCCGATCAACTTCGTCGATTACCACCAGAACTTCGAGCTTCCCTGGCAACGCTGGGCAGAACGGCTGCGCGGGATGGGCGGCTTCTTCAACCCGCTGGCCAAGCGGCTCGAGCAGATGGTCGTGGTCAATCGAGCCTATCCCGAGCGGTACGCGCGACTCGCCGGGAAGAAGACCGTCCGCGAGCGGCTGCGCGACGCGGGAATCACGGTTCTCTCCACCAACCTCTTCCCCAACCCCGAGAAGAACGCCTTCTTCCGCACGAAGCCCGGCCGGGAAGAGCCGGCCGACGACGACGACCTGAGGCTGAAAGCCATCCGGCGTCTGCCGGACGAGTACCCGTCGATCGGGGACCGGATCGCGCTGGAGCGCAAGCTGGCGCTCTACCAGGGCATCTCGCTCGTGGGAGACCACCGCAAGTTCGCCGTCATCGACGATGGCACGCTGGCATGGAATGCCTCGATGAACGTCTGGGACAACGACTACTACAGTCCGGACGACGGCGTCGTCTGTTCGGGAGCGCTGGCCCGCGACCTCCTGGCGCAGTTCGAGGACGCGCGCCGTTCGTCGCTCTCGCTGTACGGGCCCCTCCACCGGGCGGGGAAGCTACCCGAGCTGGACCGGCAGTTCTCGAGTCCCGGATACGCCTTCTCTCCCGACCCCCGGCCCCCGGTCCTGACGGTCGCGGGCCGGACGCTGGAGCTGTCACCGGCCGCGGGCACGGTGTTGCGTGACGGGGCCATCGCAGGCCGCCTGATCGAGGCCTTCGACCACCTCGAGGCAGGCGGGCAAGCCGACGTCTACCAGACGCTCATCACGGACCCGGCCTTGATCCAGTCGATCGCGAAGGCTGCCAGGCGAGGAGTGCGCGTGCGCGTGCTGACCGACGCCTACGAAAACGTGTATGGCCAGGACTGCTCGTTCATCCACGGCAGGGCTTTCCGGCAGTTCCGCGAGGCGATCCTGGAGGGGGCCGCCTTGCAGGTGAAGGCCGTGGTCCCCGATCCCAGGGTCTCGGAGATCCACCGCAAGTTCGCGCTGGTCAGAGGCGAGCGCGACGATGGCCGCTCGGAGGACTTCCTGCTGACCGGCTCGGCCAACTTCACGGTCCACAGCTCGGACGGGACTCAGCTCGAGCAAGACATCCTCTTCACGCACGGAGCCGTGATCGAGCAAGCCCGGACCTGGTTCGACGCCGCCTGGACCAACCGGATAGAGGGGGAGCAGAACATGGTCCCCCGTCTCATCCGTCAGGCCTGGAGGCCCAAGGACTTCATCGGGACGGGCGCCACCTGGTTCCTCTCGCTCTTCGGCCTGGGCGGCTGAGAGGCCGTAACGACGCGAGGCAGCGCGTCAACGGGAACGGAACGGAGCAGTCGCGAAGACCGCGCAGGTGCTCCGACGTTCCCCCCCGTGCGTCACCCGGTCACTGGACCATGAGAAGGTGACGCGCAATGCCCGGCAGGTAGGGCTTGAGGTAGAGGAAGAGCAGCACTGCCAGCACCAGCAGGCTCAAGTTGCCGGCGTCGAGGGCCGTGAGCGGCCGGAAGACGAGACCGAGCAGCCGAGCTATCATCCCCACGGGGAGCAGCAGGGCATTTTCGAGTTTCCGCATCTGGAGCACCTCCGGACAGCCGGCCACCTGGCTTGCTGTCCAACGGTCTCCACACGTCAAACAACGTGCCAGCGGCGATCTGGCCAAAAACGCCCGCGCCGAACCCTATCTGGGCAAAGAAGAGGGAGGCCCGTGTCCGGGCCTCCCACACGTGCGCTCGTTCCTCGTGTCAGTTGATCGCGACCGTGGTCGTGGCGTCTTCGCGCCCAGTGATCCGCAGGACCTCGACTTGCGAGTCTCCTGCAAAGCTCTGCTCCGAGGGGAGCACCATGTAAACCTCGTAGCTGTCGTCGAAAAGCTGTAGCTGGCGCATGAGCGCCGAGTGGCGATTCCTCAAGGGCGGGTCCTCCTGGGCGGGGCGGGGGGGTCAGAAGAGCAGCATGGTCCGGGTGAGAATGTCGGTGGGCAAGCCGGAGTGCTTGCGGGTGCGAGTCCGCTTCCTGCCTGGCGTCTGGGAGAGCAGGGCCGAGGTCGGGCGGCCGTGCTCGAGGGTGTGGGTGGCCGTCTGGAACAGCCGGTTGGCTTCGTTTCGCTCGTGCTTCATAGCTGGTTCCTCCTCGGCCCCCGGTGGCGGCCGGAGGCAACTCGAACGCCTCGCGCCCCAGGGAGCGTCACTCCTTCTATCGGCGATCCGGGCCGCGAGTTTAGAGAGGCCGGATCCAGCGACCCGGCCGCCCACTTCCGCTCACGGCACTGACGCGGCCGTGCAGTGGGGCTCACACCGCGACGACGGCGATGCCCGCCTCGTCGGCGAGGAGGACCACTTCGGCCCGGTCCAGGACGACGGTGCGGCCGGCTTCGACCGCGAGGACGGAGGCCCGGGCGCCGGCCAGGGCTGCGATGGTCATCGGACCCACGACCGGCAGGTCGAAACGCGTGTCCTGAGAAGGACCGCTGACCTTGACGACCACGGTTCCCGGGCCGCAGCAGGCGCCTGCCCTGGCGATGGTGGCGTCGGTGCCCTCGATCGCCTCGACGGCGACGATGACCCTGTCCTTGACCACGACCGTCTGTCCGATGCCGAGGGTCGCCAACTGCCGGGCGATGGCCAGCCCGTAGACGATGTCGGCATCTTCGCGGCCAAGCGGAGAACGCCGGGAGAGGACCCCGGGTTGAGGGAGGGCAGGACCCAGGAACGAGGACGACTCACGGACCTTGAGGCCTCCTCGCTCCAACTCGGCCGCGATGGCCCGAAGCACGGCGTCGTCGCCGCGGGCCGGCAGCCCTTCCATGGCGCTGACCAGCCGGGCATCGACGCCTCGCAGGTCGAAGATGCGCTGCTTTTGCACCTTTCCGGCCATGACGAGCTCGCGCACGCCTTCGGCGCGGAAGGTCTCGATCGCCTGGGTCAAGCTGCCCACGCCGAGCCAGTGGATGCGGTCGACATGCTGGGCCAGTTCCAGGCTGGCCTCGCCCTCGATGGCCACGGCGACAACATCGTAGCCATGATCGCGCGCGGCCCGCGCGAGTGAGATCGGGAACCGCCCGCACCCGGCGATAAGTCCCAGCCTCTCCCGGACGCCAGACCGCTCGGAGGCCTGCGCGCCGGAGCGAGGGACAGGAGAAATCTCATGCCGGGCGGTCATGTCGTCACCAAAGAGCAGGCATCATAGCACGGCGAGACGACAGGCCGCCACGGGTGCATGTCTCGTAGGTGGCCCCCCCCCTTGCGGGATAAACAC
>JACQZL010000077.1 GCA_016213865.1 Candidatus Rifleibacteriota bacterium
CCCTACGTGCCCGAGTTCGACGCCCACCCCGCCTCCAGGGCCGGGTGGTTCGAGAGCTGCAGTGCGGATCGCCGGGTAGCCGACGGGCGCTTCCATCGAGACGAGGGCCCGCCGAAGGGCCGCCGGGGATGACGCTGCTGTGGATCATCGCCTCCTCGCTGGCTGGAGGGCTGCTCGCGGTCCTGCTGGCCGCTTCCACGGCTCCTGAGCTTCTCGACGGGAGCGATGCTGGGTGCGGCGCTCCTCGGGATGATCCCCCACTCGACCGAGGCGCTTCCCGTTCGCGTCGTCTCCTCGGTGGTGCTGCTGGGGTTCAGTCTGTTCTTCATCCTCGAGAGGCTGCTGATCTGGCGGCATTGTCACGAGCATGAGTGCGACGTCCACGCCAGCTCGGGGGCGCTCCTGTCGGTGGGAGACTCGTTTCACAACTTCGCGGACGGCCTGGTCCTGGCCGGGGCGTTCCTCGAGTCCACCCAGCTCGGCCTGGCCGCGGCTCTTTCGACGATCGCTCACGAGGTCCCCCAGGAGCTGGGAGAGTTCGTGGTCTACCTGCACGGCGGACTGACCCGGTTGGCGCCGGAGGGGGGCGGTCCTCGATGCCGCCGGCATGGATGGAGGCACGGGAGGAGCCGCGTCGAAGACCCGACTCCGGTGGCCAGCGCAGTCCACCCCTCCAGTGCGGGACTGCCACAGGAGCCGTCGCATCCGGAAGATGTGCAGCAAGCTCTGACGCGGAAGCTCGAGGCCCTGCAGCTCGAACTGGAGCAGCTCAAGGCGATCATGGCCGCGCCTGGAACCGGACCCGAGGACGATTGAACGAGTGCCGGTCGAGTCGATTATGAGCAAATGCTCTAACCAGTCGGCCCGCCGGCGCATCTTCAAGAGTGTGAGGACCACCACCTCGAGACCCTCGCCGGCGCAGCAGACAGCTCGCAGGCAGCGAACTGCCGCGGCAGTCCGCAAGGGAGTGTCCCTGATCGAGGTGCTGGTGGCGATCGCCTTGCTGGGACTGCTGGTGGCGGCTGCCCTGCAGCTCTTTCACGGCGGCCTGATTAGCGGCAAGGCGGCAGAGGACCGCATGCGGGCGTTGAGCCTGGCCCAGAGAGAGCTGGAGATTGCCAAGCAAGCGGCGGCAACGTCCAGGAGCAGCCTGTCCGAGCTGCTGGCCCAGCGCGCCTTCAACAAGACCTACGAGGTGGACAGCTTCTTCCACGTTGACGTGCGCGTGAACGCCGACGCGAAGCTCGAGGTCAACGGCCTCGGGGCGCGCGTCGGGGAGGCCGTGGTCACGGTGCACTGGAACCGCGGCCGGGCCGAGGAACTGGTCCTGTCGACGCTTCTCGATCGGGCCTACTACTGACGCCGGCATGAGAGCCTGGCCACGACGCCTTCACGTTGGTCGAGGCGCTGGTGCTGCTGGGCTTGCTGGGTCTGCTGGGTGTCGTGGCAGCCCATCTGGGCCGGACGATGCGCGAATCCGAACTGCGTACTCGCCGGCTCTACCAACTGCTGGACGCGCGCAGCGTCCACGACTGGGTCGAGCAGGATCTGAAGACCGCGGTCAGCATTCAGGAGCCGGCCAGCTTCGGCGATGGCAGCCGGCTGGTGTTCGAGAACCGCAGAGCAGAGCGGGTCCAGTACTTCGTCCGCCGGCAGCAGACCGGCTCGACGGGGCGCCTCGAGTTGGTGCGACTCGCGGAGGGTCCGGGAGACGGGCGCCGCGACGAGCGCGTGGTCTCGGCCAACCTCTCGAGCGTGGTCTTCTATCAGGTCGGGAACCGGATGGCGGGGTACTACCTGCGCTACGCGAAGCTCGACGAGCGGGACCCGGGGAGCTCAGAGATGGTCTTCACGTCGGGCGTGACAATTGCCAACAACCCGTATTGAACGCGAAGGAGGTCGGCGTGCTCCAGAACCTCGGCAAGACTCTCGGGCCGGGCTCGCAGGCGCGCGGCGCACGGGCGGACCGGCGCTGCCCCGCGAGGGACGGCTTCACGCTGCCAACGGTTGCCTTCCTGGGGTTCCTGGCGCTGTTGGGGGTGGGCTACTTCCAGTACACGGCGATGGCGTCGTACCGCAACCTGAGGCACACGGAGAGGCGTGTCCGGGCCCAGTACATCGCCGAATCGGCGGCGACGGCTGCCGCCGCGGCGATCTTCCAGAACGACTTCAAGGGCCGTTGGTACCGGCAGCATCCGGGCCGCTACGGGGGTTTCTGCGGCAAGTGGACGGGCCACTACGGCGAGGGGACCTTCGAGGTGGTGGCGGAGGACGTCGTGAAAGCCAGGGTGAACGAGGGCGACGAGAAGAGCGTGAAGGAAGCCACCTACAATCGGATCGATCTGTTCAGCAAGGGGACTTGCGGGGAGTACAGCGTGGTGCTCTATCAGGCCCTCGTGCTGATTTCGGAGGAACGCGTTTACGAGGGTGTCTCTTCAGACGACAGCGTCAGGTACGTCGTGAGGTGAACGCCGCCGGAGGTCGTGACCGGCGGCAAAAGGAGCGCGGGAAATGAAGCTCGAAACCGGATTGCTCTGCCTGGCCTTGCTGGCTGCGGCCGTGCCTGCAGGCGCGGAGCCGTGCTATCTGCCGCCTGGAAACCGGATGATGCGCGCCATCAAGACCACCCTGGTCAACGATCCGGACAGCCGCCAATGGGACGTCGGGCAGCTTGCGGTACGGGACGCGATCCGCGCCCGGGTCGACCTCGAGACGGCCCGGCGGCTCCACAATCTGGTCGGCGGCTTCGACCTCGAAGCTCTGCGCCGCCGGCTGCAGGGGCAGGTGCCCCGGCAGCCCGACCTGGTCAGCCTGCTGACGGCCGACGTGCAGGCCTTCGTGCGCAGCCTGGGTGGGCTCAGGCTCGACGCCCTGCTGGTGCGGGATCCCTCTGCCCCACGCCGAGAGCTGGAACGTTCGAAGTCCCTGTTCGTCATCAAGGCGATGTCCGAGTACGCCGAGCCTGTGGACCCGGCCTCGGTCGAGCCCCAAGTCGAGGAGCAGGGCCGCCGGCTGGAGGCGCTCTTCCGGCGGGTGCGGGACGGGGAAGCGGATCCGGACCTTTTCTATACAATGGATGTCGTGAGTCACTATGTTGTCAAGCACCGCAGACAGTACGCGTTCCGCACCTCGGCGACCCGCAACGACCTGCAGGACAATGGCGAGGGGCCGGTCCGAGGAGACAGCTCGAATCACCTCGAGGACCTCGCGGCGCTGGTGGACGCGGTCAACCGTGGCATCATCCCCCCGAACAACGCGACCACGATGGCCTTCCTCAGGGAGCAGCGTGACCTGGTCACGCTGGACGAGGGTACCGGGAAGTGGGTGCTCCGGCACGGTGTCATCGCCGCCAGCCGAGAAAACGGGCTACTGGCCGACCGGCCCCTTCGCCCGGACCAGTTCGGAGGCAAGGACCCGTATCAGCTCGAGGCGTTGGCCTCGGGCGGAGCGGTCCTGGCCACGGAGGGCGGCCAGCTCGACCCCGACGAGACACCGCTGGATGTGCTGCGGTACAAGCTCTCGAACGCGGCGCAGACCCTCATGTACATCACCTACTACGAGGGTCCGCCGGGCACCGAACCCAACCGAGCGGGGGTGACCCAGCTCCCCACGCGTGACGACGTGCTGAGCGACCCGAGCGGCCAGAGCATCAAGGTGCCCGAGTCGGTCCAGACGAAGGTCATCCAGGTCCCGATCTACCAGCACATGCGCGCCGGCACCGCTGCGACCGACGCCGAGGTCGTGGTGCCGCTCGCCGAGCAGATCCTGCTCTTCGAGAAGATGGTCGACGCGGTGGACACTCCGGTCAGCCTGCCGGCCCAGCCGATCTTCCCCGCGCTCACGCCGCCCGGCCCTCCAGGCGTGAATACGATGCGAGTGGTGCCGGGACCGGTGAGTTACGCCGGACCGTGAAGCCACCATGACTCGGGTCGAGCGGCCCTGGCAGTCCGACGTGCCCGAACTCTCGCCCTGTCCTCGTGAGCTGCGTTCGCACCCCCGGGTGTTCGGGTGCGAACGCAGAACCCGGGGAGCCGCATGACTGGGTGCGTGGTCCAAGGAGTCGTAGCGCGGGCCCTTGTGGCCCGCTACGGTCGGCGGACCGCATCCAAAGCGGGGGACAAGCCCAATGGCATTAAATCCCTCACAAGGAGAGGTATGACAGAAGCCGCTAGGGTAGAAGCGGCATCTTGCCGCTTCCTCGGAGCCGGACGTGAGCCCGGCCGCCCAAGAAAGCGGCTGGAAGCCGCTTCTACCTTCTGGCGTGGCCACCGTTGCGGCCTCGCCGGCAAACCCATGGCAGGAGATGAGAACCATCACGACTTAATGCCATTGGGACAAGCCCCCGCGCTACGATCACCGGAGAGGCCAACGGCGCGGTGCGGCTTCCCACGTTTCAGGGACGCTCCCCCTCGCGCGGGCCCGTCTTGACAGCCGTTCGAGGCCAAGGTATCCTTGGTCCCGGCGCTGAGGAGTCGGCTAATTGGTAAGCCACCTGACTCTGGATCAGGCGATTGAAGGTTCGAGTCCTTCCTCCTCAGCCACTAAGGTCACGAACGGGACCCGGCTCCGAAAGGGCCGGGTCTCGCGGTCTCCGGACAAGCGACGGGGGCCGATTCGCACCCGCGCGGAGCCCGTCGCGATAGACTCGAGCTCGTGCCCCGAGAGAAGCTGCCCCAGCGTTTCGGCCGCTACGAGGTCCTGGACCGCGTCGGCTCCGGGGGGATGGGCGTCGTGCTCCGCGCCAGCGACCCGCAACTCCGGCGCGAGGTCGCGGTCAAGTGCGTCCCGGCGGCCGTGATGACGCTGCCGTCGGCGATCGGGCGGTTTCATCGAGAGGCCCAGATCCTGGCCCACCTCAGCCACCCCAACATCGTTCGGGTCTTCGACTCCGGCGAGGAGGAGGGCTATCTCTATTACGTCATGGAGCTGCTGAACGGGCGGGGCCTCGATCAGCGGACTCCGGCGGAGGTCCTGGGCGTACCGCGGATGGAGGCGCCTCCCTTCGACCTCGCGGAGTTCAAGCAGGTCTTCGTTCCCATGTGCAGGGCACTGCAGGCGATCCACGAGGCCGGTCTGGTCCACCGGGACGTGAAACCCGCGAACATCCTGGCCGGCGTCCCCGAGCGGGGCCCCGTGCTGACCGACTTCGGCTTGGCGCTGGTCTCGGGCGCCGAGCGTCTCACGGAGACCGGCATGGTCGTCGGAACGGGACGGTACATGGCACCCGAGCAGTTGAGCGACACCGACCCGGGCCTCTCCTGCGATCTGTATGCCCTGGGCATGACGATGTGGGAGTTCACGACAGGACGCGTCCCGTTCGAAGACCTGCACGGCCCGGCCTTGCTCGTGGCTCGCCAGACGGCCCAACCTCCGTCCGTCCAGCGCTTCCAGCCCGAGATCCCGGACGACCTTGCGGCGGTCGTCGATCGGTGCGTCCAGCTCGCGCCAGGGGACCGATATCCGTCCGCCCGAGAGCTGGAGCATGCGCTCGACAAGGTTTCGCGCGCCTCACGCAAGCACCGCAAGGCGAGTCTGCCCGGCCTGGACCGGACCCTCCGGCATGCGGCCCCCGGGCCCTCGCCCCACGGCGATCGGGAGGCCGCCGAGCAGGGCCCCGTCTTCGGACAATCCCACGGCGAAGCCGGCGCCGCCACACGTCTCCCTCGCTCGGTCTGGCTGCTCGGCTGGGGACTGCCGGCAGTGGCCTGCGCGATCCTGGTGCTTGCGGGCGTGGCCCTCTGGCGAGAGGCGGGACACATCCGAGAGCGGTTCCGCGCACTGGGAAGCGGCGGTACGACGACGGGTGTCCCGGAGAGCCTGACGGGAACCGTCCCTGCCGGTTCGGCGGAGAGACCCGCTGGGGACGGATCCTCAGCCTCGGCCGGCCCTGCCCCGGCGCCGCTGATCCCCGTGCTGCTGTCGGAGTCCCAGGAGAATTGCCGGCGGGCGGCGTTCGCCTCACTCGGCTCGGCCTTGGCCGCGGTCTGGGTTGGGGCCAACGGCAGCCTCTCGGTGTCGACCAGCGCGGACCGCGGTCGTACCTGGCGACGCCCGCGCTGCGACCGCAAGCTGCGAGTCCTGACCAATACCGAGGTCTCGCTCTTCGGGTCTGCGGGGCGCTGGCATCTGTTCTTCCAGAGGGGCGGCCCCTCCGGAGAGGCGATCGTCTGCCACACCACGGCCGTCGCCTCGCTGGAGGTCTGGGCTCCGCCGGTCGACCTGGGACGGATCTTCCGGGAAGACGAGACGATCCAGATCGCGGCGGACCTGGCGGCCACGGGCCGCAACCGCATGCTGGCGGCGTGGGAGCCTCCCGGGAGCGGCTCGATCACCGTCTCCTGGTTGGTCGACGGGCGCTGGACGACCCGACCCGGGCCCCCGATCTCGGCGGTGCTGGGGCGATTCACGGCCCTCTTCCCGCCCGGCCGAGACGCGATGCTGATCTGGCAACAGGACAATCCCGCTCGCGCAGTGCGCGACCTCTACGTGTCCCGCTCCGCCGGGCCCGGCAGTCCGTGGTCGCCTCCGGCCCGACTCTGCCTCGTCTCGAGCGGCTACGACCGGATCTACCCGGCGAGCTGCGTCCTGCCCAGCCGGACCTACCTGATGTTCTGCGAGATGCAGTTGCCCCTCCATCCCATGGTGTTGGCGGCCAGCATCGACGGCGGCGACTGCTTCCAGTCGATCGGAAAGGTCAGCGTGGTCTACGGAAAGGACGCTCGCTCGGCGCTCGGAGCGCACGGCAAGCGAGCATGGTCATCCTGGACGCTCCCCGAACCGGACCGGCTGGTCTGGGCGAGCAGCATGGACGAAGGGCGAACGTGGTCGAACCCGATTGAGCTCGCTCAGATCCCGCGCCACCTCCCGGCCTCGAGCATCGCCGTCACCTCGGCGGGCGACGCCTGGTTGCTGTGGGTCACCCCGACGCGGCAGGCGCAGGTGATGCGGCTTCCCTAGCCCGGTGGCCTCATGCGGTCGGAGAGGGAGCGACGCCAACTCATGGGGAGTCCCAAGTGAACACAGAGACACAAAGACACGGAGACCCAGAGAGAAGTCTCATCAAATCAGCTCCTCTGGGTCTCTGTGCCTCCGTGGCTCTGGGTTGAGAGTCCTTTCCTGGCACCTGTAGTGATGCGACTTCCGATTTCTCTGCGTCGCTCCCCGTCGGAGAGCTCGCCTTGCCGCGAGTCGACCGGTCTGGTAGCATCGCCTTCCCGGGCCGGAAAGGAGACTGCGATGACCAAGCTCGTCGAGTGCGTACCCAACTTCAGCGAGGGGCGCCGCCCCGAAGTAATCAAGGAGATCGTCGACCGCATGTGCGCGGGGAAGGGCGTCGCACTTCTGGACAAGGAGTCGGACGCCAACCACAACCGTTGCGTCATCACGCTCGTGGGTGAGCCGTACGCCGTGAAGGAGGCCGTCCTGCGGGGCATCGCCGTCGCGGTCGAGCGCATCGATCTCACGCGCCACCAGGGCGAGCATCCTCGCATGGGCGCGTGCGACGTCGTGCCGTTCATCCCGATCAGCGGCGTCACGATGGCCGAGTGCGTGGAGCTGGCGCGTCGGACCGGAGAGGAGATCGCCAGCCGCTTCGAGATCCCGGTCTATCTCTACGAAAAGGCGGCCAGCCGGCCCTCGCGCGAGAACCTGGCCGAGGTGCGCAAGGGCGAGTTCGAGGGAATCCGGGACGCCATCCAGACCGACCCGGACCGCAAACCCGACTTCGGCCCCTGCCGCGTCCACCCGACGGCCGGAGCCGTGGCCGTGGGCGCCCGGATGTTCCTGGTCGCCTTCAACGTGCAGCTCGGTACCACGAAGGTCGAGGTTGCCCGCAAGATCGCCGACGCGGTCCGGTACAAGACGGGCGGCTTCCGGTACGTGAAGGCGCTGGGCTTCGAACTGAAGGACCGCGGATGCGTCCAGGTCTCGATGAACCTGGTCAACTACAAGAAGAGCCCGGTCCACCGCGTCTTTCACGCCCTCGAGGCCGAGGCGCGTCGCTTTGGCGTTCCCATCCTCGATAGCGAGCTGGTCGGTTTGATCCCGAACGAGGCGCTCGTGATGGCTGCCGAGGATGCCCTCCGGTTCAATTCGGACTGGAGCCCCAGGCAGATCATCGAGAACAAGCTCGCCGAGCTGACCGGAAGCGCCGATCAGGGCATGGGCCCGTTCCTGGACAGCGTGGCCGCCAAGACCGAGACGCCGGGCGGCGGGAGCGTGGCTGCCCTCGCGGGCGCCCTCTCGGCGGCGCTCGGGGCCATGGTCTGCCGCTTCACCCTGGGCAAGAAGAAGTTCGCCGATCGCAAAGACCTGCTGGAGCGCGCCCTGGTGCGTCTGGAAGAGCTGCGAGCCGACCTGACGGCGGCCGTTTCCGAGGATGCGGCCGCGTTCGATGCGGTGATGTGCGCCATGAAGCTGCCGAAGGATTCCGAGGAGCAGGCGTGCCACCGGGCCGCGAAGATGCAAGAGGCCTTCGAGAAGGCCATCTCGGTGCCGCTCAGGGTGATGGAGCGGTCGGTCGAGTCGCTCGAACTGGCCCGGACCCTCGTCGCCAAGGGCAATCCCAACCTGGCCAGCGACGCCGGTAGCGCGGTCCAGACCGCGCGAGCGGCCACCGCGTGCGCAAGCTACAACGTCCGCATCAACCTCAAGGGCATGGACGACGGCCCTCGCCGTCACGAGTACGCCGCGAGGATGCAGGCGCTGCTCGCCCGCGCCCGCGAGGTCACGTCCGAGGCCGAGGCCGAGCTGGACAGGTTGTTGTGAGGGAGCTGCTGCCCAGCGTCGCGACTGCAAGCTGCCGCTCGCGGTACTGATATGAGGTGATGTCCATGACTGGCAGGTTCGGCCTCTTCGTGTTCGTGGCCCTGCTCCTGGCGGTTCCCGCCATCGCGGGGACGGAGCCGGTCCGCGTTTCTCTGGGCTTCGAGCCCGCCTCGGTCGCCCCGGGCGAGAGCGCCACTGGCCGCGTCGTCTTCGAGATCGAACCCGGGTACCACATCTACGGTCCGCTGGAGGTCAACGGCCTCCCGACGCGAGTCCTGCTGAAACCGCGGGCGGGAGCCACGGTCGGAGAGGTCCGGTTCCCGGCTCCGTTGCACCGCGACTACGAGGCCCTGGGAGGGACGCTGGCGCTCTTCGAGGGCCGCACCGTCGTGGAGTTCCCTGTCCGGGTCGGCCCGGAGGTCAGCGGAGACAGCCTGGAGCTCGAGGTCCAGGTCGACTACCAGCCGTGTACCGACCGGGTCTGCAAGCGCCCGGTCCAGGGCCTGGTCGTGAAGGGCCCCATTGGCCTGCGCCGGACGGCCGGCCGCGAACAGACCCCGAGCCTGGTCGCGGGGACGGATCGCGCGGGCGGGACCGCGCCCGCGAAGGCGCCTCGCACAAACCCGTTCGGGGACGCGCTGGACCGCGGGCTCCTGTGGGCCCTCCTGGCCGCGTTCGGGTGGGGCCTGGCTGCCAGCCTGAGCCCCTGCGTCTACCCGATGATCCCCTTCACGGTCAGTTACTTCGGCGGCCAGTCGAGGGAGGGGCGCGGCGCGCGGCGGATTGGCCTGGCAGTGGCGTACGTGGCGGGGATGTCCTTGACCTATGCCGTGTTGGGAGTGGCGGCGGCCCGGCTGGGGCAGGACCTGGGCTCCTGGATGGTGAACCCCTGGGTTATCGGCGCCCTCTGCACGATCCTCACGGCCCTGGCCTGCTCGATGTTCGGCCTCTACGTGCTGCGGCTGCCGCCGTCGGTCACCAACTGGTTCAACGCCGGAGACCGGGGCGGGTATCTCGAGGCGGCGTTCATGGGACTGGCGATGGGCTTCGTCGCCGCTCCGTGCGTCGGCCCGTTCGCGGGCAGCATCCTGGTCTTCGTCGCCCAGTCGGGCAACCTGGTCCTGGGCTTCGCGACGCTCTTCACGTTCGGGCTGGGGATGGGGATGCTGTTCCTCGTGCTGGCCGTGTCGTCCGGAAGCCTCGCAAGGCTGCCCCGGTCGGGCCAGTGGATGGTCAGGCTCGAGCACTTCTTCGGCTATGCCATCCTCGGTATGGCCCTCTACCTGCTCTCGAACGTCGTGCCAGGCTGGTTCAGCATCTTCGCGGCCGGCGTCTATCTCGTCCTGGGCGGAGCGGCCCTGGGCGCCTTCACGCCCCTGACGGCCGAGGCCCACGGCCGGGCCGAACTGCAAAAGGGGCTCGGGTTCCTGGGCGTGCTGGTCGGATCAGCGCTCGTGCTGGCGGGGCTGCTCTCCGGCGGATTCTTTGGGCAGGTGCCGCTGGGCGGTCCGGTGGCCGCGCTCGGGGGCGATTCGGCCGGTGAGGCCGGCTGGTTCACCTCGCTCGACGAGGCGCTGGCCGAGGGGCAGCGCGCGGGTAAGCCGGTCTTCGCGGACTTCCGCGCCGATTGGTGTATCCCGTGCAAGCTGATGGAGCGGACCACCTTCCGCGAGGCCCGCGTGAAGGAGGCCCTCGAGGGGTTCGTTCGCGCGAGGCTCGACTGCACGTTGCCCGATAGCCCGGGCGCCCGGTACAAGAATCAGGTCTTGCAGGTGACCAGTATGCCGTACCTGGCCTTCTTCGACCCGCGGGGGCGGCACCTCGTCGACGCCAGCATCGAAGGCTACGCCGAAACGGGGCCCTTCCTCGAAGCCGTGAAGCGCGTGGCCGCCCGCTTTCCTGCGGGCGCAGCCCCGGTCAAGGAAAGCCCCGCACCGTGACCCGGCGCCAGCCGGATCAGCCGAGCATCGCCGCGATGTCGGCGGAGATCTGCTTGGCTTTGGCGCGGATGGCCGGATCGGGGTTGACCATCGCGATGAAATTGCAGTGGCGCCGCAGGTAGCGGAGCTTCAGCTTGTCCGTCACCTTGAGTCGCGCCTTGAACGCGTCGTTGTAGTCGACCAAGCCCGGGGCGAAGACCGACACCTCGAACCACGAGAGCGGCTTGGCCACCGGGGCCGGGGGTGCCGGAGGTGCCGGAGGAGCCGGCGGTGCGGGCGGAGTCGGCTCGGCGGCGGGCGGAGCGGGCTCCGTTGCCGGGGGAGCTGGCTCGGTGGCCGGCGGAGCGGGATCCGTGGCTGGGGGTGTCGGCTCGGGCGCGGGGGTCGTCGCGGCACCGTCGCCCGGCGCCGGAGTGGCTGTGGCATCGTCCTCGGCGAAGGCCGCCGGGGCGAGCAAGAGCACCATGACCAGGACCAACAGGGGACGCAAACCAAGAAGCGGACGAAGATGTTTCATTGCACAACTCCTGAAGTCATTGAGAAGTCGCGTGATTATTACGGCCCGACCCGCAGGTGTCAAGCCGGGGGTGGGCACGGGGGTGGCGCGCCCGCTGCTTCTACAGCCCCTTGCCGAGGAGCCAGAGGATGATCGCCTTCTCGATGTGCAGGCGATTCTCGGCCTGGTCGAAGATGACCGAGTTGGGATGGTCGATGGCGTCTCGCGAGATCTCGTAGCCGACGTGACACGGCATGCAGTGCATGATCCGAGCGCGGGGGGCGTGCTCGGCGAGGAGCGCCGCGTTGACCTGGAACGGCGAGAAGAGCTTCTTTCGCCGCTCGTACTCGTCCTGGAACTGGGGCCGGACCTTCCCGGAGTCGAAGAACTCCATGTTCATCCACGTGTCGGTGTGGATGTAGTCCACTCCGTCCAGGGCCGTGGCCAGGTCGAGCGAGCGCCGGACCCTGCCTGTCTCGTCGGCCAGCCGATTCAACTCGGGGTCGATGCTGTCCTTGTCGGCCTCGGGCGTCACCAGGACGACCTCGAGGCCGAGGCGGGCACAGGCCAGCTTCAGCGTGTTCGAGACGTTGTTCTCGATGCCGAGCCAGGCCACCTTGCGGACCTGGTCGAGGCCCCCGGAGTGCTCGATCATCGTCAGCAGGTCGCCCAGGGTCTGAGCGGGATGGTATTTCTCGCTGCAGGCGTCGATGACCGGGATCTGCTGGCAGGAGGCGGCCGTGAGGACGTCGGCCGACTTCATGGCCCGGAACATCAGCACGTCACCGAAGCGCATCAGGGCCCGGATCTCGTCCCGGAAATCGGTCAGCGCGAACTGCGTCACCTTGGAATCGAGGAAGACCGAGTGGCCTCCCAGTTCGGTCATCGCGACCTCGAACGAGACCCTGGTGCGGGTCGAGGTCTTCTGGAACAGCATGAGGAGCGTCTGGCCCGGGAGGAGGTTGGCCAGCTTGCCGGCCTTGCGGCGGGCTTTGAGCTTGGCCGCCAGCTCGAGGATGGCCAGCAGGTCCTCGCGGGACTGGTCCTTGAGGGAAATCAGGTGTCTCATCGTCTCTACGCCTCGTGGAGATGTCTGGCGCCGGGAGCCACGCGCGGGACCGCGGCGCGGATGGGAGTTCAGACCAGCTTGCGCTCCTTCAGCAGGGCGCGGAGCTCTTCCTTGGCGGAGGCCGACAGATCGTACTTGACCCGCGTGTGCGGCTTGTCGATCCGGATGAACCGGGCCAGGTCGATCGGCGTGGCCACGACGACCGAATCGCACGGGATGCGGGCGATCGTCTCCTCGAGCTCCTTCATCTGTTCCTGTCCGTAGCCCAGAGCAGGGAGCAGGTCCTGCATGTGGGGGTACTTCTCGTAGGCCGCCCGGATGCCGCCGATCGTGAAGGGCTGCGGCTTCACCAGCGACGCGGCCGCGGCGCGCCGGGCGGCGATGATGCCCGCACCCAGCTTCATCTCGCCGTGCGTCAGCGTCGGACCGTCCTCGATGACCAGGACGTGCTTGCCCGCGATGACCCTCGGATCGTCGATCGTCAGGACCGATTCGGCCTTGATGACCCGGGCCGTGGGGTTGACCTTCCTCGCGTTGTCGACGACGGTCTGGATCGCGGCCGGCTCGGCCGAGTCGACCTTGTTGACCACGATCACGTCGGCCATTCGGAAGTTGACCTCGCCCGGGTAGTAGCCCAGTTCGTGACCCGGCCGGAGAGGATCGGCCACCGTGATCGTGAGGTCCGGGCGGTAGAACGGGGTGTCGTTGTTGCCCCCGTCCCAGACGACGACGTCGGCCTCCTTCTCGGCCTCGCGCAGGATCGCTTCGTAGTCGACTCCGGCGAAGACGACGCTGCCCCGGACGATGTGCGGCTCGTACTCCTCCATCTCTTCGATGGTGCACTGATGCCGCTCGAGGTCCGCCAGGGACTGGTAGCGCTGGACGTTCTGGGCCTCGAGGTTGCCGTAGGGCATCGGATGGCGCACGACCACGACGTGCTTGTCGGCCTCGCGGAGGATCTCCACCACGCGGCGGGTCGTCTGGCTCTTGCCGCAGCCGGTGCGCACGGCAACGACCGCGATGACGGGCTTGGTGCTGGAAAGCCAGGTCTGCCGGGCGCCCAGCATCGAGAACGTGGCGCCCGCGGCCATGACTCGGGACCCCAGGTGCATCACCGTCTCGTACGAGAGGTCGCTGTAGGAGAGGTAGCACTCGTCGACCCGCTCTTCGCGGATGAGCCTCTCCAGGTCTTTCTCGTCCCAGATGGGGACGCCCTTGGGGTAGAGCGCGCCGGCAAGGCTGGCTGGATAGCTGCGGTTGGCGATGCCCGGGATCTGGGTGGCCGTGAAAGCCACGACCTCCCGGCTGGCGTCGTGCTTGAAGAGCACGTTGAAGTTCTGGAAGTCTCGCCCTGCTGCTCCGATGATGACCACTCGCCGCTTCGTCTCTGCCATATGCTCCACGCTGGGCTGGTGCCCGTCCTGGGGGGTCCCCGTATCGACGCCTGCCGTTCGCGGGACGCTGCCGGGCGTCGGTTCCGAGGAAGCGCCGGGCAAAGCAGAGGAGGCACCGGAGCCCCTTCCGCCGGAGAAGAGGCGGGGTGGAGGTGACCGGTGCCCGGCCGCACCCGCCGGACCTCGAGGGTCGACAGCAGGCAGCAGGCCGCGAAGAGCGCGCCAATGATATCTCCCGGGCCCAGTAAGGTCAATGCCGGGATCGCGCCGGGGGAGCGTCCCTGAAACGTGGGAAGCCGCGTCGTCGAGTGGCCACGGTGCCTGTCTTCAACGCAGGGCGCAAAGATGCAAGGACGCAAGGAAGGTGCTATTGATCAGCATTTCCTGGCGTCTTTGCATCCTGGCGTCTTTGCGTTTGGGCCTCTCTGCCCCATGATCCCGGGACGCTCCCTCGCGCCGGAGGCGCCGGACCAGGCGAACACGCGTCTTGCTATACTGGGCCCGTGAACGACCTGCACTCTTCGCCCGTTCCCCGCCTGACAGCCAGTCCCGGTGGCGCCGGCGTGCGCCGCCTGCCGTTCTCGGCGACGCTCGCCGTGGCGCTCGTGGCGGCCGTCCTCTACACCAGCCGGGCCTGGGGCGGGGACGACCTCGCGGCCAAGCTGCTCAACGGCAGTTTCCGTGGGGCGGCCCTCAGAGGCCTGCTCCCCGAGCGCGTGCTCGATGGCCGCGACGAGCCGGAAGCCTATGCCGACGGAGACCTCGACGGCCGCGGGGGGCCCGAGCTCGCGGTCGTCTGGCGTGGCCTCGACGCGTTGAATCTGACCGTCCTGACAGAGAAGCCGAACGGCGGCTGGACCCAGATGGCCGAGTTCCGGCGCGAGCTTGCGGGGGTTCGCCGCCTCGAGTTCCTGACGGTGGCCGGCGGGTCGGCCCAGCCGCTCCTTGTCCACTGGCTCACCGGTGGGCCGACCGGCGAGGGTCAGGTCGAGGTCTTCGCCTGCCCGCGTGACGGTGGGCCGCTCTCCTCCGTGTTCAAGACCCGGGCCAGCCACTATCGGTTGGAAGACGTCGACGAGAACCACCGCCGAGCTCTGATCGTGAGCTCCGATACCGCGACTTCGATCGGGATTCCCCGGGTCTTCCAGTGGACAGGCGAGACTTTCGCCATGCCCGTGCGGCAGCTCCACGACTTCTATGCGGCCCAGGCACGCCGGTTCCAGGCAGAGGGCGAGAGGGCCGCACGGCTCACTCCTCGAGGGCAGCCTGCCTCTCTGTCGGCGCTCGACAACCTGCTCAACGCCGCCAAGTGCCTGGAGACCGCGGGCAAGAAGGTCGACTCTTTCCGTGCCTACCGGCGCGTTGCCTCCCTCGGCCGGTCCGGTCTGATGAGGGCGCGAAAACCCGACGTCCAGCAGCAGCTCAGAGACGCGCGCATCCTGGAGGCCCGGGACGGGATGGCCCGCCTGCTGGGCAGGCCTTCGCCGTCCCTCGCGGTCCCGAGCCCGGTCCGGTCGACGAGCACCACGACCTCGACGACCGGCATGGCAGCCACGACGGCGACGACGGGCTGAGGGGCAGTAGCCAGTGGCCAGTAGCCGGTAGTCGGCAGCCGCTGGGCGGCCGAGGCCAAAACCGAGCGTTGTTGGGGGCGCTTTTGTCAGGTCGGGGGGCTCCGATGCCGATGAAGAGAACGGGGCAGAGGCTCTGCTGCCGGTGTTCTGCCCGTGTCTCCTCGATTCGACGTGGAAGCCCTGTTCGGAACCATACCCGCCCGGGCAGCGCGGCGATTGCTCGCGGTGCTGGCTCTGCTCGCGTTCGCGGCGCTGCGCGTCCTGGCCCAGGACGAGGGTGCTCCGGCCCATCCCGGCCCCTTCCGCGACGTGCCCAAGGGCCACTGGGCCTTCGCCGCGGTCGAACGGCTGGCCAAGGACGGACTCTTGCCCGGATACTCGGACGGGACGTTCAAGGGCCGCCGGATTGTCACGCGCTACGACCTGGCGGTCGCCGTGAGCCGGGCGGTCGAGGAGGCCGAAAGACTGCGATCCGAGCGAGGGAAGATCCCCGACGAGGACCAGCGCCTCCTGGAGCGGCTGACGGCCGAGCTGCGTAATGAGATGACGTTGCTGGGCGTGCGGGTGGAGTCGCTCGAAAAACGCGTGATCGCCTCCGAGCAGGCGACCAACGAGCTGGAGGCGCGCCAGAGCAACATCCGGATCGAGGGCTTCTACCGGTTGCTCGAGACGTACGTCTACCGGAAGATGAGCTACAAGGAGTACCCGTTCATCGCGGAGCTCGACCCCTTCCGCAACTTCCGGGACCGCGGACTGCAGCCCCTCGAGCAGCAGATCTTCCTGCGACTGACGGGGGCCCCCTACCTGGACACGGGACTCGCCGACAACCTCGAGGTCTTCGGTGAGCTCTTGGGGGTCCTCACGGGACCGCGGAACCTGGTTCCCAACTACCGGCTAGCCGACCCGATCTTCTCGGGGGACACGATCGACGACTTCGCGACGGGGGTGATCGACGAGCAGCGCGTCAGCTTCAACCGCGCCCACTTCGTCGCCAAGGCCAAGCGCGGGGTCACCCGGATCTTCGTCAACGAATCGGCGACGGACCTGACGGACCCGTCGATCCTCTTCACGGTGGACCGGTTCGCGCCGTACTCCGGCGGCGAGTTCGCGGGGTCCTACAAGAAGCTGGGTTACACGGGCTCGGTGACGAAGTTGCGTGCCCTGACGGGTTCGGACCTGTCGGACCCGGACGATGTCCGGCGGGTCTTCCAGCCCTTCAACCTGGTCGACACCGACCTCTTCACGACGCGCCTGACCTATGAGCCCACCGGCTACGACCAGGGCAACCTGGGGCACATGCAGCTCTTCGGCGGGACGTTCGTGGAGCAGATCTTCGACTACAACACGCTTTTCGAGAACAACCGCGTCATTGCCTGGGACTACCAGTGGGGCATGCACACGCACCGGCGGCAGTGGGACTCGACCTTTCAGTGGCTGCTCTCGGACGGGCGCAAGGACAAGAACGACACGGCCGCCAAGCTCGACTCGACCTACGTGTTCGGGAACTTCCTGGGAACGCTCAAGGCCTACGCCTACGGTCATGACTTCGAGAACCTGACGGGCCAGTTCCCGTTTGTGGACACTGACGTCTACTACAACTTCAAGCGCGAGCTGACCCCCGGCGTCGACCTCAACGGCGACGGCAACGTCGACCCCTACGAGGCGACGCGAGGCGAGCGGGCCGCCCGCTTGATGCTCAAGTACCACTTCCCGCAGGGCGAGCTCCCGTCGTTGCAGGACCTGACGTTGTCGAGCCTCTATGAAATGAAGGCATGGGAGCGGGACCACAAGCACCCGACCATCAACGACGAGATCCCGGCCAGCCGCTTCCAGGGCCAGGCCCTGGCCGACCTGACCACGCGCCTGCACCTCGAGCTGTCGACCGAGCTGGAGAAGGACCTGCCGCTCGACCGCAACGGCGACGGGCTGCTGGATCGGCGCGAGGGCAAGGTCCTCAACACGCTCCGGCTGGACTGGCGGGCCGCCAGCAACCTGAACCTGCTGGGCGAGATGCAGATCATGGACGATCTCGACTCGCGCCAGGCCGATGGTTCGCTCTTCAAGATGAAGCGCAACCGCCTGGAGGCCTCGAGCCAGCTCACGCGGGATTTCTTCCTCAAGGCGTCGACCGAGAGGATCGAGAACAGCGACCTGCAGCTCTACGGCATCCCCGCCAAGCTGGTCGACGGACGCGACATCGACCGCCAGATCGCCGAGGCGGCCTACTCGTTCACGGACTGGGGCGCGTTCAGGGTGCTGGTGGTCTTCCAGGACACGCAGAACCGCAACTTCGATTTCGAGGACAACTTCACGCGGATCTACACCGGAGAACTGGACTTCAACTTCAGCAAGACGCTCAAGGGGCGCTACGTTCACGGGGTCCAGGACACCGACCTCGACAACGCCGGCAAGCTGCCCGTGCTGAAGAACCTGTTCATCGTGAACAACTACGCCGAGCTGATCTACGAGCCGACCGAGGCCACGGAGCTGAGGTTGACCTACGGCAACGAGTACGAGAACCCGCTGGACCCGCTCGACAACGGGCCGGCCAAGTTCTTCAAGACCGAGAAGATCCTGCAGCTCAAGGCCCAGACGCAGTTCTGATGGAGTGACGACGTGACGCGCAGAGTCCGATGGTGCATGGTGGCCGCAGCCCTGGCGGCCGTGGCGCTGGCTGGTTGCATCCAGGAGCGGACGTCCCCCGACGACCCGCCGGCGCTTGTCACCGCCCGCATCAACTTCTTCCCGGATGCCGCGCCGATGGCTTTTCCGGCGCTGGTGCCGCCGCCGGGCCTCAAGGACAACTCGCCGATGGGCCTCAGGGCCCACATCGTGATGACCGGCTTCGAGCCCCACGAGAACGACAACGCCTTGGTCAACAACGACGGGCACGTCGTCGTCGCGACGCGGCGCCTGGGCCCCGGGTACTTCGTCGTCAGAGGCGCCCACTACGATCTCGGGTTCGGGCCGGTCAACGTCGGCAGCCTGGGCACGGAGACTCCGGTCACCATGCTTCGCCCCTTCGACACGCTGAACCACACGCTCTCGGTCTACCAGCCTCCGCTGAACGGGGGCTTCACCGCGGAAAACGCGAACTGCGATCCCGCGACGGTCACCTTTCCGCGAGGCGTCCGGGTGATGCCGAAGGAACCGGGCCGCGCGAAGTTCGTGTTCTTCGGCGACGATCCCGTGGGCCAACTGAGCCAGGGACGCGTCGACGGCCGCGGCAACGACAGCCCGTACCCGGTGGTGGTGAGCGTCTACGTCATCGGCGACTTCAACAAGTTCCGGTTACCCACCTCGACCGAGACGAATGGGGCGATCGAGCTGCTCGACGACGGTTCTCAGTTCTGTCCGGTGTCGTCGCCGCTGGGGCCTCACGACGACCCGGCCCGGCCGGTCAGCGGGGACGAGCGGGCAGGCGATCGGGTCTTCACCCGCTACGTCCACTTTCTGCCGCCTGGCGACCTGCGCTACTGTCTCGTCGTCAACCAGAGCCCGTTGACGCTGGTCGATCCCTACCACGAGGGGGGCACCCGGGTGCGGATCGTGACGCAGGACGAGGTGCGAGAGTTCGCGGCGTCGGTGATCACCGTGAAGTGAGAACGAAGAGGGCTGCAGGGCCGGCGGTCTCCACGGCCCTCGAGCACCGGCCCCCCGACCCCAGGGCGACGCAGAGAAAGGGGAAGCCGCCTTCTCTTGTTCCGTTCGCCCTACTATGGCGGGGCTCCGCCAACAAGACTGGATGGCGGCGGCTGACCCGGCTTGCGCCGGGTCAGGACCGCCAGGGACGCCGGTCCTACTGCCCTCGCGTTGCGCTCGGGCTTCCCCCTCCGTTCGTCC
>JACQZL010000014.1 GCA_016213865.1 Candidatus Rifleibacteriota bacterium
AACGTAGGGGCGGGGCTTGCCCCCGCCCGCAGGTCGGGCGGCTACAAGGTCTGCCCCTGCACGGTTCCCAGGCCTGGGACATGCTCCCACGAAGAGAAACACGAAGGAGCCAGTATACTCCTCCGTGCCGCTCTTCGTGGCTCGGTGTCTTCCGGTTCGCTTCAGCGTGCGCTGGGCGCCCCGGCGCCCGGGCAAGCGCTCAGTCCGATTCTTCTTCGAAGGTCGCCCGGCTCGCGGCGCGCTTGCGATCGCGTTCCTTCTCCTTGAGCATCTCCTCGACCGGAGACCGGTAGTTGTCCTGGACGAAGAACTCGATCTTGTTCTTTTCGAGTTCTTCGATTGCCACGGTGATCAAGTCACGCTTTCGCCGCTCGACCTTGGGCTCGACTCCGCGCTTGAGGGCACGGACGCGATCCACGATGGCCAGGACCATGTAGAACCGGTTCGGGATCTGTTTGGACAACTTGTCGAGGTCGAAAGTCAGCACGCATTCCTCCTGTCACCGGAGTCCGATTGAGGGGCAGGGGCGACAACAATGGAGTCGCGCAGCCTCTCGGCTCCTTTAATGAATCGGTCGACGAGAGTCTCCCGCTGATAGCGGCCGATCCGCAACTTCTCGGACCGGATGATCTCGCCCCACCGGCCCAACGCCGTGTCGAGAT
Organism: Candidatus Rifleibacteriota bacterium; assembly: GCA_016213865.1. The sequence goes on from JACQZL010000014.1 coordinate 663, forward strand.
TGTCGTTGAACAGCACGTAGTCGTAGTGGGGGAGCTGCAGCAGCTCCTTGCGGGCGTTCGCGATCCGGCGCTGGATTTGTTCGGCGGTTTCGGTCGCACGCCCACGAAGCCGCCTGAAAAGCTCCTGCAGGTCGGAAGGCGTCACGTAGATGAGCAGCGCGGAAGGGAAGCGCCGCTGCACGTTCAGACCTCCCTGGACGTCGATCTCGAGGATCACGTCCTTGCCCTGGGAGTGGAGGCGGTGGACCTCGGCCAAGGGCGACCCGTAGTAGTTGCCGTGGACCTCGGCCCACTGGAGGAACTCCTCGTCTCGGATCCGGCGCTCGAACTCGGGCCGATCCAGGAAGTGGTAATCGACGCCGTCCGCCTCGGTGGTCCGCGGCTCGCGGGTCGTCGCCGTGATGACCAGTTCGGCATTTCGCTCCGTCTGGGTGTAGCGGTCGCAGAGGGTCGATTTGCCCGCCCCGGAGGGACCCGAGACGACGATGATCAGATGTGGGAGAGAGATGGCTGCCATCTTGGAAGGCGCCCGGCGGCGTGGCCCGGGTCACTCGATGTTCTGGACCTGCTCACGCGCTCGGGCGAGCTCCTCCTTGAACGTGACCACCAGTTTCACGACCTCGGAGTCGCTGGTCTTGGAACCGATGGTATTGATCTCCCGGTGGAGCTCCTGGGCCAGGAAGTCGAGCCGGCGACCGACCGGTCCACCCTCATCGAGGGCCGCCCGGAACTGCTGGATGTGGCTGCCGAGTCGGGCCAGCTCCTCGGCGACGTCGGTCCTGTCGGCGAAGAGGACGACCTCGGCCAGGATGCGGTCTTCGGGAAAGGACAGGTCCTCGCGGCATTCGCGCAGGCGCTCGAGCAAGCGGGCCCGGTAGGTCTCCTTGGCCGTGGGGGCGAGCGCGGCAATCCGCTGGGCGCAGTCCTCCATCGACTGGAGCTGACGTTCCAGCTCGCGCCGGAGCCACTCGCCTTCCTCGGAACGCATGTCGAGCAACCCGTCGATGGCCTTGTCCAGCAGCCCGCCGAACCACTCGAGGAACTCGGGCGCTTCGGTTGGAAGCGAGGCCGGCGCCAGCACATCGGGAGCGAAGAGGAGCTTCTCGGCGGTGAGGGAGCCCTCGAGCCCGAAGCGTTCCTTGATGTCCGCATAGAGCCGGACATAGTCGCGCAGCGTCGATTCGCGCAAGGTCACCGCCGCGCCGTCGCCGCCGGACCCTTCGAGCCGGACGGAGCACCGAATCTTGCCGCGATCGAGCGCGTGGGACACCGCCCGGCGCGCCACGGTCTCGAGCCCCAGCATGCCCGGCGGACCGGCGAAGGAGAAGTCGGAGAACTTCCCGTTGACGCTGGCAAGCTCCACGGTCAGGCGCTGGTTCTCCCAGTCGCCCTGACTGCGGCCGAAGCCTGTCATGCTGGTCAGTCTCGCTCGTCTTCGGGTCATGGCAAACTCGCCCGTTCCTGAAGGAAACGGAAGACCCCACGATATCGCACCACGAGGCCCGAGTCAACGATCGTTGCGCCAGGGAGAGCAATGCCGAGAAATGGGAGCCCGCATCGCCACGAGGCTCGAGAGGTCGTCATTCAACACGGAGACACGGAGGCACAGAGACACAGAGGAGCTGATTTGAGGAGACTTTTCTCTGTGTCTCCGTGTCTTTGTGTCTCTGGGTTTACCTGAGAGCTCCCATGAGTTGGCGTCGCTCCCTTGCGCCAGTGACCCGGTCGGCGCTAACCTGGGGCCGTGGTACTCGATCTCGCCCTCGTGGCAGTCCTCATGATCGCGGGCTACCGGGGGCACCAGCGCGGGCTGGCCAGCAAGCTCATAGGCCTGGCGGGGCTGGTCACCAGTTACGTCGCCAGCATGGGCCTCTACCGGCCGCTCGGCGACATCCTCCGGGACCAGTTCGGCTGGCCGCCCCTCGTCGCCTACTCTGGCGCCGGGGCCGGCGTCTTCTTCCTGGTCAGCCTGCTTTTCGGCATCGCGGACGGCATGCGCCGCCGCTTCATGCAAAAGCACCTCATCACCCTCACTGCGCTCGATCGGGCCCTGGGAGCGACGCTGGGTGTGTTGATCGGCGCCGTTTACGTGCTGGTGGCACTGCTGCTGGCGTTCCTGCTGCCACCGGAGGGCGCCGTGGCGAACACGCTCCAGACGCAGGAATCGAAAGCTCTTCAGTTTGCCAGGCCGGCCACGAACTACGTGACGGCGGCCATCAGCGGGCTCATCCTGGGCGACGGCGACCTCGGCCAGGTCATCGGGCATACGCTCTCCAACCCCACCGGCACGTCGCTCAAGGTCCAGCAGTTCATGAACAGCCCGCGGCTCGAACCCGTGATGAGCGACCACGAGCTACTGGCCGCCGTCCGCGCGGGCGACTTCAAGACCGTGATGGACGATGCGCGCGTGCAGCGGCTGCTGGCCGATCCGGCCGCGCGCGAGTGCGCCAAGGAGTTCTCCGGCTCGGCCGACGAAGAGCAGATCGCGGCGACCCACAAGACGCTGCTCAAGATGGTCGCGACCATCGCCCGCTTGCGAACGACCGCCTGGGCCCAGGAGATCGCCGGCGACCGCGAGTTGCAGGACCAGCTCAAGAAGGGGGACATCGTCTCTCTGATGCGCAACCACAAGCTGGGTCGGGCGCTTGCCGGCGAGTCTTCGACCGCGGCCGAGGATCGCCAGCCGTGACGGAGGGCCGTGGGGCCGGCGTCCCTGCCAGTCCCGACCCGCTCCGTCCCGCGCCCGCCGATGGCCGGACGGCGCATCCCGCGGCGTTCTCCCTTGGGGTGTTCGGGCTCACCCTCGCGGCGGGGCTGCTCTTGCAGACGGAGGGTGCGCGAGCGGTCCTCGGCGGCCACGCCGGCTTGCTTTTCGCCGCAATCTGGCTCTACGTGCCGCTGTTGGCCATGGGAGCGACCGGCCTCGACCGCGACGGCTGCGGCCTGACGTGGGCGCAGGCCCGAGGTTCGGCCTCGCGGTTCGCGGTCGCCGTGGCGCTACTGGTGCCCTACACGACGCTCGCCTGGGTCTGGCGCACGCAGGTGCAGGGCCTGGCCTGGTCACCCGGGGTCCCTGCCTCTCTGCCTTCCCGCACGCTGGAGCAGTTCGTGCTAGTGGCGCTGCCCGAGGAGGTCTTCTTCCGCGGCTACCTGCAGCCCAGCCTCGACCGTGTCGCCCGTCCGTGGCGGGTCTTCGGCGTGCAGGTCGGCCCGGGGCTGCTTTTGGCCAACGCCCTCTTCGCAATCGCGCACCTCGTCCTGCTGGGCGACCCGCGGACGTTGTCGGTCTTCGTGCCGGGGCTGCTCTTCGGCTACCTGCGGCAATACTCGGGGAGCGTCGCCTACCCGTGCGTCTACCACGCCCTCTGCAACCTCTACCAGATGAGCGTGCTCGGCTAGGTGCCGCGGGCGGAGTCAGAAGACGCTGCGACGCCGGCGCAACAATTCGTTGATCGCTTCCTGGACGATCTGCCGGACTCGGTCTGTCAGGAGCGACGCCACGAGGTAATCGTTTGCCTTCGCCGGGGCCTTCTCATTGAGGCGGATCGGCTTGCAGAAGTGGATGTGCCACTTGGTCGGCAGGGGGACGAACCCTAGCGCGACAAGGAGCTGGAACGTGGGCGTCACCGGGAGGTAT
>JACQZL010000015.1 GCA_016213865.1 Candidatus Rifleibacteriota bacterium
GAACCGCAAACCGGCGAGAAATCAGGCGCGGCCCTCTCCCTGTCTGCATCAGCGCTTTCCGCCGCTGACCCGACGGGTCTGCAAGCGGGGGGTGCGCGCGCGGAAGGTGGGGATCCGCTCTGGCATGGGGAAGTGGAGCCGGCCACGGCGCTTGCGCTATTCCTGACCCGTTACCCCTTACCCCTGATCCTGTTTGACAGCCCCCTCCACTTGGCTTAAGATACGGGCCATCCGGCGGTGTCAGCCAGGAGGGCTCGTCGTGTCGTCGGATCTTTGCTGTTCCAACGGGCAAGCACTCCGCAGGGGACGTGCGAAAGGTCGGTCGACTTTAGATGAAGATCTATCTGGATACGGCGAACATCGAAGAGATCCGGGAGGCCGCCAGCTGGGGCATCCTGGCGGGGGTGACGACCAATCCGACGCTGGTGGCGAAGGAAGGCCGCGAGTACAAGCAGGTGATCCAGGAGATCGCCAAGATCGTGTCAGGTCCGATCAGCGTCGAGTGCGGCACGCTCGAGGCGTCCGAGATGATCGCCGAGGGGAAGATCCTGGCCAAGTACGCCAGGAACGCGGTGGTCAAGATCCCGATGGGGCGCGACGGACTGAAGGCGACGCATGCGCTCTCCTCGGCGGGGATCCCCGTGAACATGACGCTGATCTTCTCGGCGAACCAGGCGTTGCTGGCCGCGCGGGCCGGTGCGTCCTACATCAGCCCGTTCCTGGGGCGGCTCGACGACATCAGCGAGAACGGCGTGGCGCTGATCGAAGACATCATGGAAATTTTCGCCATGCATGATCTCGATGCGGAGATCATCTCGGCCAGCATTCGAAATCCGGTTCATGTCGTCGACGTGGCCCGGGCGGGCTCGCACATCGCAACGGTGCCTTTCAAGGTGCTGCAGCAGATGGTCGAGCATCCGCTGACGACGGCGGGCATCGAGAAGTTCCGTCAGGATTACGCGAAGATCCCGAAGCCTTCGGAGACGAAGTCGGCCCGCGGGAGCAAGCGCTGAAATCTAGTTCACCCCAAAAATGAACGAAACCGTGGAAATTTGTAGCAGGGGAACGCCCCCCAAGGGAGGCCCGACGACCAGAGAATCCGCTTTGTGTCTGGAGAATCGCCTAGTTTCGAGACCTTTCAAACGCAGCGGGAGAAAGCTGCAACCTTGTGGAACCGGCTTCGTAGTATCGGATGAAGTCGGGCAGCTTGATAGCCGTTAGAGGCACGAGAGGCCTTCGTGGACAACGAAGACTACAAACTCATCAAGCTCTGCCTGAAGGGCAAACGAGATGTCTTTGCCCAGTTGGTCGACAAGTACAACCGTCGGGTCTACAACATGGCGTATCGGCTGACGAGCAATCCCGAGAAGGCCAAGGACATTTGCCAGGACGCCTTCATCAAGATCTACAAGTCACTCGACCGCTACGACCCGAAGTACAAGTTCTCCAACTGGCTCCTCAAGACTGTGAGTAACCTCTGCATCGACTACCACCGGACGCGGGCTCAGAACACCGCCTCTCTCGAGGTCATCCTCGCGAGCGGTGCCGAGAGTTCCATCCTCGCTCACGCCACGTCGCCGAACACGATCGAGACGGAGCTGGAAGACCGGCTGGAAGCAGCGGAGTTGCAAGCAGTCATCCGTGAGGGAATCGAGTTGCTGCCCATCGATTACCGGGCCGTCGTGGTCCTGCGTCATGTCCAGAACCTGTCCTACAAAGAGATTTCGCAGATGCTGAATCTCCCGATGGGAACCATCAAGGCCAGGATTCACAGGGCCCGGAAGCTACTCAAGGGATATCTGGAAGGTCGATTGGTCGAGGTTTGAGACGAGGTGATCCGCATGCCGTCCTGCGAGAAGTACGAGGATCTGCTGCAGCAGTATCTTGACAAGGCTTTGGATAGCGCCCAGACCGCTGTCCTGATGAGCCATATCGAGGTCTGCCATCGCTGCAGGTTGGATTACAAGCTCTACACCAAGGTCGTGCAGGGCCTGGAGCAGATGGACGAACTGGCCTCGCCCAGCCGCATCACTGCGGACGTCATGGCTCAGCTCGACAGGGAGCCCGCGGGTTTCGCCCCGGCCTTCGCCGCGCGACGCGCTCCCTTCGGCCCGTGGCTCTGGGGGATGTCGACGGCGTTCGCGGCCGCTGTGGTCGCCGCCTTCCTCATCCTGCATCCGGCCGCTCCGGTCTCCCAGGTCGCCATGAATCCGAGCCTCGACGGCCCCACCTCCCCGGCCGTGGCCCCCGTCCAGACGCAGGATCCCCTCCTGTCGACCCGCATCTCCGGCCAGCGCATCCTGCTGGTCGCCTCCGGCGGCCAGGTCCAGGTCCAGCGCTCCAACACCTCCGGCTGGCAGATGGTCTCGGCCGCGACCGACGTGGCCTACGGCGACAAGATCCGGACGATGCCCGAGGCCAGCGCCCGCATCGAATACACCCAGGACAAGACCACCCTCAAGCTGCGCCCCAACTCGCTGGTCCAGATCCTCACCAACGCCGTGCGGGTCTACCACGGAGACACCTGGATCCGCGTCGACAAGATCGGCAGCCACTTCCAGGCCGAGACCCCGAACGCCGTGGCCAGCGTGCGCGGCACCCGCTACTCCGCTGAAGTCCACTACCCGGCGCGCATCGCCCGTCTCTACGAGGGCGACCTCGACGAGAGCCGCGTGGTCCGACGGTTCGTCCAGGAATACACGAAGAACCTGACCGAATCGAAGAACAACGGCCTCTTCCCGATGCTGGCCTACCCGATGCACGCCACCCCCGTCAGCCTCGCCGTCCAGGTCAACATGCTGCTCGATTCGCTCAACGTCGCCAGGGAATGCAAGACCAACGTCCAGGTCTTCCAGAGCAAGGTCGACGTCGCCAGCATCGACCCGGTCACCAACCAGGTCACCGACCACACGATGGTTCACGCCGGCTACCAGACCAGCGTCAAGAACATCCAGCTGGCCAAGCTCGACACCATCGTCGAGGATGACTTCACCAAGTGGGGCCTGCCGGTCGACACCGCCCTGCTCGCCCAGGTCCGCCAGAACGCCTCGGCCGCCAGCCTCGGCACCTTCGGCGGCAGCCAGCCCACGGTCGCCTCGCCGGTCAGGCCGGTGGCCGCACCGCCGGCCTCCGGGACGATGACCATCGACGCCGGCATCGACCGCTCCAGCCCCGGCTACGACGGGGTCGAGAAACGGCACTGAAAGACAGGCTGTAGACTGTAGGAACAGCAAGAGCCTCTCCGTACACGAATAGTGAAATCGCCGGGCGGCCCCAACGGGTCGCCCGGTTGTTTCTTGGGCGCCGTGGAGAGCGGTCGCATGTCCCCAGATCCCCCGGATCCCGGAATTGACCTGGCCTGCCGCATCGGTTACGCTTAAAGGTGACATCCGTTCGCGCGCGAGGCACCTTCTTGCCACTTCATCGACGAGCCCATCCCGGTTCCGTGACGCTCATGGCGATCGTCGTCATGGTTGTCCTCGGCATCGTGGTTCTGTCGTACCTCTGGATCGGCCAGTCGACGAAGAGGATGCTCTACCACACCTACTACAACGAGAAGGTGCTGGCGATCTTCGACGGTCTGGACGTGATCGCGCGTGGCGTGGTGCAGGCCGACAACCTGGACAGCCTGTTGAAGGTGCCGCCCGGGAAGACCGTGCCCCTCAAGGACAAGGTGATAGGCCGGATGAACGCCTTGGGGCTCCTGGGCGAGGGCTCCGGCGCGGGCGGAGGCAATCTGGCCCAGGAGTTCGAGGACAAGCTGCAGGTCGAGGCCAGCCTGAAATCCCTGCAGAAGATGCCGGACTTCGCGACCATCAAGCCCACGGGGCCCAAGGATGGCGCCACCGAGACTCCGCTGCCGGGGCTCGAGAAGGTCGGCAGTCCCGAGGTGACGGGCCGGGTGGCCATCCGCATCAAGCTCAACGACAACATCCGTCTCGAGAGCCGCTTCAAGGACGGCAAGGAAGAGAGCGTCTTCGAGATTCCCAAGCGGGACCTGACGATGGAGTACGAGGTCAAGCGGGCCCGTATCGTGCCGCCGTACTTCCGCCACTTCTCGCTCTGGGTGCGCAACGGCATCACCGACGAAGAGAAGCCCGAGGACTACGACTCCAAGGGCAACTACAACTGGGCGCTCAATCCGCTGACCGGCAAGAGCGCCACCGGCGGCGTCCTCTTCGTGCGCAGCGGACCGGGCCACTTCTTCGGGGCCAACGGCGACTTCAGCGGTTCCAGCCTCACGGGCAAGTTCGCCAGCGAGATCGGCTACATCTACCTGGGCGGCAAGGAGAAGGCGAAGGCCCATCTGAACCTGATGGCGGGCGACGTCGACCCGAGCGCCCCGTACTCCGAGACCTTCCACCTGTACCGGGGCGCCACGACCGACTTCTACAAGGTCTGGTCGACCGAATTCTCCAACTTCATCGAGAAGTCGGAACAGCAGAACCCCACGGAAAACCAGGCCCCGGCCAACCCGGGCACCGGCAACTGGCTGGCCCGGGGCGTCGAGTTCTTCGGCCGGATGGTCAAGAACGCCGTCGACTGGATCAAGGGCGCCGTGAGCCGGGCACTGGCGCTCGACGAACTGGAGCAGGGCGGGAAGAACCTGGCCGATTCCAACGCGTTGCCGCTCTACTACGTGGTGCGCAAGGACTACGGCTACGCGACCGAGTGGGGCGAGACGAGCTACCAGCGCTTCGGTTTCGCCCGGGGCGGAGGCCAGCAACAGAGTTCGCAGACGATCGTCAGCTCGAGCCTGCACCTCTTCGGCTCCAATAGCGACGGGGCAAACCTGAGCATCCGGAATCCGCAGGACCCTGCCGGCGGCTACCTGGACGAGAAGTTCGCCAGTCCGACGGTTGTTCTCGGCAACGTTTACAGGCGATGCCTCTCGCTGTCGGGATACAAGCAGCGCCGCAAGGGAGACAAGGACAAGACCGAGGTCTCGAGCAGCGATCGCAAGTTCGAGGTCCAGGCCGGCCCGGTCGAGTTCTTCGACGGCTATTCCGACCTCATGAACCGCAGCCAGGATCCGACCCAGGACAAGGAGAAGCGACCCATCTGGGTATGGGACGCGCGGGTCCGCTGGAACATGGATCAGGCGACGGCCGTCGCCGGCGAGGGCAGCGGCACCTACCTTCCGCTCTCGGGCGCGGGCCTCTTCGGCCGCTTGATCCCGGGCCTGGCGAAGCTCTGGGAGAAGACGAAGATCGACCGAGCCAAGGCGCTCTTCGAGAAGACCGTGGCGCCTCCGGAAGAGACCGCCGACGCCTCCAAGGGCATCAACGCCGCCCACTACAGCGACACCGACGACAACTCGCCCGAGTTCGCCGTCGGCATCAGTCCGCTGTTCCAGTTGCTGGGCGATCGCGGCTTCTTCGACGCCGGAAAGCACGAGCCGAAGCCCGCCGACGGCTACCTCTTCTCGGGCGTGACCCCGTACTTCGAGGAACTTCTGCGCTGCTTCTCCTTCACGGTGTCGGGCCTGGGCAAGATCGACGAGGCGATCTCGAAGATCCAGCCTGCGCCGGCCGGCAAGGTGGCTGAAGCCGTGCGGAAGGCGCTCGAGGGCGGCAAGACCCGCTGGACCAAGCTGGTCGACGACGCCGAGCTTCGCAACACGCTCAAGGTGAAGGAGATCCGTCCGAACGACATCAAGGACGAGAAGATGCGCAAGTACTGGGAGCCCGGCACCGGCGGCTCGGCGCCGGCCCCCACCTTCTTCCCGTTCTCGCTGCCGGACGTCTGGGACAACCGGGCCCCCTGCGCGAGAGAGAACTTCCGCGACTTCTTCGAGAAGCGCTGGGTGGGCGACTGGCCCGTGCAGAAGGCCAACAACAAGGACGACTTCTTCAAGCTCTACTTCACGCCGCTGATGACCAACCCGGCGCGCGTCCTGCCCTACAACTACTCGCTGCGCTTCATCTGCACCGACCTGCGCGAGATCTTCTCCTACCCTGCCGAGAAGCGACGCAAGATGCTGATGGAAGAGTTCCCCCCCGAGGTCACCGACGGCATCGGCTACATCGAGCCCGACGTGAACAAGTATCTCGAACCGGAGCAGTACAACGAGCAGAACGACGTTCCGCTCAACGACGCGGTGCTGAGAAACGTCTTCGAGGCGAGGAAGAAGCAGAAGCGGCTGCAGAACGGCTACTACTTCATGGATGAGTACGCCGACACGCTGGCTTCGCCGACGCCGGCCGATCCCAAGACCGAGGATTGCTTCGCGAACCGCTCGTTCTGGTCCGACAAGAGCGGCAGCGGCTCCGAAGGCGGCGGAGTGATGACCTGGGAAGAGGCCTCCCAGCGCTTCCTCGTGCCCCAGCCCAACGGCAGCTACAACCTGTATCTGAACACGATCCTCGGCGTGGCCGACGGCGCCGTGAAGCTCCCGTCCGACGGCGAGATCAACGTCCAGGGCGGTGGGGCGCTCCTCGTGCCGGGCACCATCGAGATCACCAACGACTTCAAGGCCACGAGCCCCGTCTTCATCGTGGCCGACAAGATCATCATCGGCGGCAACTGCAAGGTGGTGCAGGCCGGCCTGGTGGCCCACAAGAGTCTCTCCCTGAGCGGCTCCCCGGCAGACACGCTCTACCTCTACGGCAACATCGTGGCCGGCGATTGGGATCGTACCAGCTTCACCAAGGGCGGCAAGCGCGTGCTGGCCTACAATCCCCAGTTCAAGACCCTCGCTCAGTACGTCACCAACATCGAGCCGCGGATCCGCAAGTACTCCTCCGATAGCAACTGATGTCCGTCCGGATCAGACAAGGTTTCAGCTTCATCGAGCTCTTCGTGGGCATCGTCATCCTGATGTGCGGGATCATCCCGATCTTCTGGGTGCTCTCGGGCAGCAACAAGGCCGCGAAACTCACCATCTCCCAGGTCCAGGCGACCACCCACGCCACCAATCTGCTCGAGGCGGTCCGGGCCGCGGGCTACGACGCCGTCAGCCGTTTCCCGCCGGCGATGGTGCAACTCAAGGGCGGCACCGGCGTCTGGAAGCCGGTGGAGGACCCGAGCAGCCTGTCGTCATGGGTGTCGCTGCCGGCCGGTTCGCCGAACGAGCCGGCCAAGAAGGCTTTCGACTCCTTCCGGCAGGCCTTCTTCGCCGCCAAGGATCCGATCGTGCCCCCGATGGAAGAGCAGTTCGAGCGCTATCTGGCCATTCGCGGTGGGTCGGGAGGCTCCACCTCCGAGATGGAGGGGTCCGGCGGTGCGGCGCCCGTCCAGGACGACGGCATGATCGGCGTGGTCGTGCGGATCGAATGGACCGCCTCGGCCACCGGCGACAAGGAGGGCGAGCAGGTCCCGCAGGCGGTCGAACTGAGAACGGTGCTGGGCGATCCGTATCGGTTCCTCGGCGGTGGAGGCGCAAAGTGACGGGCGAGAGACGGCGGGGCTTCACGCTCATCGAGATCGCCTTCGTCATGACGATCGCATGCATCATCATGATGATCCTCTTCGAGATGCTCTCGGGCGTCACCGGCCAGGTCTCGCGAGGCCAGGACACTCTCGACTTCCTGCGGCAGGCGACCATCCTCCTGGATACGGTCAAGGGTGACATCCGCGGCGCCGGTCGAGGCCGGGCGATCGAGATAGGCCCGGTCATCACGATCCGGCGCGAGGGCACCTCGAAGGGCGACGAGATCGGCGCCGAGCAGGTCGTCACCTACGAGTTCAGTCCCGAGAAGCGCACGGTCACCCGGACGGTCAAGGGAGGGGGCGAGGATTCCACCAAGGTCCACGGTGTGGCCGGCGGCGGACTGGGCTTCATCACGACTTTCGAGATCGCCTTGCGTCAGCCGCGGATCACTGTCAGCAACGGCGTCACCTCGCGGGAGATCGACGTGCGAGGCTTCTACGAGGTGAAGCTGGCCTACGCAAGCGAACAGGAGATCCGATCCCAGCCCGGCGGCAAGCCCCGGGCGGTCCACACTTTCCGCACGCTGGTGAGCAAGCGGGCCCCCGAACTCACCGACGATCTCTGGAAGGCGAACGGCAAGTAGGCATCGCTTCCCCGGCGCAACAATGTGGCTTCTCGACCGTAGTGAGAGTTGAGACCTCGGGAACCGAGTTTCTTTCGCATGACTGACAGGTGGTGAATCCAGATGAGATGGCACAAGATGGCGCTTCCGGGATTGGTTGTGGCGGTTGCGCTCCTGGCGCTTCTCTCCGGGCCGGCGTATGCCATCCAGCAGGAACCGACTGTCGTGACGGTCGGCGACGCGACCCAGGGCACTCGTAACGCCACGATGTGGGGGCTGGCCACGCGCTACATGCCGGCCGACACGCAGGGAAAGCCTGCGCGCGAACTCACCGACCAGGAGAAGCAGGAGATCTGGAAGCGCGTGTTCGTGCTCCAGCTCTACCACAACGCCCTCGCGAGCGAGCGCAACCTCGGCCGGCCCATCACCGACCGTGACCTGATCATCAAGGGCGAGAAAGCTGATGCCCTCCAACATGAAGGGCGGCGTGCCCGCCTCCAGCAAGGATCAGCTGATGCGCATCGTCCTCAAGGACGTCGCGAACAACAAGGAGACCATCGCCAAGTCCAAGGCCGGTCAGAACCTGACGCCGGCCGTGCTGGCCGCGGCCGAGCAGGTCGATCGCACCGAGGATCGGGCCGATCGCAACCTGGCAGGCGGCGAAAACGGCGTCGAGCCGGGAGCCAATGGCGAGAACGCTGAAGGCGCACCCACCGAGGTGGCGCCCCTGGTGATGAACTCGGTCGAAACCCAGGATCTGCCCGACGAGCCCCCGGTCACCGACCCGATCGTGCTCGGCCCCGATGGGCAGCCGGTCGCCACGTCCGGCAGCGAGTCGGGCCAGAACACCACCGACAGCGCCCCGGCCGGCGAGACCACCTCCACCTCCTCCGACGCACCCAACATGGAAGTCGACCTGACCTCCCGCACCAGCTCGCTCGAGCGGTTGCTGGAGAGCGCCGAAGCGGCGGCGAGCGACCCCGCCCATCCGCGCCGCGACTACTTCCGCCAGATGGCCCAGCGCATCCGCACCGAACTCGAGCGCCGCAAGGCTCTCGAAGAGCAGGCCCGCCAGCAGGCCGCCGCCGGCTCCACGCCCACCACCGCTTCGGCCGGTACGGTGGTCGTCCCCACCGCCCCCGCGGTTGTCCCGTCCTCCACCGAGGTGGCTTCGGCCGCGCCCGCGAGCCCCGACGCCGAGGTCTCCGGGCCCACCGAGATGGAGTACGTGCCCGACTGGTACCTGAAGGCCCTCCAGGAGTGGAACCTCCAGCAGTACTGGCAGTCCCGCACCACGGAAAAGGCGAAGGCGACCGGCTCCTCGCGCGACGAGAAGTACTGGGACCCGGCGACCAAGCAACTGGTCAAGCCCGCCAACGTCGATCCGTTCGGAGAATTCAGCGACCAGTTGACCAACGTCGGTCAGGATCAGGGCGTCGTCCAGAAGCGCGGGGACGCGGCTCCCCGCCAGTGAGCGGCGCGTGAGTTCCACGCCGCGGTGAACCGCAACTGGCCCCGTCGAAGGCGCGCCCGCGCCATCGGCGGGGCTTCCGGCCCGAACGGGCGAGGCTGATTGAGAACCTTCGCGACGATCTGCTTCTGCAGCCTGTGGATGGCTGCGAGCCTCTTTGCGCTCGGGTCCGATGACGAGCCCAGTTTCGGCGATCTCATCAAGAGCAGCTCCTATCTGCGATCGCTGACGCGGAATCCCGAGGCGACCACGCCGACAGCGCCGGCCGAGAGGCCTGCGCCCGCCGTGCGTGCCGAGGTCGAGCCCACGACCGCCGGCGACGGTGCGCTGGCCAGCCAGATCGACACCATCCGCACCCTGGTGAAGGACAAGAACTTCCGGGAGGCGGCGACCGCCGTGAGGAAGCTGCAACAGGCCCATCCGAGAAAGGCCCAGCTTCGCTACTACCTCGCGTTCATCTACTACTCCGCGGCCATGGCCGACTGGGACCGGGCCCGCCGCAAGCGGCTGCTCGAGACCGCGCGGCTCGAGACCTTCCGCGCGCTCGACCTGGCGGGCGACACGAGCGATCCGCGAAACCCGGACTGGGTCACCAACGCCGAGCTTCTGCTCGCACGAGTGCAAGGCCTCGAGAAGCGGCCGGTCCCGCCGGTCCACGGATGCGTGACGGCCCCCTTCGCGGGGTCGGGCGGCATCCACACCGGCAGCGTCTCGGACTCCGATGGGCAAACGGTCTACGACATCGCCGGGAAGCCGGTCACGGGGCTCGGCGCCGGCACCGTCGAGTCGGTGGTCCGGGCCGCCGACGGCAGCATCACCGTGCGCGTGCGCCACACCGACGCGCGCGGCGAACCGTTTCTTGCCGAGTATGGGCGGCTGCAGGACGCCGGAGGGCTGAAAGCGGGCGCCCAGCTCGGGCGCGGCGCGATCCTGGGCCACGTGGGCCGGGGCGCCTCCGGCAGGCCGGCAACGCTCTTCCTCCGCGTCGAGCGAGACGGCCGCGACTTCGACGTGGGCCGGCTACTGAGCGGAAACGGTCAGAAGGGCGAGCTCTTCTGACGCTCGAGGCTCGAGGCTCGAGGCTCGGGGCTGGGGAACTATCCCCGAGAGGCCCCAGCGCGTGATGCCATTCGGGCCTCTGCTGCAACCCGCGAGGCCTCCGGTCCGTAGTACCCTCGGGTGAGTCTATCCTCCAGGAAAGAATAAGCAACGAGAGGAGCCTTCCGTGAGCAGGTTCATGTCCACTGCCCTGACCTTGGTCCTGGTCCTTCATGCCTGCGTCGGAGCCGCCTGGGCGACCCTGCCGATCTCCCAGCAAGCGGGTGCCAACAGCTGCCTGGAGTGCCACCGCAGCGCCAGTGGCGACGGGGACGTTCCTCCCAATCTGGATCCCGCGAAGAAGTCTCGCTGGGAGAAGTACGCCCAGACGGCTGGCGGAACGGCCGGGCCGGCCTTGACCGCTCCCACGGGCACCTCTTCGGACGTGACCGACGCCCTCGTGCTCGATCCTCGCGACGAGGTCATGAACTCCCGCACCGGCGCCGACCTCGACCTGCCGGTAGAGCCGCGGCCCCGCTCCGCGAACCCCGCCGCGCCGGGCGACTCGCCCAGCTTCGACAGCCTGGAGGTCGACCCCAGCGGAGACCTACCTGTCGAGCCCGGCAGCACCATGGGACCGGCTGCATCCGGCACCAGCGGCGCCGGCGAAGACAAGCTGATGGAGGATGAACTGATCCGCATCGACCTCGAACTCAAGGAACTCGAGGCCGACATCCGGATCTATCGGGCCTTGCTCGAGACGGCGCGCGACGACGCGGAAGCCCAGAGCATCAAGGAAACCCTGTACATGTACGAAGGCCAGCGCAAGGCCCTGCGCAACCAGCAGTCCGAGCTGGCCTCGACCCGGCAGTCCCAGTCCGACACCCGCCGCCGCTCGGCGACCGCCACGGGAGACGGGCCGGGCGCGCCTGCCGACACCGGCTCCACGGACGCCGAGATCGCCGCACGGACGCTGGAGCGGGCCCAGGGCAACCGTCTGAAGGGCCGCATGGAGCCGGGTACCAACCCGCTGTCGCCGGAGACCCAGATCGGCAATATCACGCGCGACACCATCACCGCCGTCGACGTGGCCAAGGACATGGAAGTCCAGAAGTTCATCGAGCAGCTCAAGGACCCCGAGCTGCAGGAACGGATGAACGCCCTGTGGTCGGCGGTGCGCGTCGACGCCTCGCTCCAGAAGTCGTTCGAGGATGTGCTGAGGGCCATCGAGAAGGCCGGCGGCAAGACGGCCAAGCTGGCCGACGTGCGCCAGGCGCTCGAGAAGGCCGAAGCGGAGGCCAAACGCCGCCAGCTCGGCAGCGACGAGTTCGAGAAGCACTTCATGGACAAGGCCGGCCGCGACCGGATCGGCATGGTCGAGTACAAGGGCAGCGTGAAGGTGCTCGAGGAGTTCGGCCAGAAGTACCCGGACGCCAACAAGCTGAGCCCGGTCTTCGCGAAGGCGCTCGAGACCGCCAAGACCGACTACGTCGCCTACCAGGTGGCCCTCAAGGGGTTCATCCAGGACCAGTCGCGGCGTGACAAGTTCGAGCTGGCCGAGGCGGCCTTCCAGAAGCACCTCAAGTCTCTGAAGCAGTTCCTGAAGACCCTGCAGGATGTCACCAAGGACGGCCGCGAACCGAACGGCATCCTGGCGCCGACCGCGGGAGGCCCCGCGGCACCCGAACTGCCGGTCAGCGCGATCGCCGAGCCGGTCGACCTGACGGCCGACGCGGTCGCCGTCGTGGCGGCCACGGTCACGCCGACCGCCGGCGACGTCACTCCGACGGCCCAGCCCTCGGCGGCGAGCACGGCCAACCCCGCACTGCTGGCCAAGATCGCGGCCGATCTGAAGGCGCTGAGCGACGAGGTCGACGCCAAGCTCTCCGACGTCGAGCACGACATGAGCACCGCCTGGGGCAAGGATCGGCCCGGAACGATCAGCTCCTGGTTCGGCAGCGTCGATCCGCGCATCGAGTACCTGACCACGCTGAGCAAGCACTACTTCGTGTGGGCCAGCGGCGCCAGCGGCAACGCGGCCTTTGTCTGGCCCCAGAAGCTGCAGCGCATCTACGTGGCCGCCACCGACGGCGGCATCGACATCGAGAAAGAGAAGTCGCTCGAGGCCGCCTTGAAGAAGGCCAAGGACGGCTGCACCGGAGCGCTGCTGCTCTCGAAGCTCATGCAGAGTTACGACGGCCACATGAAGACCGTCGAGAACGCCCAGCTGACCGAGGCGATGCAGTCTCTCTACATCAACCGCGTCGCCCGCCCGCCCAAGTTCTTCCTGTTCGACGTCCGCCGGGTCATCGGCGAGGACAGCAAGCGGTTCCGCACGAACATGGGCGAACTGTGGACCACCAAGGAACTGGGCGAGTTCCAGGCCCTGATGGCCGAGTCGATCAAGAAGCTGCGCGCCGAGACCCCGGCCTCCAAGATGGAGGACATGAAGATCGCCTTCGCCCGCTACCTGCAGAAGCTCAAGGCCGGCTACGTCACCAGCTACGGTGGCACCGGCGCCGGCGCCTATCCCGCCTACGGGATGTACGGGGCCTACGCGATCCCGATGACCTGCATCGATTCGCCGGTCTACCGCGTGGTCGAGATGGTCGACTACTTCCTCGGCAAGCAGATGTGGTTCGAGGCCAAGCTCGCCCTGGACGAGATGAAGTAGACGGCCTGTCGCGAGTTCTGCCCCCGAACCTCACCCCCGGGGAGACGATGAGTTCGAGGCGTGTTAGAATCGCGCCGTGCCACGCTCGGCGCCAGACGCGGCCTTCGAAGAGGAGCCCGGCCAGGAAGAGGTCTTCCTGGCGGTGCTGGCCTACGTGCCGGTGCTGTGTCTGCTCCCGACGCTCAGCCGCAGCGAGTCGCGCTTCGCCCGCGCCCACGGCCGCCAGGGAGTCGTGCTGTTCCTGGCGGAGGTGCTCGCCGGAATGCTCGCGTTCGTGCCCAGCGTCGGCTGCTATCTGGCCTGGGG
>JACQZL010000016.1 GCA_016213865.1 Candidatus Rifleibacteriota bacterium
CTCACGAACCTCGCGCTGGCCATTCTCAAGGAGCCCTCCTTCGTGAAGAGGGTGGGGTTGCTGGCCGTCGTGGGCGGCGCGACGCACTTCCCTCCGGGGATGGAGAAGGGCACCATCTTCGTGGACTACAAATCGGAGTACAACCTCAACTGCGATCCGGATGCGGCGATGGTGGTGTTCGAATCGGGCATCCCCATCCGGATGTCGGGCCTGGCGCCGGCGCTGCAAGTGACGGTTGGCCGCAAACAGTTGCCGCGATGGCGGAACTCGGGAAAGCCGGCGGGCCGGTGGATTGCGGCCCGGGTGCGGGAACGGCTGGATGCGCACGGCTCGGACGAGACGCACCTGGGCGACGTGCTGGGCTGTGTGCTGGCGGTGAGACCCGAGCTGGCCCAGGTGCGAACGCTGCCCCTGTCGCTGGAGATGTGGGGGCAGACGCTCAGAACGGTGATCGACCCGACCGGCAGCGGACGTGCGGTGCAGGTGGTGCTCACGGTCGAGCCGCGAAAGTTCATGCCGGTGTTCCTGCGGGCGATGGACCGGGCGCTCGCGGCGTCGCCCGGGCAATGACGCGAAAGCCGGTCGGTCAGGACGCGACCGGAGTGCGCGCCCGGGTCAGCTCACCAGCCTACTTCGGAGCCGCTGCCGGGGGCGCGGCGCTGGCCGCCAAAGCGAGGTGGGCTCGTCGGCTCGGGTGCCACGGCGCTGCTCCACTCGAGGAGCCGTTCGTAGGCCTCCGTGCCGCGCAGCCAGAGACGGCCCTGAGCATCGAAGATCTCGAAGTGGGGGAGGGCCTCCAGCTTGTGCTGTCGCGCGACGGGAGAACCGAAGTCGATGCCTCGCGCCCCTGCCCGGTCGATGTCGATCGTCCGGACCACGACGTCGGCCCGGGCAGCCACGAGACGTTCGAGCTTCGGAGCCATCAGGCGGCACGGTGGGCAGCGATGGCTGAAGAAGTCGAAGACGGTCAGCTTGCCGGGCACGACGTAGCCCTCGAGGTCGAGGCGTTGCCCGGGGCTGCCGATGAGGCCGATGGGGTCGGCCGCGCCGGGCCGCAGGTGCGGAAGGTCGACCGCGGGGAGAGGCCCGCCGCCAGCGGTGATGACGAGGATTGAAAGGATGAGGAGGGTTAAAATCGAACGGGTCATGAGAGTTCTCCTGCCTTGGTGACTCGAGGGTTGCTGTTTGTGATTCAGGTCACCTGCAAGTCAAACGCCTCGAGACGAGGAAGGTAACCGGCCAGCGTGAAGGCCGCACGCGGAGGGGTGTTACCCTCGAGCGGTCTTCCTCGTTGAAGCAGTGACGGCCAGGAGGCTTTGGAATGCGAAGACGGATCATGGGCTTGAGCATCGGATTGGTGCTGCTCTTCTCGATCTCGACCGGGCTCCTCCACTTCTGGCGGATGGCTGTTCAGATGAGGATGCTGGCAGCCGAACGGCTACGTTCGATCGTGGCGACGGCCGCGGCTGGGGTCGACGGAGACGCCCACGCGGAGTTGAATCGCTGTCTGGACAAGAACTGCCCCAACTACCGCAAGCTGGCCGGCTTTCTTCGCCAGGTTCAGAGCCAGAACGGCCTTTCGACGGAGGTCTACACGCTGGCGCGGACGGCGACCGGGACGCGATTCGTGCTGCGCACCGAACATGAATCGGACTTCGGCATGCCCTACGAACTGCGTCCGGAGATGAGGCTGGTCTTTGAACGGGGCGAGCTGGTCACGACCGGCGTCTACGAGGATCGGTGGGGCTCGTGGATGTCGGCCTACGCGCCGATCGTCGATTCCGCGGGCCACGTCGTCGCCTTGCTTGAAGCGGACTACCGGGCCGAGGAACTGTCGGCCATGGTGTTGCGCGATGTTCGGGACAACCTGCTTCTGTGGTTGCTGGGGCTGGCCTTGACCGTGGTGCTGGGGAATCGTCTGTCCCGCCAGCTCACCATGCCGCTGGCCCAGTTGACGCGGGCCGTGGACGCGACCGGCGAGGGGGAGGAACATCATCCGCTGCCCCTGGAGGCCCCGGCGGAACTGGGAATGTTGGCCCGCCGATTCCAGGCCATGCGGGAAGCGGTGGCGCAGGCGCGGGCGCGGGAACGGCTGGCGACCGTCGGGCAGATGGCCGGGGCGATGATCCACGACCTGAGGGGCCCGCTGATGGTCGTGTCCGGGATGACGGAGCTGATCCAGGGCGAGGATTCGGCGGAGGAACGGGCTGACCTGGTGAGGCGGGTGCTTGAACAGGTCCGGCGGATCGAGGCGATGGCCCGCGATGTCCTGGAGTTTTCGCGCGGCACGTCGCACCTGGAGCTGGGCCGGTTCCGGGCGGCGGGCTTGGTGGACGGAATCGCGGAGGACGCGACACTTCTGGCCCGGCAAAAGGGCGTGCAGCTTCGCGTGGAGACGGGCTGGGACGGCGAGGTGGAGGGCGATCCGGACAAGCTGCGGCGAGTGACCTACAACCTGACGAAGAACGCCATCGAGGCGACGCCCTCGGGAAAGAGCGTCGTGCTGAAGGTGAGCGGCGGCGAGGGCCGATGGCAGATGCAGGTCTGCGACGCGGGACCGGGGCTTCCTCCGGAGGTGGCGAACCGGCTCTTCGAGGCCTTTGCCACGCACGGGAAGAAAGGCGGCACCGGCCTTGGGCTGGCCATCGTGAAGAGCATCGTCGAACGCCACTCGGGCACCGTCACTCACCGCCCCGGGCCGGAGGGCGGAGCGGTCTTCAGCGTGGACCTGCCGGTGTCGCAAGGCGAGCCCACGGTGAAGTGAACGCTGGAGCCTGTGAGAGCGCGCTCACGCTCGGCTGGTGAGGCCGCACTCATCGGAGGCCCGCAAGGGGCCCCGTCTTGCCCGACAAAAATAGTCTGGGTAACAAGTTGACTCGGTACCTGGGTACAAGCCGTATGTGAAAGATGAGATGACCGAAATGAACCTCGAAACGCTCACCTCGGGACAGGTCGCGAGGCAAGCTGGGGTGAACCGGCAGACGCTCAGATACTACGAACGCCGGGGCTTGTTGCCGTGTCCGCCACGCCGGTGCGGAGGCTACCGCCAGTATCCGGACGAGGCCGTGCTGGTGCTCCGATTCGTGAAGCGAGCTAAGGGGCTGGGGTTCACCCTGGAGCAGATCCTCGACCTGCTGCGGTTGAGGTCCGATCGGCGTGCGAACTGCGCCGCGGTGCGCGAGCGTGCTCGCGAGAAAATCGAGGACATCCAGCGAAGGTTACAAGATCTCGAGGCGATGCGGCAGGCCTTGAAGCTGCTTGTCGAGACATGCGGGAACGACGGTTCGGCCCGGGATTGCCCAATCCTGGAGGCTCTCGAGAGCCGAGACCACGAGTGAGGAGGCTGACCATGAAGATGAAGATCGAGGTGTTCACGGCGGGTTGCGGGTTCTGCGAACCCGTCGTGGAACAGGCAAGACAGATTGCACGCCAGAATTGCGAGCTCCTGGTGCGGGATGTGCGCTCGAATCCGGAGGCGCTTGCTCGGGCAACCGAGCTGGGCGTCCAGCGCGTGCCGGCGGTGGCGATCGACGGACGGTTGGCCCCCTGTTGCTCGGCAACCTGGTCGGTCGAGGAAGCTCTCCGAGAGGCAGGGGTCGGTGAACCACGATGCCCCCGGGTTGTTGCGAAGCAGCAGGGGCGAGAAGATGTCCGGACTGCGGGGCCCAAGGCCATCGGGTCGACGCCGAGACCGTGAGGGCGTTGACCGTGGAGCGGGTCCTGGCCGCGATGCCGCAAGGTGAACTGGGAATTTGCCTGTCGCCCTCCTGCGACACGGTCTACTTCTCGCAGCAGTTGGACAGCCCGTGGGTTGCGCGGCGCGAAGATGTGACAGTTCGCGTGTTTCGGAAGGAGCAAGCTCCGGGTCGGCTGGTCTGCTATTGCTTTGGGCACACGGTGGCGTCGATCCGCGAGGAAGTCCTCAGAACCAGGAACAGCGGCATCGAGGAGGAGCTCCGCCGGATGGTCGCGGACCGCCGCTGCTCGTGCAAGACGACGAACCCGCAAGGGACCTGCTGCCTGGGAGATGTCCGCCGCGTGGTCGAGGAGGTGAAGAGGTGAAGTCGACTGGGCGGTCTATCAACGCCTCATCGGGTCCGCTGGGTGCTTTCGGGTGGTTGGCGGCCGGCGAGCTCGCGGTTGCCGGCGCAGCCTCGTGCTGTTGGCTGCCGGCAATGGCGGCAGCTCTGGGGTTGGGTAGCGCCGGCGCCGCCCTGGCCTCCTTCGGAGCAGGCTCGTACCCGCTCGGATTCGCCGTCGTGGCGCTGGCGCTGGCCGGCCGCTGGTGGTGGCGTTTGAGGCACTCAGGGCCGGAAGAACCGTGCTGTGCGACAGGTCGAGGTCAGACGCGCGGGAAGAAATCCCGCTGGCCCTGGTACGCCGCGGGCTTGCTGGCCGGCGCCGCCGTGGCCTTGTCCGCGGTCAGTGAAATCCGCGGGAGCGAAACGGGAGTGGCCTCGACGTCCGCATTGCTCGACAAGGCTCCGGCTCGGTGCTGCAGGTAGGTGCGTACCCCAAGAGCGCTGAGAACTCGGTGCTGGCGTGCCTTCACCCTGGCTGTCCGCTGTTTGTCATGCCGCCGAGACGCGACTCACGGCCTATCGGTGGCGGCTGCGGCAGCGACGTGAACGCCGGCACTCATCGCCCCGCCGGGACCTTCGCGGGCAGCCTCAGCTTGGCGAGGGCCGCCAGGATGGCCTCGGGCTCGAGGCGCCTGGTGTAGTCGGGGTCGACCGACGCCAGGGCCACGAGCCCCTGGCGGTCGAGCACGAAGGTGCCCGGGACCGGCAGTTCCCACTTGCCGTCGGCGTTGAACTTCTCGAGCGTGAGGCCGAAGCCCCGGTAGAGTTCCTCGAGTTTCGGGGGAACCCGGAAGGCCAGCCCGAACGAGCGAGCGACTCGATTGCCAGCGTCGGACAGCACCTCGAACTCGAGCTTCATGGTCTGCACCGATTCCTTGACGTAGTCGGGCTTTTCAGGTGAAATCGCCACCAGCGAGGCCCCGGCCTCGCGCAGTCTGGGTAGGGCCTCCTGAAGGGCCGCGAGCTGGGCGTTGCAGTACGGGCACCAGTGGCCGCGGTAGAAAACGAGGACCACGGGCCCGCGGGCCAGCAACTCCCGGAGCTGCACCGACTTGCCCTCGGAGTTGGGCAGGGTGAAGTCGGGAGCTCGAGCGCCGGGCTTGAGACTGTGCTCGAGCAGCCCGGAGCGCGTCAGGTCGCGAAGCGCCGTCTCGACGATCGCTCGCTTCTCGGGGCTGGCCTTCCGGCCTGAGGCTGCGCGCATCGCGGCCAGCTTACGTTCCAGCGGACCCGGCCCCGGCGGCTTGGCCCCCGGCTCGGCGAGAGCGGCGCCGGTCAGGAAGGCGCTGGCGAGCAGCGCCACCGGGAGCGAGCGAGAGATCCGGCGAGAATCGAACAGGTGAGTGAGTGCGAACAAGGCAAGCCTCCTTGGAGTGTTGCGGGCGCGGTGAACGGCGTCGTCAGGGCCCCGCACGGCGGCCGGAATCTCAGGCTGCCAGCACCGGCTGCAGGCGGGTCATGAGCCGGACGGCGAACCAGGCGGCCAAGGCGGTTCCCGTGCCCCAGCTCGCGAACGGGTCATGAGCCGGACGGCGAACCAGGCGGCCAAGGCGGTTCCCGTGCCCCAGCTCGCGAACGTGAGCGGGTCGGGCGGGAGGATGTGCAGGGCCGGCACGCCCAGGGCGACGAGCGCGCCGAACAGGGTTGCGGCCGCGCGACGCCGGCTCGGCTCCCAGGAGCGGGCCAGCGACGAGACCGTCAGGTCCGCCACCAGCAGCGGCATCATCCCCATCATTGCGGCGGTCAGGGTGTGAGCGAAGACGGCGACGTACTGCCCGAAGAGAGGCTTGATCACCCCGGCAAAGAAGTGGCAGACGATCGGAATGGGGCAGACGACGCCGAGCACGGTCATCAAGGCCAGGGCGAGCAACGTCTCGATCGCCACGTGCCAGGGCGAGCTCGGCCCTCGTTCTTCGGCGAGCGAAGCCTTGATGCCGCGGAGGAGCACGTCGGGCACCTCCTCCTCCGGCAGCACGGCCATCTGGCTCCACACCTCGCGAAGCGAACGCTCGACGGCGAGGCACCGATCGCACCCGGCCAGATGGGCTTCGACCTGGGCACTGTCTTCCGGAGCGAGGTTGCCGCTCACGTAGGCGGCGAGCTCAGGTCCCAGGTCGTCGCAGGCTTGCATGGGTCTTCTCCTTGCT
>JACQZL010000017.1:0-6014 GCA_016213865.1 Candidatus Rifleibacteriota bacterium
CTTTGCCGGGACCTTGAGGCTCCCTCGCCGGGGCCGGCGCCTGGCGGCAACGCCGGTGTAGAATGGAGACTGTGGACAACCGCAAGATCCTCCGTGTTCGGAGGCGAGACGACCCTGACGACGACTACCTGAGGTTCACTCCGGCGGAACGGCTGGCGATGGTGTGGCCGTTGACCGCGCACATCTGGGCCTTCGCGGGGCACCCCGTTGCTGAATCCAGACTACAGAGACATGCTCTCCGCGTTCTGCGCGGAAGGCGTTGAGTTCGTCGTTGTTGGTGGCTATGCGATCGCAGCCCATGGCAGGCCGCGCTCGACCGGCGACATCGACCTCTTCGTAAGAGCGTCGGCGGCGAACGCGGAGCGTGTATGGCGAGCACTGAAGCGCTTTGGTGCCCCGCTGGCCGGAGTCTCCGTCCGGGACTTCGAAGACCCGGACCTCATCTTCCAGATCGGCGTCGAGCCGTGCAGAATCGACGTCATAACATCGATCTCCGGCGTCGACTTCGAGAGTGTCTGGGATCGGCGGATCCAGTTTGAGGTCGAAGGGATCGTGGTTCCTGTCATCGGGCGAGAGGATCTCGTCGCCAACAAACGTGCGAGTGGGCGTCACAAGGACCTGGCTGACGTCGAGATGCTCGAGGGCCTTGCCAAGCTGGAGGCTGCACGCGCCGCCCCGAAGCCGAGACGCCCGCGAGCCTCGCGCGCCAAGCAGCGACTACGGCGCCCGCGCGAAAGCGGGGGGCCGGAAGTCCCGTAACTATCAGGACTCCTGGATTTCCGCTTTCACGGGACTGACGCCCGAACTGTACGGGTAACTTGGGCCAGTCTGGCCGGTGGCGAAAACGGGGTAGCTCCCCAGCACCTTGACGAAGCTGGTCAGGCGCCGCAGGTCCCCCAGCACGCGCTGGATGCCTGCCTCGGTCGAGTGGCCGATGAAGTCCGCGAAGAACGTGGCTGTCGGCAGGGTCCTGGACGGGTAGTACGATTCGAAGAACGTCAGGTTGATCCGATGCCGCCTGAAGAGGCCGAGGGTCTCTTCCAGGATGCCGACCCGATCGGCCAGGCTGAACGCGATGGTCGTCTTGTCGGCCCGCGTCACCTCCGGCATGCTGCGTCCCGCCGTCAGGAAGCGGAGCTCCGGGGCAAGCGCGGGGCCAGGCGCCCTACGCACGACCTGCAGCCCGTGGACCTCGGCGGTCAGCTCCGGGCAGACGGCTGCCGACCCCGGTTCGGCGGCGGCGGCCTGAGCGGCCCAGGCGACGGACGGACCGGTCGCCATTGAGGCGCGCGGGAAGGTCTCTCGAAGCCAAGGACGGCTCAGCGCATAGACCGCCTCGGGCACGTGGAGACGCCGGGGGTGTCCCCGGACTCTCGAACCCGCCACGACCAGCATCAGCTTCCAGAAGTGCTCGGCCGTGATGGTCAGATCGCTCTCCAGGAAGTACTCGAGTGCGCGGGCGCCCAGCCCCTCCGAGGCCGTCTCGAGGGGGACGACGCCGTAGTGCGCGCGTTGCTGGGTGACCCGCTCGAAGACGTCCGCGAGCCCCGCGGCCGGTTCCAGCCGGGTGGCGAAGCCGAACTGGGCCGTCGCGGCGGCGTGAGCCAGCGACCCTGCCGGACCCGGGAAGGTCACCGTCAGCGGCTCGCGCGATTGGCGGCAAAGGCCCAGGATGTCACGGAAGATGCCGGCCAGGACGGCCTGCGGCAGTCTGCCGGCGTTGAGCGTTTCGATCCGACGCAGGATCTGCAGTTCACGCCAGGGGATGTAGCGCTCGACGCCGGCGCCCCGCTTGAGGGCGGCCACCTCGCCGGCCAGCCCATACCGCCGGATCAGGAGCTCGAGCAGTTGCCGGTCCGCGTCGTCGATCAGGCGACGGAGGCGCGCCAGGTTCGCTCTGGGCGAAGCTACCACCAAGGGAGACCCTCGCCGCCGTCAGGGCTCGGGGGGCCTGGCGTCAGGCACGAGGCGGCTTCGAGGTCCAGGATCCAGACGACGTGCCCCAGTGCCTCCTGGAGCATCTGGGCCGGCCTCGACTCGACGTCGGGTGCAATCTCGATGACCTGCTGGACAATCCCGGCCTTCTCGTGGCCACAGACCATCACCACGAGCCTCGCACTCGTCAGCAAGAACGAGGGACTGAAGGTGATGCGTTCGTGGGGTGAGTCGGGCCCACGCGCCGGAATCACGAGCCTGCTCCGGTCCCAGGTGGCTGATTGACCGGGGAACAGCGAAGCGATGTGCCCGTCGTGCCCCAATCCCAGGAAGACCAAATCCAGGCTGGGACCGGTGTCTCCCCGAGCATCCAGCACTTGGCGCACCGTGCCCTGTTCCAGCCGTTTACCGGTTTTCTCATGGACAGCGTCGGCCGGGCCGGCGCCGACGGGTGGGGTGTGGACGCACTCGCGAGGGATGGGAACATGTTCGAGCAACTCGCGTATCGCCGTGCCGTGGTTGCTGCCGGGGTCTTCGGGAGGGACCAGGCGCTCGTCGCTCCAGAAGATCTCCGTGCGGTCCCAGGGGACGAGATCGACCAGCGGCGGGGTCGCCAGCCGTTCGAGGAGGACGCGTACCGTTCGGCCTCCCGAGAGGGCAACAGCAGCCCAACCCCGGGTCCTCACGGCGTGCTGCGTGGTACGTACGAACTCTTCGGCAGCCTTGATGCCCACGTGGTACGGGTCATGCGTGATCAAGATTTCCGGGATGTTCATCGGGGGGCCTCCAGACGGTTCGAGCAGGTCGACTGCAAAATAGCATGACCGGTCGGCGAGGCAATACGGCATCTGTGTTCTGTGGGGAGCGATGCCGAGAAACGGGAGCCCGCATCGCCACGAGGCTCGAGAGGTCGTCATTCAACACAGAGACACGGAGGCACAGAGACACAGAGGAGCTGATTTGATGGGACTTTTCTCTGTGTCTTCATGTCTTTGTGACTCTGTGTCTACTTGAGAATTCCCATGAGTTGGCGTCGCTCCCGTGTCTTGGGGGGATATGAAGACCGACCGGGCCCGTCGGGCAGGCGGACCGTGGCCCGCGGAACTGCCCCGACGCCTGAGACCGGCCGCTCACAGCCACTTTCTGCGGCGGAAGAAGAAGAGCAGCCCCAGGATCGTGCTGGCAATCAGGAGCAGGACGAGCAGGTAGCCGTACTTCCACTTCAACTCGGGCATGTGGTCGAAGTTCATGCCGTAGATGCCGGCGATGAGCGTGGGTGGCAGCATCAACGTCGACAGGACGGTGAGGAACTTCATGATCTCGTTCAGCTTGTGGCTGGCGACGCTGAGGTACGTCTCCATGGCGCCGTTGACGAGGTCCTTGTAGACGTCCGCCGTGTCGATGACGCGATAGAAGGCGTCGTAGATGTCGCGGAAGTGGAGGCGGGCTTCCTGGTCGATCAACTTCGAGTTGCCTCGCGAGAGGTTGGCGTAGATCTCGCGCTGCGGGGCCGCCAGGCGCCGCATGAACAGCAGCGAGCGCTTCATGGTCTGGATCTTGCCGAGGATCGACCGGTCCGGGTTCTCGAAGATGTCGTCCTCGATCTTGTCGATGCCATGCTCGAGCGTGTCCAGGATCGGGTAGTAATTGGAGACCAGGCCGCTGTGGATGACGTACAGCAGGTAGTCGAGCCCGCGCGAGACGGCGTCTTCGGCCCGATCGGGATTGGCCAGGAGGTCGTCGACGCAGGCCATCGGCGACTTGCGGTACGTGACCAGGAAGTTCTTGCCCAGCAACGTGTCGAGATCCACGCTCTGGAGGCCGTCCTTCCCACGTTCGATCCAGTGGGCGATGATGTAGAGATAGTCCCCGTAGTCGTCGAGCTTGGGGTGGTGGACCTCGGCCACGCAGTCTTCGATCGTCAGGGGGTGCAAGCCGAACATCGTGGCCAGGATCTCGTTTTCGAAGTCCGTCGGCTGGAGGATGTCGACCCACGTCTTGAACTGCGGATCGTCGAGGAGGCGAGTCAATTCGGTGACCGGCAGGTCCCGCCGGAAGCGACTGTCGCCCGTGTACGTGCAGATCCGGATCATCACGGCGAGTGTAGCAGACGCACGCCGGGAGTGGCTGCAATTCCAGCCCGACGGTTCCAGACCACGAGGAACCCCGAAGGCACGAGGTCAAACCCCTTTGTGCCGTCCTTTGTGTCTTGGTGCCTTCGTGGTTCAACCTCAGGCATGTTTCTTTGGAAACGCTCACCTGGTAAAGAAAGACCCGCGGGCTCCGGGGCTTGCGCCTGGGAGTCCGCGGGAAAGGCAGGGGATGGTCCGGGAGTCGAGACGGAGCGTCTCTGGTGCCGGCACCCGGCTCGAACCGGGCGCCGGCTGGAGGTGTCAGTTGCCGGTCTTCTGGTGCTCGGACTCGATCTGCTGGAAGGCAGCGGTCTCTCGCTTGACCGGGATGCGAGTCCTCATGACTCGCTCGTTGCCGCTCAGGTCGCGGGCCGTCACGACCAGCGTGTACCAGCCCACGTCCTGACCGGGCGGCGGATCGGCCTTGAAGATGTAGGGCACGGTGACGCAGGCTGCCTCGGGCATCGCCTGGTTGTTGTTGGCCGGATCGATGAGAACGCGGCTCTCGTCCTCGCCGCCGTCGGGGCGAATCATCTTGTAGCTCAGGTGGCTGATCGGGTAGACGACCTTGCCGTTCACCATCGCCTCGCCGACATTGTCATCGGCGCAGATGTTGAGGTTCATGCGGTGGTTCTGCATGATCGGAGGCTTGGCGCCGCCGCCCGTGACGTCCAGGAACGAGCGTCCCTGGGCGTCAACCGGGTTGGACAGGCCGCTTTGCTCGACGTCCCAGGTGTGGGCCTGGTTGCAGTAGTCACCGTAGCCGCGCTCGGCGGGGGTCTTGGTGGGGTCGATCCGCGAGTTGGGCGAATCGAGGTCCGCCTCTGCTGCCACGGTGGCGTTGCTGGCGTCGGCCGTCTCGTTCGGAACGCGAGCGACGTAGCGAACGCGCTCGGTGCGGCGGGCTGCGGTCTGCGCCTCTTCGAGGTCGACGCCGACGTTGGGTCGCACGTCGTCGATGGTGGAATACGTGCCGCTGAGGATGACCTTGGCGTTGTTGCAGCAATCGCTGGCGTTGACCTTGAAGAAGCTGTCGCGGGCCATGTCACCCGACATGGCCTTGCCGTTCATGCTGGTGGCCTTGCCGGCCAGGCTCTGGTCGGCTAGCTCGGCGCCGGGGCTGGCATGGTAATCCTTGTCGCCGATCTTGCCCTCGTAGCTGGCGAATCCAGCCGGGATGGAGATCACACCCGGCGGCAAGCCACCCGGCTGCAGGCCCTTGGCCGAGATGCCGATGACGCACTCGGCGCCGAACTTGTAGTCGACGATGGCCGTGTACGGGTAGCCGTACTTGCCGTTGCCCTCGTTGTCCTTTCCATACTCGGTCTGAATGGCGCCTTGCTCCTGACCGCTGTTGTCATACAGATGGTTGATGACGGCGAGCAGATCACCCTTGAAGGCGATCTTCGTGTAGGCCTTCCTCAACGCCGCGGCCTTCTCCGCGCTGAGACCCGGCTTGGCCGGGTTGAACGGGTCTTCAGGGCGCCAGACCTGTCCGGCGTAAGGGCCGACGAGGACCTCGGAGCCGTCCTTGTTCGCCATCTTGTAAGCCGGAACATAGATGATGTAGCGCCAGTCCAGTTGCTCGATTTGCTCGTCCGTGATCCCCTTGGGGAGCTGGTCACCGTTGGCCAGATACCGGAAACGGTGGCGGATCGAGCGGCCGATCTCGAAGTTCAGCGTGCTGTTGACCCGAGTGTCGGCGGGGTTGTCGTCCTTGAAGTTCATCGACCCCAGGAAACTCTCATCCTTGGTCGGGTCGGGGAATCCGTGGCGTAGCGCTGGCGTGTTGTTTGCCTGGGCGACCCGATCATAGCTCCACAGATCCATGTCGGCGTTGGAGGCCGGGATATTGGCGGACTGCTGGGTCTTGATGACTGCGGCGGCCATCTCTGCAGCCGTCGCGGGGAGCGGCGGCCAGTAGTCCTCGACGTAGATCTTCTGCTC
>JACQZL010000017.1:6019-11337 GCA_016213865.1 Candidatus Rifleibacteriota bacterium
TCCTCGACGTAGATCTGCTGCTCGCCGATCTTGGAAAAAGGCGTGCCAGCCGACGCGAAGGATGCGGCGTCCATTCCCTCACCAGCGCCGGCCGCCTTCATGACGTTCGCCTCGACGACGAAGTAGACCTGCATCTTCTGCAGGATCATCTTGGGGTTGCTCTTCGAAATCCCGGTGTGGCCGGGGTCGAAGGCCTGGTTGCCGTCGGGCGAGTACTTCAGGCTGAGCTGGGCCGCGTCGGTCAATCTGAAACCACCGGCAGCGTTAATCGGGGCCTCGATCTTCGTGTACTTGTTGGCGAAGCAGCCGGCCTCCAGCTCCGAGGCGGCGGCCACGTGCGGGCCAGGGACGTCCGGGTCGGGATAGGGCTCAGGGCACCTGTTGTTCACGTTCTTGTCCGCGACACTCTGTTCCTTCTGGACGTAGTACGTGACCTTGACGCCGTCGAATCGATACCAGTTGCCCGAATCCGTGTTGCCGAACTTGTAGATGTAATTGCCGGCCGAGTCCTTGGCTTCAGTGATGTTGGCGCTCGTCAGGAAGTCGGTCTCGCCGACTCGCAACTCAGCAGACTCGTAGTTCACGGGCGCGGTCACAGCCTGAGTGTCGTACGAAGCCGTGAGCTGCCGCACGCTCAACGTGACGCTCATCGGCCTGCCCTTGATCATCTTGGCCTTGGCGGCGTTGAAGTCGTTGTCGATCAGCGACGAGATCCCGTTGGCGGCATTGCCATCCCGATCCCACACCAGAGCTGGGTGAGCGCCGGGAGCATACGATGCCACCCGATGGTCCCGGATGAACTTCGCCAGTTCCTTCTGGGCATTGGCGTAGTAGGTCTCGTCTGCGATGGGCATCCCGTCGCTGCCCTTCTGCAGCATGGGCCAGTTGTTTGCGGCGAAGCGATAGTCGGCCTCGTCGAGGATCCCGTCGTGACTGGCCGGATCGGCCGTTCCGAACTTCTCCTGGAAGAGCTGCGGATCTCCCGGCAGCTCGTGCATGTACTGCTCCTCGGGGCCCGTGAGCCGCTCCTCGATTGGCTGTTGCGTGGGAGCGGGGGCGGCTTGCGCCAACGCCAAGGAAGGGACCACCAGCGTCATGGCCAGCAGCAGCCATAGGCATCGCTTGGGGGCACCGGGGAGTGAGATCTTTCGCTGCCTGGATCGAGTAGACATCGTAATACCTCTCCTTTCACCCATCCGTCAGCAGGATTGCCGATTTTCGATAGACCGGAGTGTTTAGAACTGGCGCGCCCTTTTCTGGTAATACTGATCCAGGCGCTTGATCATTTCTTGAGTCTCGGGCGTCTCCACTGCCGTGTCCGTCGACAGGGATTCCATCTCGTCGATCAGCGCGCGGGCGCGGGCTGCGAACGGGAACGCCGCGTTCAACTGCAAGGCCGTCTTCAAGTGCATCACGGCCTTGTCCGCATCGCGAAACGGCAGGTACTTCCAGTCCCGCTCCTGGCCGGCGAGGATGAAGTCCGCGTTCAAGTGTCCGCACAGGAAGACCCCGAGCGCATACTGCGCATTCGCATCCTGGGCGTCCAGGGCCGCTCCCATCTTGTAGTGTTGGGCAGCTCGGTTCAGGTCCACGTTGAACTCGGCATCGACCCCCTTGGCCCAATGAGTGGCCGACGAGTTTGGCGCCAGTTGCTCCAGCCTCGAGATCACGGGGCCCGCTGCCAGGTTTTGGCCGGTCCGGAAGTAGCCGTAGATGAGCGCCCCAAGGTACTTGGGGTCGCTGGGCGCGAGCTCGGCTGCACGCTCGTACCAGCTCACGGCCTTGAGCTTGAACTCGGGCTCGGCCGTGTTCTGCATGACCATGTTGCCCATCTCGAAGTAGGGTTGCGGATCCCGAGGAGCCATCTTGAGAGTCTCCTCGAGGATTGGCTTCGCCTTGTCGATCCGCTTCTGAGCCACATAGAGTCGTGCCAGCCCGAAGTAAGCCCTCAGGTCTGACGGGGCTACGCTGGTCATGAGGCTCCGGTAAGTATGCTCGGCCGGCTTGTGCTGTACGTCGTTGACGTAGGCCTGGGCCAGTTCCAGCAGAGCCTCGACATCCTTGGCGTTGTGGTCGAGCGCGTTTCGGAGGTGGATGATGGCCGTCTTGGGCTCGAACGGCGGGCTGTAAAGATACGTCCGGGCCAGTTCAACCAGCGCCGGGACGTAGGCCGAGCGATCAATCGGACCTTTCAGCTTGGCCCGAGCGTCCCTGATTCGCCCCGAGATGCGGTAAACCGACCCCAGGGCCGTCTCAGCCAAGTCCTTGTCCGCACCCGAGGACTTCGAGACCAGGCCTGATAAGGTCCTTATCGCGTCGTCCGGCTGCCCGGACTGGGCCACGTTCAAGGCCTTCGCGACTTGTTCCGAAATTCCCGTTCCCTGGGCCATCGCCAGGGTGGCCGATAACGCGACGGCTACCAGCGCCGTCAGGATGGTGTTTCTCCGAAGGGTCACTTCCCCATCTCCTTTCTTGTCGCGGGCGCGACTACCAGTCGCCCCTGTCGCACCAAGATGTGCCAGCGGGTGTCGCCGGAGCCCCTGCGATAGACCCAGCCGCCAACCGAACCTGCGTACAGGTCGCCCGTATCTGGGTCGCAGTAAAGTGCACGGATGTTCCTATCCTCGAGCCCGGCGTTGGCCGCTTGCGTCTCGAAGTCTCTCTTTACATCATAACAGGCAACACCCGATTCTGTCCCTACCCAGAGCGCTTTTGATCCGTCGATCGTCATGGTCCGCACGGTCGGTGCCGGCAACAGTCGAGGGGGGGGACGCAGCCACATCCCGCCCTCCCAGACGAACAGGCCGTCGTTGGCAAAGCCCACCCAGAGCGAATCTCCCTGGAGCGCCAGAGCCGTCGCATTCGCGTAGATCGGAAATTCTCGCCCCATCTGGTGAGTCCAGCGCCCTTCCCCGCACCGGCGGGACAGCCCGGAGATCGTCGCCGCCCACAGGCAGCCGTCCGGGGTCTCTTGCACGTCGTTCACCCAGTCGCCGGCCAGCCGGTCCTTCGTCGCCGTGAACGTCCGCCAGGTCTTTCCGTCCCAGACCGATAGCCCCTTGCCGACCGTGCCTACCCAAACCCGGTTGCGGCTGTCCGTCTCGATGACGTGGAAGATGTGGTCCGCCACGCCGTCCGACTCGAGGATCAGCCGCCAGGCGCCGCTCCCATCCACCACGTTGATGCCGGCGCAGGTCCCCACCCACAGCTCGTCGCTCCGGACGGCCAGGCAGTTGACCCGGTCCTCGACGAGCGACGAATTGGCGTGCGTGAGGTTCTCGAGCTTGCCGTCGGCCAGCCGGAACAGCCCCCGCCCATAGGTTCCGAACCAGATGGCCCCCTTGTACCGGGTGAAGCACCGGACGATCTCGCGGAACCGTTCCTTGGGGTGCGTTGCCAGCGTCGGCCCCTGCTCGGCGTCGATCGTCATGGAGACGAAGCGCTTCCCGTCCTGGGACACCATGGAGGTCGTGTGGCCGCCCGGCCCGACCGAGCCTGACGAGCCCGCACCCGTCTGGGCCGCCACGGGCCCAGCAAGTGCGAGCAACACTCCGGCTGCAAGCAGCCGCGCAGTCCAGTGCCCGGCGGTCCTCGATCCTGAAGCCATGCTCACATGACCTCCGGGACCTGCTGGGTCGAGGCCGCCCTGCGGTCCAGCAGTTTCAGCAGCGGCTTCGAGGCGCGCACCTCGCGATACGCCGTCAGCTTGCCGAACGGCACGAGCTGCGCCGTCACCGGCCTCCCGAAGCGCTTTTGGAGCGACTCGCGCACGCGCTCGCAAGCCCCTTCGGGCGCCGCGTAGTCCTCGAGCAGCACGTCCAGCCGGTCCTCGTGCACCGACACCCGGTAGTCGCCGAAGAGGCCGTGGGCGAAGATCAGGTCCTCGAAGTGCGCCACGTTCAGCCGCTCGCCGTCGAGGAGGACGGAAAGCTCCCACCGCCCGTGAGGGAAGATGCTCTTCTCGTATCCGTAGGGACAGTCGCACTGCTCGATCGTGACCTGGTCGTCGAGGAGGTAGCGCAGCAGGGGGCCCGAGCGCTTCAGGAGGTTCGAGAAGGCGAACCTCCCGGTGCCGTACTCGCTGGAACGTTCGAGGGCCTCGTCCAGCACCTCCGCGTCGTAGTGCGGCAAGACGTGCTGGCGGCCGCACGGGCAGGCCAGGGCGAAGAACCCCTCCACGCACGCATACGTGTTGATCTGCAGGACGCCGAAGTGCTCCTCGAGGCGCCGGACGCGCTGCGGGCTGCATAGCTCGGCGGTCGTCATCAGCACGCGCAGCCGCTCGACCATCCCGTCGTAGCGGGCCGGATAGTCTTCCTTCGCGATGCGGGCCCAGGAGAGGAAGTCGATCGGCGCCGCCGCGACGACCGACGGGCCCAGCCGGATCAAGGCCCGGCCGATTCGTTCCGGAGTCGCCAGCGTCGAGCGGCTGCCGACGTTGGCCACCATTGCCCCCGTGGCGACCAGGACGTCGCCGAAGCTCATCCCGGCGACGGTGAATCCGAACGCGAGGCCGTTCACGGCCGTCCGGTTCTCGGCCAGCGTGGACCTGAGGACGGGACCGTAGGGGGAGAGGTGGCTCAACATGCGGGCGCCGCGGAACTCCCGGGCCGTGTAGAAGGACGGAGTGGGGCTGCCCAGGGAGCCCGTGGTTTCACCATAGTAGAGGACGTCGTCCCGGTGCCGATCGGATAGAAGATCGTACGGTGAAACGTCTTTGACCCGTTCCTTTCGGAGGAGCGGCAGCGCCCGGAAGTCGTTCTCGTCCGCGCCCGCGTAGAACTGCCGGTAGAAGGCCGTGTGGTACTTGGCGTAACGCGCCATCCCTTCGGGCGACTTGGCCAGACAGGGCAGCAGCCGCCGCAGCAGGCGGCCCTTGCAGCTCAGGCCGAGCTCGACCGTGCCCGGCCGCCCGTCCTCCGATCGTCTGCGCGCGGCGAGCGCCTCCCGGGCAGCCACCGCGGTGGCGCCACCGACGAGGCCGAAGGTGGCCGCGCGGAGGGCGGCCCCGGCCGCGGCCAGCATCCCCTGCAGTGCCGGATGGAGGTCCCACCTGCGCGCGCCGTTCCGGCAGACCGAGACGCACTTGCCGCAGGCGATGCAACTGCTGCGCGTGAGGAAGTCGCCCTCGCCCAGTTGCAGGTTCACCGGACAGTGTTCGACGCACAGGTCGCATCCCGAACAGCGAGTCGTGTCGTGGGCGACCCGGACCATCGCCACCGGGTTCATCAGGCCGAGCACGGCCCCGAGCGGGCAGAGGATGTGACAGAAGAACCAGCCCGAGACGAGGAGCATCGCGGCCAGGAAGAGCGCCGCGA
>JACQZL010000018.1 GCA_016213865.1 Candidatus Rifleibacteriota bacterium
CCCGCCCGCTCTGGGCGCGCCTTGCGGGCGGGGACACGCCCCGCCCCTACGTCGCGCACTGTCCGGCCAGTGAGACCGGATTTGACCGGTGCCCTTCCGCCCTCCTTGGGCCGGTGCGGCGAGTCTGCCGGAGAACGCCCGCGGTCGCACCAGATTGCCTCACCGGGGCGAGGCGTCGCCTGGGCACAGATGTCTCACCGGGGCAGAATGGGTCAGCAGGGCGAGACGGTCCGTCCCGAGCCTCCCCCACCCCTGCCCTCCCCCTCCGGGGGAGGGTGGGGCGGGGGTCAGCCTTCGTCCCGGGTGCGCACCCCGTAGGACTTGAGCTTCCGGTGAAGCGTGCGCCGGTCGATGCCGAGGGCCTGCGCCGAGCGGCTCACGTTGCCCGATAGGCGCTCGAGCGTGGAGAGAATCAGGAGCTTCTCCTGCTCTTCCAGCGTCATGGGCGCGCCGGCGCCGGGCGCCGGCGGAGCCAAGAGAGCAGCCGGTGCGACCGGCGGTGCAACGGAAGGTTCGGCCTGCAATGCCGATTGCGGCCCGGGCGGAGGGAAGGCGATCGCTTGCAGCTCGGGACCCTGGCTGAGCAGGATGGAGCGTTCGATCTGGTTCTCCAGCTCGCGCACGTTGCCGGGCCAGGAGTAGGTCTGGAACGCTGCCAGCAGGTCCGCCGACGCTCGGCGGCGCTGGCGGACCCCGACTTTGCGGACGATCAGGTGTTCGACCAGCTCCGGAAGGTCTTCCAGGCGGCCGCGCAGCGGAGGCATCTCGATGCTGACCACATTGAGACGGTAGTAGAGGTCCTCGCGAAACGTCCGCTCCGAGACCATCCTGCGCAGCTCGCGGTTCGTGGCCGCCACGATGCGGAAGTCGACCGAGCGCTCCTTGGTGTCGCCGATGGGGCGGAAGCGACGGGTGTCCAGGACCCGCAGCAGCTTGACCTGCATCGGCAGAGTCATCTCGCCGACCTCATCGAGGAACAGGGTGCCGCCGTCGGCAACGTCGAACAGGCCCGGTTTGTCGAAGAGCGCCCCCGTGAAGGCGCCCTTCTTGTGCCCGAAAAGCTCGCTCTCCAGAAGGCTCTCCTGGAAGGCGCCACAGTTGACAGCAATGAAGGCACCGGCCGCCCGCGGCGACAAGTCGTGGATGGCTCGTGCGACCAGTTCCTTGCCCGTGCCGCTCTCGCCCGTGATCAGAATGGCCCCCCCGGACGGCGCAACCTGCCGGATCATCTCCCGGACGCGGGACATGGCGGCCCCGGAACCGATCAGCGTCGGCTGCCCCGAGCGGTAGGAGACCTCGCGTTCCAGAAGCGTCACGCGCCGCCGGATCTCGGATTTCTCGGCCGCCTTGAGGCAGAGCTCCTGAAGTGCCCGGAGATGGGCCGGCTTGGTCAAGTAGTCGTACGCGCCAAGGCGCATTGCCTGCAGGCCCTTTTCGAGGGTCGCATCGGCAGTGAGCATGATCGCTTCGGTCCCCGGGCTGACTTCCTTGAGCTGGCGCAGCAGATCGACCCCGTCCATGTCCGGCAGGCGGATGTCCAGGACGGCCACGTCGAAGCTCTCTTCCGACACGAGCGCCAGGGCCTGCGCGGCCGTGCCGACCCCCGAGACGGAGAACTCGGGCCCGCTCAGGCTGCGAATGAGAACGTCCCGGAGGGGAGCCTCGTCATCGACCACCAGGACACGGCGCATGGCCAGCTCAGTCTCCCGCCAGGAGGGCTTTCACCTCTTCCAGCTTCCGCTTCATGAGGTCCTCGGAGTTGGCCTCCAGATTGATACGCAGCAGAGGCTCGGTGTTGGACTTGCGCAGGTTGAACCACCAGTCCGGGCAATCGACCGACAGGCCGTCCAGCTTGCTCAGCTCGCCCTTGCCCGAGAAGACCTCCTCGACCCTGGCCAGGACCGCATCCTGGTCCTTGACGTGGAAGTTGATCTCGCCCGACCGGTGGTAGCGGGCCAGCGGCTTGACCAGCTCGGCCATGGTCTGGTCGGTCGTGCTGAGGATCTCGAGCACCTTGAGGGCCGCGAGGATGCCCGAATCGAGAAAGAACTTGTCCTTGAAGTAGAAGTGCCCCGACAGCTCGCCCGCCAGTACGGCGTTCTCCTGTCGCATCATCTGTTTGATGAAGGAGTGGCCGACCCGGCACTTCTTGGCGACGCCGCCCAACCGTTCGATGTCCTCCTTGACGGCCCGGCTCGAACGCAGGTCGTAGAGCACCGTGGCCCCGGGGTGACGGCGCAGCTCCGCGCGGCCGATGAGGGCCGTCACCAGGTCTCCGCTGACCGCCTGGCCCAGGTTGTCGACGAACGCAACGCGGTCGCCGTCGCCGTCGAAGGCGATGCCCAGGTCGGCCCTTCGGGCCAGCACCTGGTCTTGCAGCGGCCGGATGTTCTCGGGGAGGAGCGGGTTCGGCTCGTGATTGGGGAAGTTGCCATCGGGCTCCAGGAACATGCCCTCGATCTCGGGATAGTACCGCTGCAGGATGCGGAACTCGCGTACGCCCGTGACCCCGTTGGCCGAGTCGGCCACGAGGCGCAGGGGTCGATTGCCCAGCTTGACCAGCTTGGCCAGGAACTGATGATAGTCCTCGAAGACCTCCCGCTCCGAGAGCGAGCCGCGCCGGGCGGCCGGCTCGAAGCGCAAAGCCGGGCCCGCGACCCACTTTTCGATGTCCCCTATGCCCGTATCGAAGGAGACGGGAGTGGCGCCCGGCCCACACATCTTGAAGCCGTTGTACGCGCCCGGGTTGTGACTCGCGGTCACCTGGATGCCGCCCTCGGTGCCATAGAAGGCGGTCGCGAAATTGAGCATCGGCGTGCTGACGAGGCCGATGTCCGTGACCTCGGCGCCGGCATCCCTGGCGCCTTCGACGACGGCGCGGGCGAGGCCGGGCGAGGAGACGCGCATGTCGCGGCCCACGGTGACGGACCGGGCCTTGCGCAGTGTCACGAAAGCCTGGCCGATGCGTCGGGCCAGCACCTCGTCGATCTGATCGGGAACGATCCCGCGGATGTCGTAGGCTTTGAAGATGCTCATGGTTCGCTCTCCCTGGGGGTCATCGGAGGATCAGTGCGTCAGGGCATAAACCACGACGTTGAGTGCCATCTGCAGCGCGGCCTCGCGCTTGGCCGGCGGGTCCCGGTGTACATCCGGGTCCTCGAGGCCGTCGCCGAGGTCGGTGTTGTACGAGTAGTAGACGATCATCCGGCCCTCGTGGAAGAGGGCGTATCCGTGGGGCGGGCCGCCGTGGTGCTCATGGATCTTCGGGAGGCCGGCGGTCAGCGTGTAGAAGCAGCGGTAGATCTCGTGGTCCCTGGGCAACTCCACCAGTTGCTTGTCGGGGAAGAGCTTCTTGAGGGCCGGGCGCAAGGACTCGTCCATCCCGTAGTTGTCGTCCACCCACCAGAAACCGCCGCTGGTCAGGTACCGTCGCAGCCTGTCGGCCTCCTCGGCCGAGAAGGAGATGTTGCCGTGGCCGGTGGCGAAGAGGAACGGGTAGCTGAAGACGTCGTTCGACCGCAAGGTGACCGTCGCTTCCTTGCGGGCCGCCCGGAGGGTCGTGCGGGACGAAAGCTCGCGCAAGAGGTTGGTCAGGCTGGACGGATTCGCGTACCAGTCACCGCCACCCGAGTAGTGCAGCCGTCCGATGGTGAAGCGGCTGTCGAGCAACGGATCGGCCGCCAGAGTACCGGCGGCAGTGGTCAACCAGAGAGCGGTCGCAGCCAGGAAGAGAGTGGAGAATCGCATGTTGCCGGCCCCGTCCCTGAGGCCCGCGCCATCATAACGCTCTGCCGGACCGTCAGTCGACAGTCAAGATGTCGCGGACAGGCAGGACGACCCTGAACCGACTGCCCTGTCCGGGAGTGCTGGCCACCTCGATCGTACCGTCGTGCTCCTCGACGATGCGCTGGCAGATGGCGAGGCCCAGGCCGGTGCCGCCTCTGGCGCTCTTGCGAGTGAAAAAGGGCTCGAAGACGTGGGGCAGGTCGGCAGCCGAGATCCCGGGACCGGTGTCGGCCACCTCGAGGACGACGGCCCCGATGGGGCTGACGACGAGCTCTCCTCCGGGCTGTCCCATGGCCGGCGCCCGCCGAGCGACGAGGGTCAGCGTCCCGCGTGAGTCCATCGCCTCGACAGCGTTCTCGATCAGGTTGATGAAGACGCGCAGCATCCGCTCGTGGTCGAAGAGGATGGGGGGAACGTCCGGCTCGAGCTCTTCGCGAAGGAGCAGCTCGGGGCCCTTCTTGGCGTGCGCCGCAGCCTGGCGAAGGCACGCCACGATGTCGTCCTTGCGGTAGTGGGCCTCCGTCTTGCGCGAATAGGAGAGGATCTCGTGGACCGTCCGGTCGGCGCGCTGGATCTCTCGTCGAACCACGTCGAGGTACGAGCTGGGATCGTCGCCGCGGGCCAGCCGCACCTCCAGCACATCCAGGGCGGCGCGGATCGTGTGGAGCGGATTGCGAATCTCATGCGCCACGCCTGCCGCCATCGTACCCAGGGCCGCCATCATCTCGGAGTGGCGGGCCCGCTCCCGCAGGCGGGCGACATCCGACAGATCGCGGAAGATGACGACGTAGCCCAGCACCCGGCGGCGGCTGTTGACCAGGTTCGAGATGGAAAACCCCAGCGGCAAGACCCGCCCGTCGGTGCGCACGATGGCGCCCTCGAATTGCTGGCGGCTGGGGATCAGGGCCGGAGTGCGGCGGCGGTACTGATTGATGCTGCTGATCAGCGGCCGGAACCGGTCGTGCGAGATGAGCAGCGTGCCGATGAACTGGTCGCGATCGACCTCGAAGATCCGGGCGGCCTCACCGTTGATGAAGAGCACCCGGGACGTGACGTCCACGACGAGGATGCCGCTGGGGAGGCACTCGAGTACCTGGCGGCCGAAGCTCTCTACGCGTACCGGTGGGGTCACTACAGAACTCGAGGTTGTCCCTTCGGGGCCGGTATGATACAAGTCGAGTGTCCCGGCCCGGCGCCGCCCAGTCTAGCACGCCCCAAACCGTGTCGCCGGGCCCGATGCGATCCCCCACCAGGCGGACCATGAGCGAACCCAAGGAATTCACGCGCTACCTCAAGAAGGTCACCGACGAGGACATCACCCGTCTGGAAGAGCTTGCCCGGGAAAACCCCACGGACCTGGACATCCTCGACTGGTTGGCGTTCGCGCTCTACTCCAGCGGCCGTTACGAACGCGCGGTCCAAGTCTACGAGCAGTGCATCTCACTGGAGCCCGACATGGCCAGCTTCCACTACTTCCTCGGCAGCTCCTGCTACCAGATGGGGGCAATGGATCGGGCGGAGGCCGAGTGGCGCCGGGTCATGGAAATGGACCACGACGGCAAGTTCCGCTCCCGCGCCTCGGAAAAGCTGAAGCTGCTGACCCGCTGACTTGCTGCCCCCGATCGGCTTCGAGCCGGCCACGATTTGAGGGCTGCGGGGCTGCGGGGCTGCGGGCTGCAGGGGCGCGGCCGCGGATTCACAAGCCCCGAGCCGGTGGTGTCGCCGGGCCGTCACCGAGGGGCGTGGGTGGCCGCTCAGGCGACGAGGCGCTCCATCCGTCGCAGGAGATCGCTGGCCCGCTCGACCTGCTGGCGGATGACCTCGGCCACCTGGCGCGGCTCGATGCGAGCCGATTCCTCGAGCATCTCGGCGATCGTGCCAAGGGCCTGGATCGGGTTGCGGAACTCCGCGGCGATCATCTGCAGGTTCTCGCGCAGGACCTCGTTCTCGCGGGCCGGCGTGACCTGCTCGAGCTTGAAGCCTTGCTCGAGGAAACTATGGATCGAGCGCGCAATCTCGCGCATGTTGACCGGCTTGGCCCAGATGTCGCTGGCCCCGGCCTCCATCCCTTCCTTCTTGACCTTGTCGGGAGTGCTGCCGGTGACCATGATGATGGGGATCGCCTCGGTGTGCGGATCGTGGCGGAGGATCTTGCACACCTCGTACCCGGTGACGCCCGGCATCACGATGTCGAGGAGGATGACGTCCGGCTTCTCCTGCAAAATCTGCTCGAGCGCTTCCATCCCGCTGCCGGCCGTGCGCACTTCGAAGCCTTCCTTCTCGAGACCGTCCTTGATGATGCGGAGGATGACCCGGTTGTCATCGACCGCAAGAACCCTGGTGCGCTGCGGAGCCATCGGTGCTATCGCCCCCCGATCACGATAGGGTGCAGGTCGAGGAGCTTCACCCAGAAGGCGTTGAGAGGAAGTCCCACCACCAGCAACGTGATGATCCCGGCCGCGACGTCGTCGGCAACGACCCCCCACCCCGACGGCAGTTGCTCGAGCTGCTTGAGCGGGAACGGCTTCACGATGTCCAGGATTCGAAACAGCACGAAGACCAGGAGGACCAGGCGCCACTCGTTCTGGTACGTGTTGGGCGTCAGGAACGACGCGGCGATGAAGAACCCCACCATCTCGTCGATGACGATCGTGTCAGCGTCGCCCTTGTTGTACACGCGTTCGGCCAGCGTCGCCACGCCCACCGCGACGAGCGCCATCGCCGCCAGCACGCCCAACTTGGCCAGAGGGTTGATGGGCAGCCGGTTGAAGTAGTACCAGATGACCACGGCCAGGACGGAGCCGCAGGTCCCGGGCGCGATGGGGACATAACCCGTGTAGAGCCCGGACGCCAGCATTTTGACCCAGAACTCCACGAAGACGGGGAGCTTTTCGACCTCCGGCTTCTTGGGAGGGGTCCGCGGTCTATAGCCGAACGGGCTGAACGGTTCGGGCATCGCGCCTCACTCGAGGTGGCGCCAGTACAGGACGAAGTACTCGGCGCCCGTAATCAGGGTGAACACCAGGGCCACGTAGGTCGTGAAATCCGCTATCTGGGCATAGTACAGCATCGAGATCCACGGCACCGACATCTTGCCGCTGAGGACCAGGACCTGCAAGTCCATCGGGATCATGATGGCGACCGCGGCACTGATCTGGAAGATGGTCTTGAACTTCGCCCAGTCGGTCGGCGTCATCACCATCCCCTGCCCCACCAGGAGTAGCCGCAGCCCCAGGACTGCGAACTCCCGGAACAGGATCAGCACGACGATCCACGCGGGGACGCGACCGAGCTCGACGAACGAGACGAAGAGCGCCGTCACCAGCAGCTTGTCCGCAACCGGGTCCGAGAACTTCCCGAAAGTCGAAACCGTCTTCATCGCGCGCGCCACGATGCCGTCGTAGACGTCGGTCAGTCCCGCGACGAGGGTGAGGAAGATGGCGACGACCTTCCCCCAGTCGCCGGCCAGACCTGGCGGCCCCGAATCGGCCACCAGCAACGCCACCAGGAAGGGCGCCGCGAAGATCCGGAACAGGGTCAGGCAATTGGCCAGGTTCAGAGCAATGCCCTTGCGATCAGGCGCGTCCAAGCGTCTCGCCTCCGGTCGTTCGAAGCATCCCCACAGCCTTGTCCGGCACGACACCGGGACCCCTCGTGGAGACGGACGCCGTGCCGCCGGCCGCCAGTCGTCCCCGGAAATCGAATCCGGTCTCCTCTTCGAGGATCAGCCGCGTCAGTCGGCCCGGCCCCACGTCCGGAGAGGCGGTGACGTAGACGTAGCCGTCGACCTCGGGCGCCATCTGGGCGGTCCGACAAGCGGCCAGCCCCTCGTCCAGCTCGACCACCAAGGCCTGCTGCGCCTGACCCAACCGGAACGGGGTCAGGTCGCGGCACTCGGCCGCCAGCTCCCGGAGCCGTTCCGCACGCCGGGCGGCGACCTTCGAGGAGACTTGAGCCTGTTGCAGGAAAGCGGGTGTGCCTTCTTCGGGCGAATACTCGAAGACGCCGACCCACTGGAATCGGGCTTCCCGCACGAAGTCGCAGAGCGAGCGGAAGTGGGCCTCGGTCTCGCCGGGATGGCCGACGAGGAACGTCGTTCGCACCGCGACCCCCGGCCATCGCTCCCGGATCGTCTCGAGGTGGCGCAGGTAGCGACCGCCGTCGCCGGGCCGGCACATCCGCTGGAGCACTTCTCGATGGGAGTGCTGCAGCGGCATGTCGAGGTACGGGACGAACCGCGGGTTGGAGGCCAGGTAGTCCAGGTGCTCTTCCCGCAGGCCGAACGGGAACATGTAGAGCAGCCGCATCCAGGCCACTTCCTCGACCTCTCCGAGGGCCGTGAGGAGGTCGAGGAGCTCGTTGCCGTTGCCGAGGTCCTTGCCGTAGGAGGCCGGATCCTGGGCCACCAGGTTCAGCTCCTGAACCCTGAGCCGCGTGGCCAGGTCCCGGGCCTCGGCGGCGAGCTCGGCAATCGGCCGGCTTCGCATGGGGCCCTTGATGGCTGGAATCGCGCAGAAGCTGCAGGGTCTGTCGCATCCCTCCGAGACATTCAGGTACGCCATGCCGGGCTCGTTGAGCAGGAACGGGCGACCGTTCGCCAGGCCGTCGCGCCGGGGCCGCCCGGGCTCGAACCCCAGCCGCTGGACCAGTTCGCGCACGGCTTGGGGAGACGGGCTGTCCAGCCAACCGTCGACCTCCGGGAGCTCTTTGGCGAGGTCCTGGCGGTAACGTTCGAAGAGGCAACCACCGACGATGACGCGGAGCTCGGGTCTCTCCTTCTTGAGCTGCAGGTACTGCAGGATGGTGTCGACCGACTCGGTGCGCGCGGCCTCGATGAAGCCGCAGGTGAAGATGAGGACGAGGTCGGACGACAGCGGGTCGCTCGTGTAGATGCAGCCCGAACCCATGAACGAGCGCGCCATGCATTCGGCGTCGACCTGGTTCTTGGGACAGCCCAGGCTGACGACGGAGAGGGTGGGTTTCGAGGACCTGCGAGGCATGCGAAAAACCGCGGCCGTCAAGAGGCCGAGAGGCCGCATTATAGCGCGGCGCGGCA
>JACQZL010000036.1 GCA_016213865.1 Candidatus Rifleibacteriota bacterium
CCGGTGCCTCCAGGACCCACCCTGCGGGTGTTCTTGGGATTTCAGCCGACCAACTGCTGAGGTTGCTCGGAAGCGGTGTGCTCCTCGAGCTGGCGCCTCAACGCCTTGGCCGAAAAGTAGATGTAGTCGTCCGCGGGGCCGCTGATCTGCACGTACCCCTTGAAGAGCAGGATGCGGTTCTTGCGGAACAGGATGTTCAGCTCCGAGAACGGGAAGCTGATCTTCGCGAGCAGCTTGCGCAGGTTCTCGATGGTGGAGCGAAGCTGCTGGATCGAAAAGCCGTTGTTCCGGAGAGTCTCGGCCACCTTGAGCTGGATCAGATCCTGGAAGGTGTACAGCCGGTACTTCCCACGCCGACGGTAAGAGGGACTGATGAAGTTGGACTTGTCCCAGTACTGGATCTGGCGATACGAGACCTTCACCAGTTCCCGAATCTCCTTCGGAGTGAAGAAGCTTTTCACGAAAGATCGACCTTCCCTTGCTGCGTCAGATGGCTGCGGCTGGTTCTGCGGCTTGCTTCGAGCATGCTATCGGCAGGGCTGATCGCGGCACTAACACGAAAAGTCCGAAGTTACAGAACTGGAGCGGGAATTCGAGATTCTGTCCTTTCGGGGGCGCCATGGCGGAGCCAACGGCGAGAAGGCTCCCGAACAGAGCGGTCCCCACGGGGAGCGTCCCTGAAACGTGGGAGGCCGCGTCGTCGAGTGGCGACGGTGCCTGTCTTCAACGCCAGGACGCAAGGGCGCAAGGACGCAAGAAAGGTCCTATTGATCAGCATTTCCTGGCGTCTTTGCGTCCTGGCGTCTTTGCGTTGGGTCCTCTCTGCCCCGTGATCCGGGGACGCTCCCGGTCCC
The DNA here is from genome assembly GCA_016213865.1 of Candidatus Rifleibacteriota bacterium. The sequence continues at coordinate 855 of JACQZL010000036.1, forward strand.
CACGTTTCCCCTGGCCAGCGAGCGGACTCGGAGGTAAGCTATCGGCTTCGAACGCCCCCGCCTCTTCGCGCAGCGAGGGCCCTACTCGCCTCGAAAGGTCCGTATGGCCGAACTCCCTCCTCCCGTCGCGGCTCCGGCCGCCGGTCGCCATGATGCCGGCGACCTTCGGGCCCTTCTGCTCGGACCCGACCGGACGTCGTCAGGAGCGTTCACGAGGGGTACCTGGAGGCCGGCGCGGACCTCGTCGAGACCAACACCTTCGGGGGCACGCCGCTCGTGCTGGCCGAGTACGGTCTGGCCGACAGGGCCCATGACATCAACCTGGCGGCGGCGCATCTGGCACGCCAGGCAGCCGCCAGGCACCAGCAGCCGGGGCGTCCGCGCTTCGTGGCGGGCGCCATGGGACCGACCACCAAGACCCTGTCGGTCACGGGCGGCGTCCGCTTCGACGAGATGGCCACGGCCTATCGCGTGCAGGCGCGCGGGCTGATCGAGGGCGGCGTCGACGTGCTCTTGATCGAGACCTGCCTCGACACGCTCAACGCCAAGGCGGCCATCGCCGGCGCCCGCGCGGCCTTTCGCGAGACCGGCCTGGAGCTGCCGATCATGCTCTCCTGCACCATCGAGCAGTCGGGGACGATGCTGGGCGGCCAGGGGGTCGAGGCCTTCTTCACATCGACCGAGCATGCGCACCCCCTGGGCGTGGGGATGAACTGCTCCACGGGCCCCGAGTTCATGACCGAGCACTTGCGGGCCCTCTCCGAGCTGGCCTGGTGCTTCGTCTCCTGCTACCCGAACGCGGGCCTCCCGGACGAAAACGGCCAATTCGCCGAGACCCCCACGGCTTTCGCCGCCAAGCTCGAGCGATTCGTCGAGCAGGGGTGGCTCAACCTCGTCGGGGGCTGCTGCGGGACCCACGCCGGCCACATCAAGGAAGTGGCCCGGCTGGTCGAGGGGCGAGCGCCCAGGCGTCCGCGCCAGGAACGCCGCCTCGCCCTGAGCGGCACCGATTTCTACCAGCCGGACCCCGCGACCCGCCCCGTTCTGGTCGGCGAGCGGACCAACTCGCTGGGCAGCAAGAAGTTCCGCACGCTCCTCGCCGGAGGCCGGTTCGAGGAAGCCAGTGAGGTCGGCCGTCAGCAGGTCCGCGGCGGCGCCCAGGTGCTCGACATCTGCCTCCAGAACCCGGACCGCGACGAGCTCTTCGACATGGAGCAGTTCCTGCGCTACGCCGTGCGCAAGGTCCCCGTGCCCCTGATGTTCGACAGCACCGACGCGGCGGTCATCGAGCTGGCCCTCGAGCGTTGCCAGGGCAAGTCGATCGTCAACTCGATCAACCTGGAGGACGGCGAGGAGCGTTTCGCCCGCGTCTGTCCCCTGCTCCGCGAGTACGGGGCGGCGGTGGTCGTCGGCTGCATCGACGAGGACCCCAAGCAAGGCATGGCCGTCACGGCCCAGCGCAAGCTCGACATCGCCCGCCGCTCCCACGAGCTGCTGACGGGCAAGTACGGCCTCGAGGCAAGGAACCTCATCTTCGACCCGCTCACCTTCCCTGCCGGGACCGGCGACGCCAACTACGTCGGTTCGGCCGTCCAGACGATCGAGGGCGTGCGCCGCATCAAGGAGGCGTTCCCGGACTGCTCGACGGTCCTCGGCATCTCGAACGTCAGCTTCGGCCTCCCCGAGGCGGGCCGCGAGGTCCTCAACTCGGTCTTCCTCTACCACTGCACGAAGGCCGGGCTCGACTTCGCCATCGTCAACTCCGAGAAGATCGAGCGCTACGCCAGCATCCCGGAGGCCGAGCGCCTGGCCGCCGAGGACCTGCTCTTCGACCGCCGGCCCGACGCCGTGGCCGCCTTCGCCGAGCTCTTCCGCGACCGCAAGAAGTCGGGCAAGAAGAAGCCCCACGAGTTCGCCGGCCTCACGCTGGAGCAGCGCATCTCCCGTCGCATCGTCGAGGGCACGCGCGAGGGCTTGCTGGCGGACCTGGACCTGGCGCTGCGCCAGTACACGCCGCTCCAGATTATCAACGGCCCGCTCATGGCCGGCATGGACGAGGTCGGCCGCCTCTTCGCCGCCAGCCAGCTCATCGTGAGCGAGGTCCTCCAGAGCGCCGAGGCGATGAAGGCCAGCGTCAGCCATCTGGAGCCGCACATGAAGAAGGAGGCGGCGGCCGCCAAGGGGCGGATCGTGCTGGCGACGGTCAAGGGCGACGTCCACGACATCGGCAAGAACCTCGTCGAGATCATCCTTTCCAACAACGGCTACGAGATCGTCAACCTGGGCATCAAGGTGCCCAGCGAGGTCCTGATCCAGGCCTGCCGGCAGCACCGGCCGGATGCCGTCGGGTTGAGCGGCCTGCTGGTCAAGAGCGCCCAGCAGATGGTCGCCACGGCGTCCGACCTGCGGGCCGCCGGCATCGACTGCCCCTTGCTGGTGGGCGGGGCTGCCCTGACGCGGAAGTTCACGGCCACGCGCATCGCCGCCGAGTACCGTCCGGCGCCCGTCCTCTATTCGAAGGACGCGATGGAAGGGCTGGACCTGCTCAACCAGTTGCTCGATCCGGCCAGGCGTCCGGCCCTGTTGGAACGTGTTCGGTCCGAACAGGCCGAGCTGGCGACGGCGGGCCCGGCCCCGGTGGACCGCTCCGAGCCCGTGGCCGTGGCGGGCTCTCCGCTCCCCCCGCCGTCAGCGGTCTCCCACGACGTCGAGCTGCCGCCGCCTCCCGACCTGGAGCGCCACGTCGCCCTGGCCCATCCGCTGGCCGACATCGCGCGCTTTCTCAACCCGCAGATGCTCTACGGCAAGCACCTGGGCCTCAAGGGGCCCGTGGCGACGCTGCTCGCATCGGGCGACCCCCGCGCTCTCGAGCTGAAAGCGCTGATCGACGGCCTGCTCGAGACCTGCGCCTCGGAGGGCTGGATGCAGGCCCGCGCCGTCTGGCAGTTCTTCCGCGCCGCCGGCGACGGCGACGACCTGGTGCTCTTTTCGGCCGATGGGGGGCAGGAGGTCGAGCGGTTCCGGTTCCCGCGCCAACCCACGGGAGAGCGTCTCTGCCTGGCCGACTTCGCGGCCCCGCTCGCGTCCGGCCGCCCGGACCACGTCGCGCTGTTCGTGACCAGCACGGGGGCGGGCATCCGGGAACGAGTCGAGCGGCTGAAGCTCGCCGGCGAGTACCTGCGCTGTCACGCTCTGCAGGCGCTGGCCCTCGAGATGGCCGAGGCCTTCGCCGAGTTGCTGCACGCGCGCCTGCGCGAGACGTGGGGGTTCCCGGACCCGGCGGCGCTCACGATGGCGCAGCGTTTCCAGAAGCACTACCGGGGTGTTCGGGTCAGCTTCGGCTACCCCGCCTGCCCGCGGTTGGAGGACCAGGCCAAGCTCTTCGGTCTGCTGGCCCCGGCCGACCTCGGCGTGGTGTTGACCGAAGGCTTCATGATGGACCCGGAGGCAAGCGTGAGCGCGCTGGTCTTCCACCATCCCGCCGCGAGGTACTTCAACGCCGGGGCGTGACAGCCCAGGGACACGCTCCCGGTGAAGGGGAGCGTCCCCGGATCATGGGGCAGAAAGGACCCAACGCAAGGACGCCAGGACGCAAAGACGCCAGGAAATACTGATCAATAGGACCTTCTTTGCGTCCTTGCACCTTTGCGTCCTGGCGTTGAAGACAGGCACCGTCGCCACTCGACGACGCGGCTTCCCACGTTTCAGGGACGCTCCCCCGGTGAAGAACGTCGGGTCGCACGTCACTTACCAGAGTGCATACTGAACGTATGGCACGCGAGACTTCGACCACCGTTCGTCTTGACGCCGAAGACGTCGAGGCGCGGGTCTCCGGCGCGATGCGGAACGACTGTTTCGATCCCAGGTGGCGTGACGATGTCTTCACTCCCGCGGCGGTCGCCATCCCGCTGGTGCTGCCGCCTCCGACGGCACCCGAGGGAGACCTGTGGGTCACCGTCAAGACAGCCCGGACCGAAAGGGCTTTCGGCAGGACCTACGATCATGGCTTTGCTCGCCCAATCACTGCCGTGGTCAAGAGGACCGGGCTCCCGGCCGGCCTGGTGATGAAGGACCAGCAGGGCCGCAGCCTGCCGGCTGACCATCCCGCTCTCAGCTTCCTCCTTCCGGCAAAGGCCTGGATGTCCGACGCCCTGGAGGAGCGATGCTCCATGCTGGCGGCTGCCCGGCTGGCGCGGGGGACGGTCCTGGTCGGAGGGCTGGGACTGGCGCTCTATCCGCAGTACGTCCTGCACCTGCACCGGCCCGTCGGGTCCCTCACCATCGTCGAACGCGAGCCTCGGATCATCCGCCTCATCACCGCCCGGTGGCCCCGCGCAAGTGACCTTGCACAGTGCTCCATCACCATCGTCGAGGACTCCGTCGAGCACTTTCTGGAGACGACCCGGGCCAGCTACGACACCGTCTTTCTGGACACGTGGGAGGACTCCGACCCTCGCCTGCTGGCCCAGGTCAACCACCTCATCGGTCTGGCGCGCCGGCGGTGCGTGCCAGGAGGGCAGCTCCACTGCTGGAGCTATGCCCTGATGGTCGCGGCGGCCCAGCGCGAAGCTCTGGCCCTGGCAAGGACCGACTTCCCGTGGGACCAGTACCGGCTCGACCCGGTGCTGGCCGCCTTCGCCAAGTGGTTTGCTCGACAGTCACGCCTCACGCCCCGGAAGCTCGCCCGCAAGCTCTGGACCCTCGCCACGACCGTGGCAAGCCCAGCCAGCAGCTACGAGCCCGAACGCTGCTTCTGCGCCCTGGCTCCGGACCCTTTCCTGGGCATACTCGGCGCCAGCCTCGCCCGCCTGCAGCGGTAGGCCACGCGACTCTCGCCCGCCGCCCACGCCTTCAGCTCGATGGGCCCACGGGCTCGACCTTCCAGATGTGGCGGCATCCCGGATGGCCCGGTCGGACACGAGTTCCTCGTCACGCCCTGAGCCGCCAGCCTTGGCTGGGTCCCTACTGTTGGGCCGGCGGACGGGGCTCGGGTTCGACGGCCGTCAGGACCAGGAACAGGCCGATGGCACCGAACATGAACCAGAACCCGGCGGCCATGCCCCAGGCGGCCAGCCGAAATTCCGGCGGCAGCATCGAGATGGCGAAGACCTGGAAGAGGACGCCGGCCCCCAGCCCGACGATGAGTGTGATCAGAGAGACGATGAGCAAGGGCGCCTTTGTCACGTCGACCTCCTTGCCGCCCGGAAGCTTCGGACCGGGCGGGTAGACCGGCAGGTTCTCACCGAGATCGGACCGGTCCGCCGGACGCGGGACCGACCTCGATTTCGTCGTTCTTTTACCACCTCCGAGGCTGTCACCACAACGCCTGTATCGCAAGGGGGGAGCGTCCCCGGATCATGGGGAAGAGAGGACCAAACGCAAAGTCGCCAGGGCGCAAAGACGCCAGGAAATGCTGCTCAATAGGACCTTCCTTGCGTCCTTGCGTTGAAGACGGGCACGGTAGCCACTCGAGGACGCGGCTTCGTACGTCTCAGGGACGC
>JACQZL010000037.1 GCA_016213865.1 Candidatus Rifleibacteriota bacterium
GCCCCGCCAAGACTGGCGAGTCTGGAAACTGGCCAGCGGCAGGGGAGATGAGATCGCCGACATGGTAATGCGGCTCCCCGCATTCCGCGAACGCACCCCGATCGAATCCTGGGGTTGCTCGCGGGCTGTTGAGCATGCTGCAGTCGGCCAAGACCGTTGACGCGCGTCGGCCGAAGGTGCGACGCTTCGACTTCGTGAACGGAGAAGCTGCTATCCGGGACATGCCGCTCGAGTGCCATGCCCGGCTGCCCGAGACGGGCCGGCGCATCCGGGGGCCCTCGCGGTCAGTGTTGCCGGAAGGCACATCTGGTGCAAGAGCGGGGAGTGAGGCTCGAATCCAGGGCACTTCACCCGAACGATCGGGCGAACTTCCCCCGGGTCCTGGCTCGAGGCCATGACCCGACAGACATGGCGCCGTCGCGAGAGGCGTGTGGTCCAGGCAGAGCAGCGCTGCCTTCTCGGGCCTCCCGCCAGCGCAACACGGTGGTCTGGCCCACCTCTTGCACTCCAACCGTGAGGTATCATGATTTGCACGTGACAAGGCAGCCAGACGGCCCGCGCCGGATCAGGTGACGAAGCGGGAACGCGACAACGAGAGGAAGGCGCTGCACATGGATTGGAAGGGCAAGCGACGCGACACCCGGATCCTCATGGGGATGCTTCTCCTGGCCCCGTTTCTTCTCATCCCTCCCCTCGTGACGGCCCTGTTCAGCGGGGCCACTTACGGCCCCATCACGCTCGACGGCAACATGGCCGACTGGCCAGGCCGCTACCGGCTCGACCTGCCGCCGTGGCACGCCCCTCTGGGAACGGAGCTCTACGGGTGCCTCGAGGAGGGCAACTACGTCTTCGCCCTCGTGTCTCCCGAGCTGACCCCGGGCGCAAGGGTCACGATCTGGCTCAATACGGACCAGGATGCAAGCACGGGTTATCGGATCTGGGGCAGCGCTGGAGGCGCCGAGTACAACGTCGACTTCGCGGTTGGCTCGGACCCCACGCTGTACAAGGGCGCCGCTGGCGAGAGCGTGGTGGCGGGCCCGCTGGAGTGCGGCGTCGGGACCGGAGCCGTGGAGCTGGCCGTCCCGGTATCGAGCCTCTACGGAACGCCGAAGGCCATCAACATCCTGGTCGACATCGGCGGAAAGCTCTACCTCCCCAGCGACTTCTCCCAGACCCAGTACGCCATCGCGGAGGGGTCCCGGCCTCCGCGCACGGACCCGACCAAGCGGGTCGGCATCGTCTTCTCGCAGGTGAACGCCGGCAAGTTCCACGATGCCTTCTCTTACTCGCAGCTCGTCATGGCGCTGCAGCACCAGTCGATGATGGCCGGACTTCCCTTCGACGTGCTGGAGGATTCCTCGCTCGAGAACCTCGAGAACCTCGTCAACTACGACGTCCTGGTCCTTCCCTACATGGCCCACGTCGAGGCCACGAAGCTCGCGCGTATCAGCGAGACCTTGACCGCGGCCGTCCACGCCTACCACATCGGTCTGATGGCGGCAGGCAACCTGCTCACGAACGATTCCGGCGGGATCCCCTTGCCCGGGGATTCCTACTCCCGGCAGAGGAGCCTGCTCGGCGTCGGCCCCGTTGCCTTCCAGGGGCCGGTGGCCTCGGTCGTCCGGGCGACCGACGTGAGCCACCCCGTGATGCGAGGCTACACGGCGGGAGAGACGATCCTGACCTACGATTCGATCTGGTACGGAACCTACGTGCCGCAACCCGGCGTCTCGTCCTGGATGCTGGCCGCACACGAGACCGGCGGAGCGCAGCACCCCGCGGCGACCGCCACCTACACGGGCGGCCGCAACGTCTTCTTCTCCAACGAACAGGTGATGGCCGACGGCAACCTGGCCTGGTCGGCCCTGCGCTGGATCGTCCACGGTGATTCCGTGCCGGTGGGGCTGAAGATGGGCCGTGAGAAGTCGCTCTTCTGCTCCCGCAACGACATGGACCAATCCATGTACTTCGATGAGTTCCAGGAGACCGAGCGGCCCCTGCTGCAGCTCATCACTCGCTGGAAGGACCAGTACGACTTCGTCGGGTCGTACTACATCAACGTCGGCAACGCGCCGGCCGCCGGCGAACGCACGGACTGGACCCTCAGCGGCCCCCTTTACCGGAGCTACCTCGCGCTCGGCAACGAGATCGGCACTCACTCCTACACGCACCCGGATTACACGAGCCAGCTCACGGACCAGCAGCTCGACTTCGAGTTCCGCCAGTCCAAGGAGGTCATCTCCGCCGGCGTGCCGACCGACGTCCGAGGCGCCGCCATCCCGGGAAACCCCGAGACGCTTGCGGTGAACAAGGCGATCATGCCTCACTTCACCTACGTCTCGGGCCGCTATTCGGCGAAGGGCTCCGGCTACCCGGGGGCCTTCGGGACGCTGGCACCAGGAATCACGGGCACCTACTTCTGCCTCAACATGCTGCCCGACTTCACGCTCATCGAGTTCCAGAAGCAGACGGCGGAGCAGGCCGAGCAGGTCTGGAGTCAGGAGTACGACGCTCTGACCACCCACGCGAACCTGCCGATCATCCACTGGATGTGGCACGACTACGGCCCCACGATCGCCGTGCCGGATGGCTACTCGGTGGCGATGTACGAGAACCTCATCGCGAAGGCGCGTAATGCCGGGGCCGAGTTCGTGACGGGGCGCGACCTGGCTCGCCGCATCGCCGCGCTCCGCTCGAGCGGCGTGAAGCTCACGCAGAAGGGCAACATCCTCTCCGCCGAAGTCCGAGGCTCGGACCTGGGCAGCTTCGCCCTCGAGGTCGACTCGAGCCAGGTCATCAAGAAGGTGGCCCACTGGTACGCCTACGACGGCCGCAAGCTCTTCCTGCCACTCCAGGGCCGCAGGTTCGAGGTCGAGCTGGGTAGCACACCCGACCCGGTCACCCGGATCACCCGGTTGCCGATGCGCGCCCAGCTCATGTCGCTCGAGGGCGACGGCGTGAAGCTGAACTTCGGCTTCGTCGGCCAGGGCACGGTCCGCGTGGCCTTGGGCAACGTCGGTCCCAAGGGCGTCACCGTGACCGGCGCCGACTCCCATCAAGTGGAGGGCTCGACGCTGACCCTGCAGTTCGCCACCGACACGATGCACACCGTCAAGATCGCCCCGGCGAAGGATGGCCCGGGGAAGAAGCCTCGCTAGGCGAACGGCCGGCCTCCTCCCCCAGGCATCCACGGATTTCACGGCACTTGCGCTCCCGGAGCCGCAGCGCACAGGCTCGTGCCCCGCTTGAGCGGCGGTTCGACCCGAGTGGGCCACGAGCATGTCCGGAGCTTGTCGAAGGGGGGCCGAGCACTTTCTCTGGCTAACTCGGCTGGAGGCGGTGCCGCCTCAACGGTCCTTCGAGCTCTTCAGGGCCGTCAGGTAGCGGATGTCCTCCTGGTCGCGCAGCTCCTTGAGAGGGTCGTCGCGGTGGAGCTTCTTGAGGGCAATCAGGTCGTCGATGCAGGGGATGCGCACAACCAGATCGTACTCTTGATCCCGCTTCTCTTCGGAGCGAGCGTGGACCTCGTCGAAGACAAGCCTCTCCCCTGCATCGCTTACCAGACTATCCATCGAGAAGCAGTCCACCTTGTCGACACCGACGAAGGCCGAGAGAATGGGTCTGTCCCGGAGGGGCGCCGGCGGAAGCTCCGCGTCGAAGAGTTCGACCAGCAAGGCCAAGAACCGGCTCCGGTCACGCGGGTGAATCCAGAAGTCGTAGTCGGCGGTGACGACCGGGGCACCGTGTTGCGCCACGGCCCATCTCCCGATCAGCAGATAACGGAGCCCACGCTTTCCGAGGGCCTTGAGGAAACGGATCAGATCAAACTCTGGTTCAGGCTGCATCAGCGCAATCGACGAAGGGCGAAGAGCTCTCTCTTCCAGCGCTCGCCCACGCGGATCTTCTGGGCCGGCGAGAGCCGGAGGAACCTCAGGACCTCCATCGGCAGTCCTCCCGGGTCGCGGCTACCGGCACGCCCGGGAGCTGCTTCTCTCTGAGCAAGGGCGGCGAGTTCGTCTGTCGCGCTTGGATTCTTGACGACCGGCATGTCCAATCTCTCACAGTTCGAGCTCGCCTGCACCCCAGAGCCCGCGACTCGACGCGGGAGCCCGAGAGCCGAAATCGCCGCGGCAACGCGAAACCTGGGGTGCAGCAGGTACAGGATCATACTAGCTGTCTCGTGCGGCCCAGATCATCACAAATGAGACACGATCCCACGGCGCCGCCCAAGACGGAGTCGAGAGTCGACAGTCCCGAGTCGAGAGTCTACTGCTCGGTGGCTGCCGTACGGGAAACTGTGCGACCGCTCGTGGCCCGGTAGTTGCTTTCTGTCGGCCGCTCCGCTCCAGCCGAACGAACCGGGAGCATCCAGCCAAGGAGGTCGTGACTTGAGTCAGAACATCCTCAGTCTCGCCGGACTTCTCCTCGTCGCATCGATCACTTGTTCGGCTCTGGAGGCCGCGGACGGTCAGCCAGCCACTCCGCGGACAACGGCCACCGCCAAGCAGCTCGTGGGGTACATCCAGAAGCATCCGGACGACCTGGGCGCGCTGGTGGAGCTGGGCAAAGTCCAGTTGCGGACCCACCATCCCCAGGACGCCGTTGCATGCTTCGAGGCCGCGCGCAAGCGGGGCCACGAGGAGCCGCGGCTGGCTTGCCTGTTGGCGCTGGCGTACCGCGATGCGGGGGACAAGGCCCGGGCCGTGGCCGTCCTGCAAGAGCACCTGCGCCTTCGGCGCGATGATGCGGACGCACGCGAGTTGCTGTCACAGCTCCAGGGCACCGACTGCCCGCCCGTCGAGGTGAGCGACCTCGAGACTTTCAATCGCATCGCGTACTACGAGGCCTGCTATGACGCGCAGCATCGCGCCACCGTGGCCCTGGCCCGCTACAACCTGCAGAAAGGGACCGACGTGAAGCTCGTCGACTACAACTGGAAGACAATCGTCGAGGACTTGCACACCTACGGGTACGCCGATTCGCCGATCGAGGAGCCGGGCGGCAAGGGGATGCTCCTCTCCGACGACGGCGGTCGGGTCTTCTGCAGCGTGCACCTGGCGGCTCCCGCCCCGTGTGCGGAGGGGACTCGGCCGGCGCGGATGCAGAGGGCCCGAGTCGCCGGAGCAGTGCTGGTGCAGGCGGCGAAGACCAGGGACCCGATCCTGGCCTTCGCGGCCGTCCGTCTGGCCGCGCGCGGACTGCGGCCGGAGGGGCGCGAGCTGGCGCTGGCCGTGCTAGCGGCCCCCTTCGACGCCAAGGTCCGCGCCCGCTTGTTGCCGCTCGCGGTCGCGGCGGTCCCTTCGGACCTGCGCCGGGACTTGGTTCCCGCCCTCGAACGGGCCCTGAGCGACGCTTCTCCTCTGGTCCGCGCCGAGGCGCAGAGGGCCCTGGCAGAGCTGGGGAGTGAGCCAGGAAAGCGCACGGAGAGCCCCCGGTAGCGGGCCCTCTGCCGTCTCCCCACCGACCGGATTCCGGAGGGTCCCCTCCGCGATCCGGTCGGTCGCCTTCCGGCCATCCCCCGGATCGCGCTCCAGCACTGGATTCAGCCGATGGCACGGGTCGTGCCCAATAGGTGCCGTGAAGACCTGGAGCTCGACCGCATCTCAAGGGAGGACGGCAATGACCCGCATCACCAAGTGGACCTGCTCGCTTGCAGTCACCGGAGCACTCTTCACCCTGTCGGCGGCGCGCTCTGCGGCCGAGATCCCGGACTTCGACGGGCTCGAACGCGTCGGCCGCCGGGTTGCCCAGGTTGCTTCCCAGCAGCCTGCCGAACGGCGCCAGCCGCTGCGCCTCGACCCGACCGCGCCAAACGCCCGCTGGGCCATGACCGAAGACGGCAAGCTCCTGGCTCGCGGCAGTCACTTCAGGGTCGAGTTGGACACGCCCGACTTCGGCAACTTCGCGGCGTTCAACCGTGAATCCGGGTCCTTTGGCGGCTTCAACTGCCACGGGGTCAATCTCGTGGCTGTCGACTGGTTCCGGACCTTTGTCCTGCCCATCAAGGACCGCAGCGTTGCCGACCGGCTGCTCGACCCGAGCGGCCCGGTCATCGAGAGCGAACTGGCGCCCGGCCACCGCGTCACCGCGCAGAACTTGTCGCAATACCGGCTGAAGCGCTTCAGCGCGCAGAAGAGCCGTCAGGAGGCACTCCGCCGCCTGGCCCACCGCAACCAGGACGATCAGACGTACCTGTTCGCCAAGTACCGGAAGCTGCCCGGCCAGGACGCGTTTGATCGCATCCAGGCCGATCTGAGCGACGATGCCCGCCAGGTGGCGCTGATCAACATGGCCGACGCCAAGTCGCCAAACGGTCACTCGCTGCTGGCGTACGAGGTCCGCCACGGGACGGCCAGTAGTTCGAACGGCACGTGGTTGGAGGCGCGCAAGGTCCTGTTCTACGACCCGAACACGCCCATCCTGGACGGCAAGAACGGCCCCGAGAACTACCTGCTCTACTTCCCGCTCGCCGAGGCCTTCGTCGGCTCTCCGAGATGGAACGACAACTACACCGCTGACGGTCTCCCCGCAGCCCCCGGCGCGCGGATCTTCCTGACGGAGCTTGGCTACAATGACGTCCACTCCGCATCGAACAGCGGATGGCGGGCCGTCTGGAACGCACCCCAGGGCGAGCGCGAACCCTGGATGTCCATCCCGCTCTTCTGAGGGTGGGGCGACGCGGCGGCTCGAGTGAGCGGTTCGGCACCTATGAACCGCTCACCGGCCTGCCGTCTGAGGGAACAACCGATCCAGTTCACGGGTCGTGCAGTACGACAGCACGCCGAGCTGCCGGGCCCGCGCCTTGACGCGCGCGAGGTTCTCCGGGCGGCGGCAGTAGTCGGTCGCCAGCACGAGCTTGCCCGCGGCGACGAACTGCGTCATCAGCCCTTCTTCCCACCGAGTCTCCTCGGCCGGCCGCGGGGAATCGCCCCAGGTGAACCAGGTCGACTCCTTGCCCACGCCCGTGAGGCACTCCAGGTAGCCGGGCTCCTTCACCAGCTCCAGCGCGTTCTGCGGAAACACCCCAAAGCCCGGCTGGCGACGGCGCGCATACGCGGCGAGCGCCTTCACCAGAGCGACCATCTCTCGGCGGGCCTGCGGTCGGGACGCCTCGTAGGATTCGTAGCCGTCGACGATGTCGAGGTAGACGCCGTCGAACCCCGCGTCGAGGATGCGGTCGAGGTAGCTTCCCGGGCTGCCCAGCAGCACCGCCTGCCAGGCCGGCTCCCAGAACCGGACGCGGTAGTTGTCGGGCCAGTCCGGATTGGGCCGCTCGAGCCACGCCGGCTGGCCGGGCTGCCATCCCTTCTGCCAGTAGAAGCGATAGGGCTCGGCCTCGCCGATGCTCATGTAAGCGAGCAGGCGCTTCGGCCTGGCACCTCGTTGCATCTGCTGGACCTGTTGGGTCGTGAAGGCCCCCGCGGCGGAACCGTCACGGGAGGTGTCGACGATGGCCAGGTCACAATCGAAGGCCGCGACCTTCTCCGGCTCGATACCCTGGAGCCAGTAGGCGAAGCTGTCCACCTTCTGCCACTCCGTGCCGGCCGGTCCGGTCGAGGACGCAGGGCCCGTGCCCGGCGGCGGGTCCGCGGCGACCGCGAGGTGGGGGAGCCAGACCGCCGCGAGGGCCACCAGCACGAGACCGGGATGGAACGGCCGGTTCATCCGCTCACCTCCCACAGAGGGCGAGCGCGGCCTCTTCAGGCGAGTCGAAGGGGCGCGCGACGCCGCGGTTTCCGGTCAGCTCGAGCAACTCGAGCTGCGGGGCGCCCAGCCCCAGCAACGCCAGCCCGCCTCCGCGCCACGCCAGCCGCCGGCCCAGCTCGACGAGGGTCCACAGCGTGGCGGAGTCGAGGACGGTGACTCGCGCCAGATCGAGAAGGACGCGCGGGCAATCGGCTGTGCCGAGTGCTTCCAGCGAGCGCACGAGGTCGAAGCTGACGAGCGCGTCCAGCTCCACGGTGCGGTATCCGCCGTGCCCGTACTTGACCTCGCCTTTCACCAGGCCGCGCTCGGCGTCGAAGTTGCACTCCAGGACCACGGGCATGACGGGCAGTATACACGCGGCTCACGGCACGGGGTCGTCGGGGATCTCGGTCAGCGCCACCATCGCGTTGCGCCGGAAGAGCAGGAACTCCATGCGCGAGAGCCGTCGGTCCAGGATCCAGGCGCCGGCCAGCAACGCCAGGAGCCCCGCGGCGAGGTATCCCAGACCGTAGTAGCGCAAGCCCAGGGTGAGCGTGAGGGCCGAGAAGAAGGTGCTCGAGACGGCGAAGATCCCCGCCACCAGGGCGGCCTCGCGCTGCAAGTCGAAGTACAGCAGCAGCACGACGTGCAGCAGGACTCCGACGGCCAGCGCAACTCCGATGGCGCTGAGGCGCAGGACGTGGACGTAGGCCGACGGCAGCCGCGCCATCTCCAGGATCCACGGAGCCGCAACGATGACGAAGAGCGCGCAGAGCGCCTGGAGCTTGGCGAGCTGGGTCACCTCCTCGCGGAGCGTGCGGACCATCCGGTCGCGAGTGCGGGCGATGTGGGAGAACGGGAGGCCCTGCGAGAGCTGCATGCAGAACCGCTTGAAGAGCCGGTAGAAGTGCGTCTCCAGGGCCAGGAGAAAGTGGGCGTAGGCCGGGACAGCCGTGAGCAGCGCGACGAACATGCAGGGGTCGTAGACAGGGTGATAGC
>JACQZL010000038.1 GCA_016213865.1 Candidatus Rifleibacteriota bacterium
GCCCCTACGTCCTCGCGAGCGAAGTGTGCGGATGATCGACACCGGAATGGTCGGTGCCCTTCTCCGTGTCTTCGTGTCTCTGTGCTCACTTGAGACTTCCCATGCGTCGGCATCGCTCCTCCGAAACGGGCAAGTCGAATCGGTGCCTGCCGCGCGTATACTGCAGTCTCCTCGCGTCTCGGCACGCCCACGCCCGTGGGCCGCGCCGGAGCGCGAGGAAGGTGTGCGTGTCCCCCAGACCAAAACCCCGACCGCCAGAGAACGGCAGGCCTCTGGTCACCATCGCCGTTCCCCTGTATCGATCGCGCCCCTTCACGGATCGGATCGTCCAGAACCTCGAGGCCTGCAACTACCCGAATCTGGAGATCCTCATCTCCGACCGCCATCAGACCGACGACGCCCTCGAGGTGCTGAGCCGCCGGCTCTCACACTTGCCGTCCGTGCGGTTTCTGGCCGACACCGACGGCCTCGACTGGGTCGCTCACTACAATTGGCTGATGCAGCTCGGGAGAGGCACGTACTTCATCTGGATGCCCCACGACGACGAGTTCCCGGGAGACTACGTCGGCAGGCTCGTGGACGCCCTGGAACAGGATCCCGAGGCCGTGCTGGCCTTCCCGCGGCTGGTGCCCGTCGAGGACCCCGGCGGGCATGCTCTGGACCCGGCGGGTCTGCACCTGCTGCCACCGCTCGAGCGGCCCTGGCGCCAGCAGTTCGCCATCCGGCTGCGCCATCACGGACACCTCGCAATCGCGTTCCGCGGCCTCTTCCGTCTCGACACCATCCGAGGCCGTGGCCTGCTCATCGAGCCCACTCGAGGAAACGTCACCGCGGACCTCTACTGGGTCTTCGGCGTGGCCCTCCTGGGACCGCTCGTCTTCGTTTCCACCTGCTGGACGCGCAAGCACTACCACCCCGGGTCCGCTCACGCAGTCTGGAGATACACGGTCCGGGACCATCTCTCGGGGCTGGCGGTCCTCTTGCGCTACGTCTTGCGGCACGGGCGGGGCTGGCGTTCGAAGGTCCCACTTGCCGCCTTTGTGGTCGCCTGGAAGCTCGGGGCCGTCCTTCGCAAGCTCCTGCCCTTCCGCCGGCCGTGAACCGGTGCTCCCGCCCCGGGCGCGGAGGCCCTCCGACTGTCATCCCCGGGTCGGGCCCTGTTACTGCTTGCTTCCAAGCCCCTGCCAGAGGTGGCGGGCGACCTCGGCGGCCGCGTCGGCATCCAGGGCCTCCGTGACGCCCCCGACGAGTCGCCCGGTGTGGAAGACCCACTCCCAGGTGTTGAGCATGTCCACTTTCACGGCCACGACGGCCCCGGGAGGGGACGACCAGCCGGGAACGGGGCCTCTCTTGCCCTGCCCCGAGAGATAGCCCGAGTGTTCGCGAAACAGCTCGGCCGCCGCCTTCTCGCTCGGGGCGGCGTGCAACCAGGCCGTCACCCGGGCCTTTCCTCGGATGAAGGTCCCCAGGTAGACGCCGCGGAAGTACTCTTGCCCCAGGCCGTTCTCTGCCTGGTACTGCAGCGAGGCCGGTTCGGCCCCCAGCGTCAGCAAGGGGTTGGCAGCGGGGGTCCAGGCGTCGGGGTCCGGGAGTCGGGAGCTCGAAGTCCGACGGCCGATCGTGGAGGACTCGCGCGTCGAGTCGCCAGCCGCAACCGGGGACAGCGGCCCCGCCACGACCCGGGCGGCGCGCTCCGGCCTGTCCGCAGCGGAGAGACCCTGCGAAAGACGCCCGGCAGCGTGGTCCACGGCCTGACGCACGCGCGCTGATTCCTCGCTGCCGACCAGACGGACGTAGTGGGGGCCGGCAACCAGGTAGAGGCCGTTCGGTGTGACGGCGCGGTCGAGCTGCGCGCCGTGCGTCGTCAGGCCCTCCCGTTCGGTCGAGAGGACCCCGAAGGCGTCCACGGGCGAACCCTGGAGGAAGACCTCCACCTCGACGCGGACCTCGGAGGACGGACCGAAGGCATAACTCGCGGTCCAGAGGCGGCGGAAAGCGTAGGCCTTGTAGAGCCCTTCTCGGCCGTCGATCTTCTCGTGAAGGCGCTCGGGATCGAACTCCTCGACGCCCCCGTCGCGCCGCCAGCCAGGGCCGCACAGGCCCCCGTCGAGCAGAGCGGCCGGGCCGGAAACCTCCGCGGCGGCCTCGTGCCGTACCACGGCCCTGCGATAGAGGGCGCGCTCGGGTGCCGTGCGGGCCAGCGCCTCGTCCGACGGTCGGAAGAGGTCCGGATTGGGCCGCGAGCCCTCGCGTTGGACCCAGAGGGCGACGGTCAGCATGCCGAGAACGGCAACTGCCATGACGGCCCACTCCCAGGGACCCGCGGGCGCGGCCCGGGGACGGTTGCGAAGGCTCACGGCTGTCCGACTCGCGTCAGGTCCCGCAGCACCGACCGCGCGAGCTCGGGCTCGAGGGCCTGTCCGGCGGCGAGCCCCGCGGTCAGGACCCCTGAGGCCGCCTTGCGGCTCGCGGGCTCGGCGGCACCGGCAGCCAGCGCGAGGGCCGAGAGCGCGCGACCCCCGGCGTCGGCGAGTGTCAGGACTCGCCTGGCCAGCGCCTCGGCCGCATCCGGGCCCGACAGCCCCCAGATCGCGTGGGCGCGCAGCCGCGCCTGCGAGGGCCAGCCGGGATCGTCCAGGTGCGTCACGACGGCCTGAGCGCACTGGGGCGACAGCTTGCCCAGGACGGCCATGGCCAGCGCTCGATCCAGCGCGGTGGGGTCGGGCCCCGAGGGACAGCTCCGGATTGCGTCGGCCACGGCAGGGTCGGACAGCAGCAGCATTGCCGCGGCCCGCTTGACTCGCAGAGCCGACGCCGTGACGGGCTTGCGGCCAGCGCAGACGGCGGCCAGGTCCACTTCGCCCAGGGTGTGCAGGAGCGTGCCGAAATCGGCCGTCCCGAGTGAGAGCGCGGCGAAGGCCTCTTCGGAGCCAACCGTGACGAGCGCCCAGAGGAACGGAAGCCGGCGCTCCCGCGGCAGTTGCTCCGCCTTGCGCGAGAGCGTGGCGAGCCCCTCCCGCGGCACGTCCACCAGCTCGCGGAGGGCCGTTCGGAACTGCTTGGGCGATGTTGCCGTCGTGCGGCCCCACCAGTCGTCAGCCGAGATCGGACGGTGCGAAGGGCGCAGGAGGCTGTTTGCCACGGTCTGGACCCGCCAGCGGGCCGACCAGAGGAAAGCCATCAGAGCAATGGCGGCGCCGTACCAGAGGAGGCGCCTGGGCGTGAAGAACCGTCTCATCGTGTCTCGACGCGACATCGTAGCGAGGACGGCCCTCCACGGCAAGTCGGCACAGGGCCACGAAACAACGCTGACTCATAGGGAAATCTCAGGTGGACACAGAGACACAAAGACACGGAGACACAGAGGAATCAGACCAGAAGAGGCGTATCTGTGCCTCTGTGCCTCTGTGCCTCTGTGTCTCCGTGTCGAGAGTCCCTTCCTGGCTCCTGTCGTGATGCGATTCATCATCTTCCTGCGTCGCTCCCAGGGCCACGGCTCCTGAAACCACTGGACAGAGCCACTGGGTCGTGTACAATCGAGTTAACCCATCCGTACAGAGGAGGAGGCGCCATGAAGTTGCGCACAAACAATCGGATTCTTCTCATCGACGACAAGCACGGCAACCGAGTGCCCTTCAACAGCGGCAAGATCACGAGGTCCATCCTCAAGGCCGCCGAGTGTGTGGGCGGGTTCCAGTGGGACATCGTCGAGGGAGTGAACGCCGCGATGTTCGGCAACCGGACCGACGCCGAGAACGCCGAGGTCCTGTCCAACATGGTGGTGGCGTCGCTCAATGCGCAGCCGATGTACCTGACCCCCAACGTGCCGCCGCTGCTGGAGGAGATCCAGCGCACGGTCGTCGAGACCCTGCGGTTCTGGGGATTGCGCAACGTGGCCGACGAGTACCAGTACTGGAGCTCGGCGCGTCGCTGGGTCCGCAAGGGCATCCTCAAGGAGGAAGACTTCCCGCGCCACCCCTGGCCGGCCGCTCTCGTCGACGAGTGCTCCGAGTGGAACCGGCGGATGGAGTGCGACACCGTGCAGGGAGTCAACGAGTACGTCAGGCGCGGCAAGCTCAAGGAACTGGTCGACGCCACCGTCGCCCGCTACGAGGGCCAGCTCCGAGCGGCCGCCGACGGGTTCCTGGCCCGCAAGGGATGCCGAGTTTTCATCGTCACCGGCCCGTCCTCCTGCGGGAAGACGACCACGACCCACAAGATCACGACGCTGGTCAAGCAGGCGGCCGACCTCGAGTTCGCCGTCTTCAGCGCCGACAACTACTTCTACGGTGTCGACCTCCACCCCGCCGACATGTTCGGCGACCGCGACTACGAGCGCGCCCGGGCGTACGAGATCCCGCTGATGCAGCAGCACATTCGCTCGCTGCTCGACGGCCGGCCCATCGAGATGCCCGTCTACGACATGAAGACCGGTAAGCGGCGGGGCACCGAACCGCTCACGCTGGGCAAGGACCAGGTCCTGGTCATCGACTGCCTGCACGGCCTCTTCCCCTACCTCACGCAGGGCATTCCGGAGGAGTGGAAGTACAAGGTCTTCCTCTTCAACGCCAACCGGATTGCCGAAGGGGACGGTTCGTCGGGCCGCGCGATCCCGTTCTCGACGGTGAACATGATCCGGCGCATGCTGCGTGACTGGAAATATCGCAGCAAGGACCCGCGCGGGACACTGGAGCACTGGCACTACGTCCGCGACGGCGAACTGTCGGACATGCTGCCGTTCCTCAAGACGGCCCACGCCTTCGTCAACGGCGGGCTCGCGTTCGACTTCCCGGTGCTGAAGCACTACATCGGCAACGCCTTCCCCGGCCCGGACACCCTGGACAAGACGACGGCTCTGGATGCGTACCTGCGCTCGATCGAGACGCACCGCGTCCTGCAGTCCACCGTGACCCTGGAGCGCTCACCCGAGCAGATCATCCCTCCGGACTGCCACATCCGCGAGTTCATCGGCGGACTGTCGCTGCAGATCCCGCACCAGGGCTGAGCCACGCAGGCTACCTCGGCCAGGGTTCCCCCACCAGGACGCGAGGACCCGAAGGGAGTCTCGAGGACTCTTCCTTCGGGCCTTCGTGGAGACCCGGCCTACAGGAGCTTGCGCTCCTTGGCCTCGGTCTCCAGCCAAGCCCGGAACTTCGGATGGGCGACCGAGATGAGCGCCTCGGCTCGCTCGCGAAGGTTGCGACCGAACATCCGGGCCACCCCGTACTCGGTCACGACGAAGTGGACGTCGGCCCGTGTGGTGACGACGCCCGCGCCTTTCTTCAGGTACGGGACGATGCGGGATTCGGTGTCGTTCTTGGCGGTCGACGGCAAGGCGATGATCGGCTTGCCACCCCTGGAGCGCGCGGCGCCGCGGATGAAGTCGACCTGGCCACCGAAGCCCGAGTAGATCCGCGCTCCGATCGAGTCGGCGCAGACCTGGCCCGTCAGATCGACCTCGATCGCGCTGTTGATGGCGATCATGTTGTCGTTCTGGCTGATGATGAACGGGTCGTTGACGTGCTCCACGGGGTGCGCCTCGACCAGCGGGTTGTTGTCGAGGAACGAGTAGAGCTCCGTCGTGCCGAGAGCGAACGTGACGACGACCTTGCCGGGGTGGAGGGTCTTTCGGCTGCCTGTCACCAAGCCCTTCTGGATGGCCCGCATCGCGCAATCCGAGATCATCTCGGTGTGGATGCCCATGTCCTTGAGCCCGTCCAGCGAGTCCCAGACGGCGTCGGGGATGCCACCGATGCCCATCTGGATGCAGGCGCCGTCTTCGATGAGGCCGCGGATGTGACCGCCGATGGTCCTCTCCAACGCGGTGATCGGATGGGGCTCGATCTCCGGCAGGGCCTCTTCGTGTTCGACGATTGCGTGAACGCGGCCGACGTGGAGGAACGAGTCGCCGAGAACGCGGGGCACGCGAGGATTGACCTGCACGATGACGTGACGCGCCGAGTGCGTGGCGGCGCGCGTGGCCAGCGTCTCGACCCCCATGCTCATGAAGCCGTGCTCGTCGGGTCGGGAGACCATCACCATCGCCACGTCGAGCGGGATGATCCGCTCGTAGAAGAGGCGCGGGATCTGGTGCAGGAAGATGGGCATGTAGTCGCCGCGACCGCTGTTGATCGCGGGCCGGTCCGCGGGGCCGACGAAGAGCGAGTTGTGGCGCATGTGGCCCTCCATCTCGGGCGTGGAGAGCGGGTCCTTGCCCAGCAGCAACACGTGGTTGAGCTGGACCCCCTGAAGCTGCGGTGCCCGGCGGGCGAGCGCGTCGACGAGGGGGCGCGGAATGGCGGCGTTCCCGCCGTAGTAAACGCGCTGGTGACTCTGGATCGCTTGCACGGCTTCGTCGGCCGTCTTGAGCTTGCGATGGTACTCTTCCAGCCAGCTCATGCCTGGACCTCCCCGCTGGCCGAGCGCTCGACCAGCAAGTCCTCGAGGGCCATGGAGGTGATGCCCAGCGCCCGGCCTGCCGGCCCGTTGACCATGCGGCCCTGGTACAGGTAGACCCCCGCGGCCAGTCCCGGGGTCGTGCGCAGGGCCGCGTCGACACCGTCCTCGGCCATACGCGTCAGGTACTCCATCGCCGCCAGAGTCAGGGCCCGGGACGCCGTGCGCGGCGCGTTGGCAGTCATGTTCGGGACGCAGTAGTGCGTGACCTCATGGACCTTGAAGGTGGGACGATCGGGAGTCGTGGGCCGGCTGGTCTCGACACAGCCACCCTGGTCGATCGAAAGGTCGAGGATGACGCTGCCGGGCCGCATCCGTCTCACCATGTCCTCGGTGACCAGGTAGGGCGCGCGACCGCCGGGGATCAACACGGCTCCGATCAGCACGTCCGCAACTGCCGCGAACCACGAGATCTGGCCCGAGGACGCGACCGCGGTGACCGCCCCCGAAGGCAGCATGGCCCGGGCCTGCCTGAGCCGACCGAGGTCGGTGTCCATCAGCACCACGTGGGCCCCGCAAGCCAGCGCCATGGCGGCCGCGGTACACCCCACCGTGCCGGCACCCAGGATGACGACCGTGGCCGGCGGAATACCCGGCCCACCGCCCAGTATCATCCCACGGCCGCCCGACTCGGAGAGCAGAAGGTGGGCAGCCGCGTGGACCGCCATCTGTCCGGCAATCTCGGACAGGGCCGTCAACACCGGGCGAGCTCCGGTGTCGTCCTCGATGATCTCGTAACCGATCATCGAGATGTGTTTCCTCTCCAGCTCGTTGACCCGCTCGGCGGGCGAGACGGCGAGGTGCATGAACCCGCACACCGTGACCCCCGACCGGAGCTGGGCGACCTCGTCGGCCGAAAGAGAACCGACGGCGCAGATCAGATCGGGCCGCTGGTAGACCTCGTCGGAGTCGTAGGCGATCGAAGCGCCCGCGGCGTGGTAGTCCTCGTCGCTAAAGCGGCTGCCGGCCCCGGCGTCGTGCTCGACGTAGACCTCGTGGCCGAGCTGCGCGAGCCGCGAGACGCCCAGAGGCGTCAAGCCGACTCTGTACTCGTGTGGCTGGCGGTTCCTGGGCACCCCGATGATCATCTGGGTCACTCCTTGCTGAACGGACGGGGACGCCGAACCCTGGGCCCGGCGCCCGGCTTGTGGGCTCAGTTCCGTGCGAAGCGGGCCTGGAAGAAACGAAGGTACTTGGGCTCGTAGGCCATCTTCAGGCCGCGGATCTGCTCACGGGCTTCGAAGCACTCCTCGACCGACTCGGAGACGACGTCCATGTGGGCCTGCGTGTAGACGCGGCGCGGGATGGTCAGGCGCACCAGCTCGAGCTTGGGGTAGTTGTGCTTGCCGGTCTCGGCGTTGCGCCCGGCACTGACGATCCCTCGCTCCATGCTGCGCACGCCCGAGTCGAGGAACAGCTCGGCGGCCAGGGCCTGCGCCGGGAAGACGTCCTGCGAGAGGTGAGGCAGGAACTTCTTGGCGTCGAGGAAGATCCCGTGGCCTCCGATGGGGCGCACGATCGGGACGTTCTTCTCGAGGAGCTTGTTGCCCAGGTACAGGACCTGGCCCACACGCGCAAAGATGTGGTCCCAGTCGAGCGATTCGCCGATACCGATCGCCATCGCCTCCATGTCGCGTCCGGCGAGTCCTCCGTAGGTGTGGAGCCCCTCGTAAACCACGACCAGGTTCTGCGTCTGCTCGTAGACCTCCGGGTCGTTGGTGGCCACGAACCCGCCGATGTTGACCAGGGCGTCCTTCTTGGCGCTCATCGTGCACACGTCGGTCAGCGCGTTGAGCTCGAGCACGATCTCCTGGATCGTCTTGTCCTGATAGCCCGGCTCCCGCTTCTTGATGAAGTAGGCGTTCTCGGCCACCCGGGTCATGTCGTGCACGATGCGGATCCCGTGCTTCTGGCACAGCGCCCGGACCTGACGCAGGTTCTCGAGCGAGAGAGGCTGGCCGCCGGCCATGTTCACCGACGTGGCGACCGAGACGTACGGAATCTTCTTGGCGCCGTGGGTCCGGATCAGGTCCTCGAGCTTCTGCAGGTCGAGGTTGCCCTTGAACGGATGCTCGCTCGTCGGGTCGTGGGCCTCGTCGATGATGACGTCGCGGAACGTGTCGCCGGCCAGCTCCTGGTGGAGCCGGGTCGTCGTGAAGTACATGTTGCCGGGGATGATGTCGCCGGGCTTGATGGCGATCCGGCTGATCAGGTGCTCGGCCCCCCGGCCCTGGTGGGTCGGCACCACGTACTTGTAGCCGTAGTGCTGCTGCACGGCTGCCTCGAGGTGATAGAAGTTGCGACTTCCGGCGTAGGCCTCGTCGCCCATCATCAGGCCCGCCCACTGCCGGTCGCTCATCGCCGAGGTGCCGCTGTCCGTCAGCAGGTCGATGTAGACGTCGTCCGACCTGAGGAGAAACGTGTTGTAACCGGCCTCGTCGAGCGCCTTCTGGCGCTGTTCGCGCGTGGTCTTGCGGACCAGCTCCACCATCTTGATCTTGAACGGTTCGGCCCAGGAACGGTGGCGTGCAGGGGTGGTCATGATCTTCCTTTCTCCGGTCCGTGCCGGTCCCGGCTCGGGTGCCCGGGCCCGGACAGCACGTGGGGTCGGCCGTCCGTGCGTCCCTGGCTCGCCGCCTTGCAACCCGGGTCGTCCCGTTTTCGAGAACCGGCTTTCGATGGTCGACCTCGGCTTCCCGTCAGACCCGGGAGGCAGGGGCCGTCGGTCAAAGCGTGGCCAAATCATCTACCGTGAACGAGCGAAAAAGTCAAACGCTCGCTCACCCCCCGACCTGGGGCACGGCTACTCGAGACTGCCGACCTCTCGCTCCACCGCCTCGAGGACCTCGCAGCTCGCAACCAACGCTTTCATGACGTTGTGGTCCGGATAGAGCGGGCGGTCTTCCTCGAGATGCGCGACGTGCTTGCGGATGGTCCTGTGGGCCGCGGCAACGCCCTTGCCGTTGGTGAAGGCCCGGAAGTCGAGCGCCTGGGCCGCGGCCATCAGCTCGATCCCCAGGATGCCGTGGGCGTTGTCCAGGATCTGACCGTTCTTGAGGGCCGTGTTCATCCCCATGGAGACGAAGTCTTCCTGATCGGCCGCGGCCGGGATCGACTGGATCGAGGCTGGCATCGACAGGATGCGCTGCTCCACGATCATCGTGTCCGCCGTGTACTGGCTGAGCATCATCCCCGAGAACATCCCGGCCCCCCTGGTGAGGAACTCGGGGAGGCCCGCCGACAGAGCAGGGTTGGTCAGCCGGTTCAGCCTGCGCTCGGCCAGGACGCAGACCATCGTGATGGCGGCACCGACCAGGTCCATCGGCAGAGAGACCGGCGAGCCCTGGAAATTGGCTCCGGTCAGCGTCAGTCTCTGCTCCGGGAGGAAGATCGGGTTGTCTCCGACGCCGTTGAGCTCGATCTCGACCTGCTTCTTGGCCCAGGCGACGGCGTCGTGGGCGGCACCGATGACTTGCGGCGACGAGCGCATCGAGTAGGCGTCCTGGACCTTGGTCTTGAGCTTCCCGGTCGCGAGGTCGCTCCCCTGGAGGCACTTGAGGATCGCCTTGGCCGACCGGATCGCCCCGGCAAAGCCGCGTACCTCGTGGAGCCGGACGTCGTACGGCTTCAGGTTGGCCAGCAACGCCTCGAGGCTCATCGCGCAGGCGATCTCCGCTTGCTGGAGCCAGCGGTTCATGTCGTGGAGTTGCAAGGCGCTGATCGCCGTCAGCAGGTTCGAGCCGTTGATGGTGGCCAGGCCGTCCCGCGCCGAAAGGCCCGGCACCGCAATCCCGGCCTTCTCCAGGGCCGCGTGCCCCGGCAGTCTCTGCCCCTGGTAAAAGGCCTCGCCCTCGCCCAGCAACAAGAGGGCGATCTGCGACATCGGCGCCAGGTCTCCGCATGCCCCGACCGAACCCTTCTCGCAGACCACCGGCGTCACCCCACGGTTGAGCATCTCGACCAGCGTCGCGGTGATGACCGGCCGGCAGCCCGACATCCCGTGGGCGTGGACGTTGATGCGCCCGGCCATGGCGGCTCGCACCCGCTCGATCGGCACCGGACCGCCGATCCCCGCGGAGTGGTTGTAGATCAGATACCGCTGGAACTTCTCGACCTGCTCGTCCGTCAGCACCCGCTCGGAGAACTCCCCGATGCCGGTGTTGACGCCGTACATGATCTCGCGGGCCCTGAGCTTCTCCTCGAGCATCATCCGGCAGGCCTTGATCCGGTCGAGGGCCTCCGGCGCCAGCTCCACTTTCTCGCCGTGCCGGGCGATTGCCGTTAGCTTACCGACGTCGAGGTCGGATCCGTTCAGAACGATGGCCATTTTCAGCGCCCCTTGCGCGGTCTGGCCGCCCCCGCTTCGGGTCCGGGACGGCCGTGGGTGTTGTGACGGGCCAGGATGGAGCCTCAAGGGCCCTGGTTCGGTCCTCCTGACTACAAAGGTAATGTCGATCTTCCCGGCCGCCGCGTCAATACTAAAGTCGGGGTGCGTCCCCGGTTCATGGGGCAGAGAGGACCAAACGCAAAGACGCCAGGA
>JACQZL010000094.1 GCA_016213865.1 Candidatus Rifleibacteriota bacterium
ACCAGCAAGGACGAGGTGAAAGCCCTGGCGCGCTCCGGGGCCGATATCGTGGGTCACGGCGACCACTACGTCGAAGTGGTTGCTCCCGCGCCCGGCGAGAAGCACTCCAAGACCGAGGTCGGCGTCTTGGCGGCCGTCGGTCTGTTCCAGAAGCGCGAAGTCCTCGTCGAGGACATCGATACCTTGCTCGAGCCGTTCAAGGACCGGGCCGACCTGGGCGTCTACCACACCGTCAAGGAAGTGCAGGACGAGTTGACCCAGTACGCCAAGGACTACGCGTCCATCTGCCATCTCGAGGTCATCGGCAAGAGCTGCGAAGACCGCGACCTCCAGGCGATCGTCATCGGGCCCCAGAGCGGCAAGGCCGAAGGACTGCCCAAGTTCTTCATCTGCGGCGCGCACCACTCCCGCGAGTGGATCTCGGTCGAGGTGCCGATGGCCCTCATCAAGAAGATGCTGACCACCTACGCCACGGACCCCGAGATGAAGGCCCTCGTGGACAGCCGCATCGTCTGGATCCTCCCCCTGGTCAATCCGGACGGCGTCAACTACAGCCAGACCCAGTCCAGGATGTGGCGCAAGAACCGCCGCAAGAACTCGGACGGCAGCTACGGTGTCGACCCGAATCGCAACTACGGTTACGAGTGGGGCGATGCGGGCTCCAGCAACTGGCCGGGTGCCGACACCTACCACGGGCCCAAGGGGTTCAGCGAGCCCGAGACCTCCGCCGTGCGCGACCTGGCCCGCCGCGAGAAGTTCGCCGCCGACATCAGCTTCCACAGCTACAGCGAGCTGGTCCTGTGGCCCTGGAGCTACACGGAAGACCACGTGGCCGCCGCCAAGGAAGAGATCTTCAAGAAGTTCGGCGCCGAGCTGGCCAAGTTCACGGGTTACGTCTCCGAGAAGAGCTCCGACCTCTATCCGTCGGCGGGCGACTACGACGACTTCATGTTCGGCGATACCGGTGCGCTCTCGTTCACCATCGAGTTGGGCCAGACCTTCATCCCGTCCGAAGGCGAAGTACCCCGAATCTGCGAGGGCAACGTGAAGTCCTGCCTCTACCTCATCAAGAACTGCGAGGACCCGTTCCCCCACATGACACTCGTCCCGACCGCTCCGGTCAAGGGAGGCGAGTGCCCGGTCGAGGTCGAGCTCAACACAGAGCTCTACCCGCAGAACCGTCCCTCGAGCGTGACGGCCGTCTGCGCCACCGAGGCAGGCAAGACCGTGTCGCACTCCCTTGACCAGGTCGCCCGCGGCGACGCCACCTACGCCGGCAAGCTGCCGGCCGGAGTCCGCAACTATCATTTGGAGTACCAGGCCGCCGACGGTTCGACCGTCCGCTTCCCGAAGTACCGCGAGCTGTCGGTACCCGGCGCCAAGTGACGCTTTCCGCCTGAGCCGTGGGACCTGGCAGGTCCGCGCGGCTCGCCGCTCGGCCGGTGCCCAGCCCCTCGGGGCGATTCGGGTGCCGGCCTCGTCATTCCGGTCCTATCGCACGACCCCACTTGCCAAGCGCGTGGCCGGGTGCCGATACGATTGGCAGTCCCAGCAACGATTTCGTGTAACCTCTCTCTCGTCATGCCCAGTCGCATCCGCATCGGTGTCATCTACGGTGGTCGCTCCGGCGAGCACCTCGTCTCGATCGCCTCGGCGACGTCGCTCGTGCAGTCCCTCGACCCCGCCAAGTATGACGTCGTCCCCATCGGCATCAGTCGGGAAGGGCGCTGGCTGCTCGCGGCCGAACCCGCCCGCTACCTCGAGAGCGGCATTTCGGCCAAGGCCCTGGAGGGCCCCAAGGTCAAGCCGCTGCCCGGAGAGGCTGCTCTGCACTCGGGTAACTCGCTTCCCGTTCCGAAAGCAGGCGCCGGCGTGATGCTGGCCGACGTGGTCGGCGGCAGTCTGGACGTGGCGATTCCGCTGGTCCATGGCACTTACGGCGAGGACGGCACGCTGCAGGGCCTCCTCGAGATGGCGGGAGTCCCCTACGTCGGGGCCGGCGTGCTGGCCTCGGCCATCGGGATGGACAAGATAGTGATGAAGAAGATCCTGGGGGCGAGCGGCATTCCCGTGGCCGACTGGGTGGGGCTGCGGAGGGTCGACCTGGAGGGTGCGGAGGCTGTCCGCAACGCTGTCGACGACGTCTCGGAGAAGCTGGGGTACCCGTGTTTCGTGAAGCCGGCCAACGGCGGCAGCAGCGTGGGCATGACCAAGGTGCGCGAGCCGGGGGCCCTCCCCACCGCCTTCCGGGAGGCGCTGGCCTATGACACGCGGGTCATCGTCGAAAAGGGCATCCAGTGCCGCGAGATCGAGTGCAGCGTCATCGGCAATCGGGCCCCCGAGGTTTCGCTGCCCGGCGAGATCACCTACACCACCGACTACTACGACTACGACACGAAGTACACGCCCGGCATGATGAGCCTGCGGGCGCCGGCCCCGCTGGATGCCGAGACGACCGAGAAGGTCCGGACCCTCGCCGGCGACATCTACCGCGCGCTGGAGTGCGAGGGCATGGCCCGGGTCGACATGTTCCTGGAGAACGAGACGGGCCGTCTGCTGGCCAACGAGCTGAACACGATCCCCGGCTTCACCTCGACGTCGGTCTTCAGCAAGCTCTGGGAGGTCTCCGGCATGGACTACTCGACGCTGCTGGACCGGCTGATCGAGCTCGCCCTGGAGCGTTTCCAGGAGCGCCATGACCTCGCGGGTCTGAAGTAAGGGCAGCCGCCTTCGGGTCGCAGGCGAGATTGCGGCTACCCGGTGTCGGCCGCTCGCTGAGCCCCGCCTGTCGCATGGCCAGTCGGGCCGCCGTCCTGTACGCTATCCTGGACCGCGACTCGAGGAGGACGCATGCGACAGCGCCGGCAGGCTTCGCCAAGAGAGATTCCCGTCATCGACCCCGCGACGGAGGCCGTGCTGGGTCACGTGCCGCGAGGCGGTGAGCTCGAGGTCGATCGCGCGGTCCAGGCCGCGCGGACCGCCTTCACAGACTGGCGGTGGGTGCCCGGGGTCGAGAAGGCCGGGATGCTCCACGCCGTGGCCCGTCGAATCCGCGAGCACCAGCAAGAGCTGACTCGACTGCTGACGCGCGAGGGGGGCAAGCCGTTCTGCGAGAACCGAGACGAGGTGGAGTGGACCGCGGCGTGTTTCGACTACTACGCCGAGCTGGGCCGCAACTCCCGCGGGAGCTCGCTGCCGCCCGTGGCGCGTCACCAGGTCAACTTCACGCTCAAGGAGCCCTACGGGGTCGTGGCCGTCATCGTGCCCTGGAACTACCCGTTGCTGCTGCTCTCGTGGAAGGTGGCGCCCGCACTGGCGGCCGGCAACACGGTGATCGTCAAGCCCAGCGAAGAGACGCCGTTGGCGACCCTCTTCCTGGCCGAGCACGCCTTCGCCGAGCTCCCGCAGGACGTCGTCGGGGTCGTGACGGGGCTTGGAGAGGAGGCCGGAGAAGCCCTGGTGCGGCATTCGGGCACCGACCTCGTGGCGCTCACCGGCTCGACCGAGACAGGCAAGCACGTGGGCGGACTGTGCGCCGAGCAGGTGAAGAAGTGCCATCTGGAGCTGGGCGGCAACGACCCGTTCATCGTGTGCAGCGACGCGGACCTGGACGTGGCCGTGCCGGGCGCGTGCTGGGCGGCGTTCCTGAACAGCGGTCAGGTCTGCACCAGCGGCAAGCGGTTCTACGTCTTCGAGAGCATCTTCGAGGCGTTCGTCGAGCGGGCGGTCGAGCTCGCCGGCTCGCTGCTCG
>JACQZL010000095.1 GCA_016213865.1 Candidatus Rifleibacteriota bacterium
AGGGATCATTCTCTGCCTCGCTCGCAGGCGCCGCGGCTCCTCGAGTCTCTCTCGTCTTGTCATCCGATGGACGTCGCCAATCACGGTCTCTCTTTCTCTGTGGCTCCGTGTCTCTGTGTCGAAGAGTCAAGCCAGGGCATTCCCAACAGGCGTGGGACCACCTGCTAGACACGCACCCGGCCGCCACGGGTGCGCGCGCGGAATACGGGGAACTGCCTTCCCTCGTCCCGTTCGCCCTGAGCCGCCGAGCGTAGCGAGGCGAGTCGAAGTCATGTCCTGAGCTTGTCGAAGGGGCGGGAGAACTGGCTCTGCGAGCCGTGCTTCGACTCGGAGGCTCGCAAGCTCGCCTCCGGCTCAGCACGAACGGACCCCAGGATCCCCATGAGCTGCGAGCGCACCCGGCCGCCACACGCATGACCGGCCAACGGGAGAGGCCCGCACGGGGCCTCTCCCGCGGGGGCTAGGCCTCTTCTAGCTTGAAGGCCAGGCTCAAGACGGCCTGAAACTCGATCTTCCCGTTGTGCAGACCGCCGCGCAGCTCCTTGACCTCGAACCAACTGAGATTGCGGATGGTCTTCTGGGCGCGGCCAACAGCCTTCTCGATCGCATCCTGGTAGGACTTGCTCGAGGTGCCGACCAGCTCTGTCTTCTTGAAAACGCCTTCCGACATGGGTTTGCCTCCTTTGTACTGGAGGGGCATATTACTGCAGCGGTTGTTGTCGTGGCGACTCAAAACCGTCGTCAGTGCACCATGCCGCCCTGGCGGGCCAGGGCCACCGCCTCGTCGAGACTGGGCGCCGCGGGGACGTACTTGAGCAGGAAGTCGAAGATCGTCTTCACTTCCTGGCAGACCTTTCCGTCCACGCGGAAGTCAGGCCGCTCGCCGCGGACGACCACCATGTTGCGCCGTCCATTCATCTGAAAGAGCTTGGCGAGCAAGGCGATCCCCAGGCTGCCGATCCAGTGGACACCCGACACGTCCACTACCAGTGGGCACGGCCCCTCTTCGCCCAGGACGTTGAGCAGCTCTTCCTGGAAAGAGAGCTCCCGGATGGGCGTGACGTCCCGCCGCACGCGGACGACCTTGACGCCGTCCTCGAACGAGACCTCGAGCATGCCGCCGTGCTGCGGGTGGACCCCTCCGTCCAGCTTCTCGAGCTTGCCGGCCAGCTTGAGCTCGGCGAGGGGCTGGGAGTACTCGAAGCTCTCCTCGATCTCGACCTGGCCGTCGGACATGTGGAACCGCATCCGCACCGGGTTGCCGTCTTTCAGCTCGACGCGGCGATAGACATTGCCGACACCGACCGTGTACTCGCCGGCGGGGAAGTCCTCGAAGCGACGCGGCGTGATCCCCGCCCCGCGGCCGTTGATGAAGATCTCCTTGCCGTCGGGGTCGCTGCGAACGACCAGGATCGCGCCCGGCACCGGCACCCCGACGAGATTGCGGATGCCACGAAGCACCGGATCAAAGAGGCTCGTCGGGCTGGCCACGTTGTCCCTCGTTCGGAGGCGCCTCAGCCACTCGACGTCGGGTGCGTCCTCGGGCAGAGCCGCGAGCATCTTGCACTGGAGGCGCTCCAGGAGGCTCTCCTTCCAGGAGGCCGCGAAGGCCGAGGCGGCCACCGAGCTCAGCGCCTGCTCGAGGAGGTCCCACTGACGGCGCCGGGTCAACCGCTCGACGAAGGTCTCGAGCATCGTTCCGGTGTGGTCGCGGATGCGCGGGCTGTCCTGGTACTGGCGCGCCAGCTCCAGGGCCCGCTCCAGGAACTCGGGCGCGACAGTCGCTTCCTGCTTGCCGGCGGCCAGCTCCGTCAGATACGACAGGCATGTCAGCAACGTGTAGGGCAGCTTCTGGTTGCCGGGATTGGCCTCGAGCAGGTGCTCCATCCGTTCCTGGGCCTTCTGGATGCCGTCGGGGCGGCCCAGGTGGACCTGATCTTCCAGCAGGTTTCCGTAGACGCGCATCAGAAAGACGCCCAGTTCTTCCATGTCCGGGCACTCGGCCTGCAACTCCTCCAGGTCCTCGACGAGGTAGTTGGCCCAGAGCGGATCGATGAACCAGCGCAGGTCGCGGAACGCCGTCTCCAGGACGGTGCCGTAGTTCAGGACCAGCTCGCGTGAGCCGGGCGTCTTGAGACCTTCCAGGCTGTAGTGCAGCTTTGGGACGACGCGCGAAGCCTCCCACGGGCTCACGTTCTCGATGGCGTTCTTCACCATCTCGCTGTACAGGGCGGCGACCGCCTGCTTGAGGTCGCGGTCCCGCAAGCCGCCGATGAAGCGTTCGAACGCCTCCTGGGCCAGCAGGAAGGCCCCGTTCTCGAAGAGCAGCTTGTTGAGGAGGATCTCCTCCAGGATCTCCTTCGAGATGGGCTTGCGGTTGATACGCGCGAGCACCTCGTCGGATTCGATCTTGAACACGCCCGCGGCGCGGCGCAGGATCTCGCCCACGGCCTGGTCTTCGCCCGCGATCTGGTACGCCCGTCCCAGCATCTCCCAGAACTCCTCGAACTCGCCGGCAAACAGATGGCCCAGCGTCAGCGAGACGAGGGCCGACAGGTTCAGGCCGTCCCGGCGCAGGGCCTCCTGGTAGTACAGCCGGGCCGTCTCCCGGTCGCCCCGCTCCTCGAGGATCTTGCCGATGGCGTACGGGGCCTGCGGGTGGCGGCTGGCCTTCATCTCCGCCGTGTAGCTGTCGACGGCGGCGTGGGTGTCCCCGACGATCTGGTAGCAGCGGCCCAGCAGATAGTGCAGGTTGTGGAGGCCCGGGTTTTTCTCGAGCGCCTGGCTGAACGCGATGGCCGCGCGTTGCGGCTGGCCGGCCTTGAGCAGCCGGAGCCCCTGGGCGTGGCCGCCCGACGTGTCGATGTAGCCGCGCCTGGAGAGCGAGGCAGAGTCTCTGTCCGCTGTCCCGCGCACCATCACGCTGAAGAACCCGCGGTTCTTGGTCAACCGGCGCAGGAACGGGTCGGCACTCGAGACCGGCATCCCCGGCGACGTGTAGAACTGGGCCGGGTCCTCCTCGGTGCCGACCAGGAAACGGATGCGATCGCCCAGCAGGGCCTCGGCCGTGACGACAACCTGGGCGTAGAGCAGCAGCACCCGATCGCCGGCGAAGTTGTCGCTTCGCAGCAGGATGCAAGCCTCGCGGAAGTCGGCCTTGGGACCGGGGTACAGCTCCAGGGAGCGGATCATTGGCTGGAAGGGCTTTCTCGAGTTGAATCGTAACAGACCCGCTCGAGCACTGCCAGTCGCCGCTTCTGGGGGGTGCATGCTCTGCGCGTGGGTAGTTCTCCGAGTGCGGCCGGG
>JACQZL010000096.1 GCA_016213865.1 Candidatus Rifleibacteriota bacterium
GGCGGTCATGACCCGCGCGGGCGCCGCTGCGTCGGCCGCTGCCGTCGACCGCACCGGGCCGCAGCCCATCAGCCGACACCGGCGCACCGGACGCAACGCCATAAGCGACCGGGTCCGTAGCGGGCCCGGGGCCGGCAAGGATTCGGCCGTCCGCTGCATTCAAGGCTCCAAGGTCAAGGTCGGCCTGATCAAGGACGTCACTTCGGCTCCGCACAACGGCTGCCGCCCCAAGAAACGGCGCCGCGTCTGAGCGGGAACGGTTTCACCCCGCCAGCCGGGGTGGCGCACACCACGAAAAGAACCCAATAGTGGTTTTCAGGAGGTTGACTGGAAATGGCTCGTGATCTCGGCCCCGTGTGCCGGATCTGCCGCACTGAAGGGCAGAAGCTGTTCTTCAAGGGCGATCGTTGTTTCACCACCAAGTGCTCTTTTGAGAAGCGCTCGTACTGGCCTGGCATGCACGGCAAGGTCAAGAGCGCCCGGCTCAAGATGTCCGACTTCGGCACGCAGCTTCGCCAGAAGCAGAAGATGCGCAAGTCGTACGGCGTCCTGGAGCGGCAGTTCCGCGGCTACTTCGAGAGCGCCCTGAAAATCAAGGGCGTCACCGGCATCAAGTTGCTGCAGTTCCTCGAGTCCCGCCTCGACAACATGGTCATGCGGATGGGCTTCGTCCACTCCCGGGCGGCGGCCCGCCAGCTCGTCCTCCACGGACATGTGCTGGTCAACGGCAAGAAGGTCTCCGTGCCCAGCTTCCAGCTCAAGCCTGGCATGGAGATCGCCATCCGCGAGAACAGCACCCTGTTCAACCGCTGCAAGGAGGCCGTCCAGATGGCTTCCAGCCGCGGAATCCCGGACTGGGTCAAGGTCGACGGCGAGAAGGTCAAGGGCCTCTATGCGGCCCTGCCGACCCGAGAACAGCTCCCCGCCGACATCCAGGAGAACATGGTGGTGGAGTTCTACTCCAGGTAATCCAGGCCCGCGGCCGCATCGGCGGCAGCGCCCCGCCGGCGGCCGGCGGACCGGTCGATCCTCGACCGCGTCCAGACGCCCGGGCAGGAACGGGACCCTGGGATCCCCTCGAGGAGGGATGAATTTGATAGAAATCACCAAGCCGACACTGAAGATCAGCCGCGACACCAGCGTCAAGACGTACGGCAAGTTCGTACTGGAGCCGCTCCAGCGCGGCTACGGGCAGACCATGGGCAATTCCCTGCGACGCCTGCTGCTCAGCTCCATGCCCGGGGCCTGCATCTCCAGCGTTCGCATCGAGGGCGTCCTGCACGAGTTCTCGGCTGTCGAGGGACTCGTCGAGGACGTCATCGACTTGATCCTCAACCTCAAGAAGATCGTCGTCCGGTCGATGGCCGACCGGCCTTCGACCCTCAAGCTCAAGGTCACGGGCCCGCGGAAGGTGACTGCGGCCGACATCGAGCCGAACGCCTCCGTCGAGATCATCAATCCCGACTGCTACATCTGCGAGCTCACCAAGGAGATGCCCCTCGAGATGGAGATGTCCGTCGAGAAGGGTACGGGCTACAAGCTGGCCCGCAAGAACACCAAGGGCGAGTACCCTCTCAACACCATCTTCCTCGATTGCCACTTCAGCCCGATCACTCGGGTCAACTACAAGATCGAGGATACGCGCGTCGGCCAGGAGCTCAATTATGACCGCCTGACGCTCGAGGTCTGGACCAACGGGGCAATCTACCCGACCGAGGCTGTCAGGCTTTCGGCCAAGATGCTCCAGGCCCACCTCGAGCTCTTCCTCAACCTGGATCCGGCCAGTCCGTATCCCGAGGAGGACTACCGGATGGTGGTCGAGGCCCGCAAGGAAGACAACAAGAACATCGACATCCCCATCAAGGACCTGGAATTCTCCGTCCGCTCACGCAACTGCCTCGAGCAGGAGAACATCAGGACCCTGGGCGAGCTCGCCAAGAAGCGGGCCTCGGAACTACTGGCCATCAAGAACTTCGGCAAGAAGTCCCTGCACGAGATCCGCGAGAAGCTGGCCGTCTACGGACTTGCGCTCCGTGACGAAGAGGGGTCTGCCATCAAATGAGACACAACAAGGCTGGACGCAAGTTTTCCCGACCCTGCGGGCCGCGCAAGGCGCTGCTGAAGGGGCTGCTCAACTCACTGTTCGAACACGACAAGCTCAAGACGACCGAGGCGAAGGCCAAGACCCTGCGCCCCCTGGCCGAGCGGCTCATCACGATGGCCAAGAAGGCCGTCGTGAACCGGCCCCCCGCCAAGGAGAACGAGAAGGCCGTCGTCTCGCCCGCCGAGCAGGCCAAGCGCCGGCTCGCCTTTGCCCGGCTGGGCCAGAAGAAGGTCGTCACCCGTCTCTTCGAGACTGTTGCGCCCCGCTACCAGGAGCGCAAGGGCGGTTACGCCCGCATCATCAAGCTGGGGCGCCGTCTGGGCGATGCCGCCGAGATGGCCCTCATCGAGCTGGTGTAGCCCGCCACCGGAGCGGGCCGCCGGCCACCGTGCGCCGGCCGCCCGCCGTCCGGCCCCTCCGCCCCTGGGCGGACGGGGCCCCGCGAGCGCAGCGGAACCACGTCCTCGTGGCCGCTGCGCTTCGTGTTCGGGGGGCGCGAGAGGAGGAGGGACTCGCGCGAAAAGTAGGGGGTCGAGAGCTTGCTCCAGCGGCGGGGTTGGTCGCCGATTACTTCGGTGGCGTCTGCTCGGCGGGGGCGAGGGTCCGGGCAAACCTGAGGGCCTTTCCCGCTCCCGCCCTTCGGGGGCGAGATGACGAGTCGAAATCGTTCTCGAGAGAAGCTACCAGCAGCCGGACGTTGTTGCGGTCGCGTTCCTTGATTTCATCTGGCAGATTCTCGTAGGGCTGCATCCACTTGTTCGTCTTCGCAGCGCGGTCACTCAGCTCGCCGTACCTCCAACCGTCTTTCTGCTTCTGCCTCATCCAGCGCTCGTGCTCGGCTGCGGAGAGGGCCTCCAGAAGTGCTCCTCGCGAGAGGTCGAGCGGCTCCTCTCCGGCGAACCGGCGTCGCACGAGGCAACCCGCGCGCCGGACGACCCAAGGAAAGCCCCGCGCGACCTGGCGATTGGGCTCCTGGTCCGCCTCTGGCAGTTGTTCGTAGTTGCAGAGCAGAGCGCTCGTATGGGCGTCTTCATCCGTGACTTCGCCGTACACATAGCCCTCGGCTTTCAAGGCGTTACAGTAGCCCTCGTGGACTCTGGCAGCCAGCTTCTCGACAGTCTCTTCGTCGAACTCGAGGTTGTGCGCGAGCGAGAGGAACTCGGTCGGATCGACGTGCAGTCGGAGCTGATCCCCTGCCGGCAGACATGAGAGCTCGAACTTGCATCTGCCTCTCAAGGAGCTCATTGCCAGCAGGGCTTCCATGGAGCGCGCCCCGTGCTCGTACTTCGGGACCTCGAGAAACGCACGTATCACGCCTTCCGACACGTTCGCCGTCCCGTGCTTGTCGCGCCTGTCGCCGGGTGCGAAGATGCCCGGCGCATCACGTTCCAGGATGCTCCGGAACAGAATGGCCCGCCGGACGATGTAGTGGGGGTCCTCGTCCCGGGGATCCAATCTCGGGTGCGCGGTGCCGGCGGACTCCGCGGTCTTCGCCGGCGAGCTCGTCGACTCCTCGGAACCAGCGTCATCCGCGTCTACTGAGGACCTCGCCGGGTTCGGTCCCAGGATGTCCACGAAGCCGCTCAGGCGGCTGCGGAAGTCGGGTCCCTTGGCTTTCTTGAAGTCGGCATCCTCTCCGCCGGCCCTCGTGGACTCGCTCCTTTGGCCTTCCGTTGTCGGATTGACAGCTTGCTGCGGGCGCCCGAACTCGCGGATCGATCGGCAGGTTCCCCCCGCGAAGACGAACATGCACCGTCCCAACGGGTGCATGACTTGTCCTTCCTGAAACTTGCCGTCTTGCATGGGAGCCAGGAAGTACCGCAGCCAGACGAACTGCTGTCCTCCGAGAGACGTGTCGAACTCGTCCCAGAACACCAATGGGAACTTGCCCGAGAGGGCCACGTCCCGGATCTGGTGAAAGGAGGCGATGAGATCCTCCGGTCCCTTGAACTGCGAGAGATTGAACTCCAACTCCACTCGCTCGTCCTTCAGGGCCGAGGCGGCAAGCTGCTTGACCCCGAAGGACTTGCCCGAACCCGGAGGCCCGAAGACCGCAATCGACAGGGGTTTGGTGTTCTTCACCTTGCTGCGATACTCCGTCAGGAGATTCAGGATGCTGCGGTAGGCCTCTATCTCCCGGCGATCCACCGTGAGGAGCTTGCCGAAAACCCCGAGAGGGACATCCTCACTCCTTGGCAGTTCGATCTCCACGCTGGCCAGCTTCTCGGCCGGATGCCGGAGGGCCTGCACGGCCTCCTCGCATGGGAATCCCAGAGAG
This sequence comes from Candidatus Rifleibacteriota bacterium, assembly GCA_016213865.1. Next base: position 4,383 of record JACQZL010000096.1, read on the forward strand.
ATGGGTGCCGTCAGCCCCTCGTACTTGCCGAACCCGGCCTTGTGGAGCGCGCGCATTCCGTTGATGCCGGCTTGGATGCCGGACTTCAGATCCGGTTCCTCGTGCAGCAGCTCGGCCGCGAGCCCCGCTACCAGGCAGGTGGTGTAACCCACCATCCACCCCGGGTAGTCCTTGCTCCAACCATCCTCGGGCGACTCGGGCTCGAAGAACAGTCGGCACTTCCCGGACGCGCCGTCTGCCAGAAAGGCTCCGGAGGTGTCGAAAGAAACGACGGTCGCGTGGCAGCCCGAGAAGACGTTGATGTGCTGATTGAGGGTGATCTCCTGAGCCAGGTCCTGGGCTGTCTGCTCCCACGATAGGCCGCGGCTGACGTGGACGTCGGCCCTGCGCAAGTCGTTTGCCGTCATGACCACTATCAAACGCTCGTGGTGCTGTTCGATCAGGTTCTCCCAAAGAGCGCCTTCGGCCACCGGCTCACCCATCTTCAGGATAATCCACGGCCGTTTGCCCTTTCCCAGGGCCCTTGGCCAGTGCCTCTCGCTCGTGGGGTTACGAAACCCCTTGTTAGCGTCGTCCAGGATGACCAGCTCTGCCTCCTCAGGCTCGCTCGAGAAGCCGCCCCATGTTGCCGACTTGTCGACCATCTCGACGCTTGGGAGCTCGTAGCTCATGAACTCGGAAATGCGCCAGACTTTCTCCTTCGAGTCGCGGCCGTCCACCTTCTCACGGGGGTGGGGGGCCCACATCGTGTAGGAGTGAATGAACTCCCTGGACGAGGCGCCGATTTCGGACTCAGGGATCTCGGGGCCGAAGACCTGACACGTCGGACCGGCCAGCAGCTTCGCGATGAGCTGCTTCACACCCCACACGCCCCCCTTTCGCTGGAAGACCCGCGTGCGCGTGTCGTCGCTCCAGTGTCGCGTCCATGATCCGGTGTCGCGTCTGTACTCTCGTTCGCGGGCCAGGTCCCAGTCGACGGCTGGATCCCCCGCGATGACGATCTTCTTGGTTGCGTCTGTCATCTTCCCGCTCCTTCGCCACCGGTGCCTGCCTGCCGGAGACACCCGTCGCCACCAGGGCGCCGCCCGGACGCTCCGGGGTGACTTCAGGTTGTGCCCGGACAACTTGCCGGAGTCAGGGTATCACGACCGACGCCTGTCCTCCAGCGCTGAGCCCCCGGCGTCACGTGGACGACGCGCACTCCCCAGAAAGTGTTTTGCCGGCGTTCCGCGGTGGTGTAGGATTGGCAGGTCGAGAGTCTCGGGTGGTGGTGCATGGGTGTGTCGGATAAGGACCGCAGAGACGCTCGCGGGCCGCTGCTGCGAGCGGGACCGTCGAAGGAGATGCTCCCGGCCATGACTGAATCAGGCTTCCCTTGGAAGGTCGACTCGGCTCGAATCACGCGAGCTCTCCGGCGGACGATTTGGGCCGCGGGGGTCGTCTGCTGGCTCGGGCTCTTCCTGTGGAAGCCGGCGGCAGCCCTGCCGGCCGAACCCGTCACGCCGGTCTTCGTGATCGACACGTCGGGTTCCATGATCGGTCAGGGCTCCGAACCCCGACGCAACATCATGCCGGCCGTGGTGGCCGAGGCATGCCGTTTCGTCGATGCCCTGCCGGCTGGCAGTCCCTTGATCGTGGCCACGTTCCACTCGGGGCTTCAGAGCTGGAAGGACTTCTCCTTGACCGATCCGGTGACGAGGAATCTGGCCAGGAAGCACATCCAGGGGCTGCAAGCCACCGGGATGAGCACCTGGATCTATGACGCCCTGCATCATTTGACGGCCCGGCTCACCGGCTGGCAACGCTCGACGGGCAGTCGGGGCAAGTTCGTCATCTACCTCTTCACCGACGGACAGGACAACGACAAGAGAGGCATCTACTCCATCGAGAAGTCCCTGCAGCAACTGAGCGACGGGTTCAGCGACCGCTACTGGCTCTACTACATCAGCCTGGGGATCCAGCCTCCGGCGGAGGTCCAGGAAGCGGCCCGGCGCTACAACATGACCGCAACGTTTCTTCCGCCCAACGTGGCCCCGTCTCTGCCGAAGGAAGTCGCCGAGGTCCGCCTCCAGCCTGCCCGCGGGTACTCCTTTCCACTTGCCTGGGGCCGCCTGTCGAGTGCCGGCGTCGAAGTCGTCCGCACCCTCGCGGTGGCCGTGGACGTGAATGCCGCGGCGCGTCAGCTCGGGCCTCGCCTTCGACTGGTCGTCGCCGACAATCCGGAGAACCCCGCGGTGTTGCCTGCCGGCTCCGGTGTTTCGGTCTCGTCCGCAGACGGCTTCGGGAAGCAGGCGGAGCTCACGCCAGGCAGCCGCGAGTTTGCCGTCCAGCTCCGGCTGCCACCGCATAGCAAGCCAGGTCTCTATCGTGGGGCCATCCAGTTCTATCGCCTGTCCCGCGACGGCTTCCTCCTTCTCGGCGCCGGGCTGGAAAGGAGCCCCGCTCAGGGCATGTGGATCAACTACTCCTTCGAGGTCGAAAATCCTCGCGGGCCGGCCGTGCTGAAGCTGGGACGGCCTTCGGGGGCCCCGTTCCCCGTCGATTTCGGAGAGCTGACGCCCGGCCAGCAGCTTGGCGAGACGATCCTGCTCTCGTTCCAGGGCCTTCCGGAGAACGTCAAGGTCAAGGCGGAGCTCCTGGCCGCCGTGGGCGCGAGTGCCTCGTTGCGTCCCGGCCATCATGTTTGCTTCGGCGACGGCGAGGGAGCCGTTCGAGAGCTCGCTGCCGAGACCGGAAAGCTCACGGTGGTGGTCAAGGGCGATGCCTCACTTGTGCCCGGTGCCTACCAGGCCATCCTGACGTTCTCGGCGCCGGATCTCGAGCTCCAGGGTGCCGGTCTGACCGCGACCGGCGCGATTCCGATCGTCTTCACGGCAGTCGCCGTGGACCCGCCGGAACAGCTCCTGTTGAAGCGAGTGAAGCTCGTCCTGGGGACGCTCGTGGTGCTGTATCTCGTGCTGCTGGCGACGACGCCCGGCTTCAGGGGCTCGCTGACCGACGAGGAGAGCTACGAGTCGCAGCACCTTGCGCGGTTCTTGGGCGCAAGGCGTCTGCTGCCCAGACAGTTGCGACGGGTGACCGTGGGGGAGCAGGGAAAGGCCCGCATCGGGTTCTCGGGCCTGGAGGGGAAGGGGGTGCTCTTCGAGCTGAGGCCTTTTTCCGGACGAGAAGTCGAACTGCAGTCACACAGCGACGAGCTGCGAGTGACCGACGCCGAGGGCAACGAGAAGCCGATGTCGAGAGGCAGCCGGGCTGTCCTGGGCTTCGGCAGCGTGATCTCGTCCTCGAACAGACGCATCAAGTACTCGATGTGACGACGGAAGGGAGTGGCGATGGCCGATCTGGCTCTGGTCATGGGTGTGGGGGGGATGGGAATCAAGATTGTCGCCGACCTGCGACGCAGGCTAGAGGCTTCGCTGACGGGCAGGCAGGCCCTGGCCAACAGCGTCCAGATCCTGGCGGTCGACGCGGGCGATACCGCGGAACGCGCTCTGGTACCACCGGGCGATTTCTGCGACATCGGACAGGACCTGGTCGCCGACTCCTATGTGGCCAGCCGCAAGGACGATCGCGACTTTCGCCAGTGGTGGTACTTCTACAAGGACGACCAGGGCCAGACGGTGCCGTACATGCCCGGCATCGTCTTCAATCCCGGCCTCGGACAGGTGAGGATGCACGGCCCCCTGGCCCTGGACCACGCCCTCAAGCACCAACTCGTGTCAGGCAGGATCGCCGCGCGGATCGGGAGCCTCACCGCGCTGCAGGCGGCTGGGACCGGCACGAACATCCGCTGTCTCCTCGTGGGTTCCGTTGGAGGTGGGACCGGCGCCGGGACGATGCTGCTGCTGGCGGCCTATCTGCGACACAGGCTGGCGGCCCACCCCCACAGCATTGCCCTCGTGGTGATCGACCCCACGGTCATTGTCGATTGCCTGGCTCCCATCCTTGGACACGACTCGGTCGAGAGAATCGCCGCGAACGGCATCGCAGCCCCCAGCGAGTTCGAGTACTGGAGGTTCCACAAGAGCTCTAGGTTCCAGATGAACCTGGGCGGTCTGGCCATCGACACCCGCTGTCCGGTCGATCATTGCTTCGTGGTCCAGTACAAGAACGAGCAGGGCAAGAACGCCAAGACCCTCGGAGAGTACGTCGACCTGACGGCCGGTTGCCTCCATCATCTCCTGGGTTCGGTCATCTCCACGACGGTCCAGAGCTGGTGGATCAACATCGCGACCTCCCAGCAGGTCGCCTCTCTGCATCGCGACAAGCAATCGTGCGCTTACGCCAGCTTCGGCTGCGCGTCGCTCGTCTACCCGGTCGACAAGGTGAAGCGATTCTGCGCGATGACCCTGGCGCGAGACGGGCTCCAGGCCCTGCAGAAGCCGCCTGTCACCGGCTCTGCTCTCTCGGATCAGGTCACGGCCTATCTGGCCAACCTCGGGCTATCCAGGCAGAAGCTGCGCGAGGCGTTCTCCAAGGATCTCGGGCGACTCGCCGTCCTGCGCAAGACCCCGGAACGGCTCATCGAGGAAGTGGGCCGGGAGAACTGGGAGACCGAGCGAAGCACCACCGAGAATGGCACCCGAGATCTGCTCGAGAGGACGAGTGCCGCCGTTCCGACACTCCGTTCCCGACTGCTCGAGGCGGCGCTGACCGGCCAGGGCTGCATCGGGGACCAGATCGGCCAGTTCGTCGCCGGGGGCGACCTGACGCGAGCGCTCAACTGGATCGCCGAGCTGGAACGACAAGTCTGTGCCGGTCGCGAAGACGTCGCGAAGGAGAGAGCAGAGGCCCAGACGTCCAAGGCGCAGTCGGACAGACTGCGCGCTGCCGGTGACGCGGTCCTGGAGCAGTTGTGCAGTGCGTGGACCTATGTGCCTCCCGGCTTCAACCGGAGGACGACCGAACGTGCGCTGCGAGTGTACGCCGCCGAGCTGGCGGGCTGGCACGCGCGCGAACTCACGAACCGATGGACCGAGCCGGCAGATGCGATCCTCGGCCAGGTCGAGGCCTATGCCAAGACCTGGAGGAGGACCCTTTGCGACGTCCAGGCGAGAGTCCTGGACCCCGTCTCGGACTCGATCGAGCGAGAGCTCAAGCGACTGCTTCCGAAGCGAGACGATCCTTCGCGGTTCGATGCCTCGCTCTTCCGAATGGAGATCGGCGCGGCCGAGGAGCTCGTCCTGGATCGGATCTACAAGCCATCGCTCGCGCCCGATCCCGCGGCAACCGCCGCGGCACTCGACTCCTGGGTCCGCGCGATAGCCCGGGCCGCCAATGGGCTGTCGGCGCTGGTGAAGCTGGCCTTCGAGGGAAACAGCCGCGACCAGGCGACGGGCGCCGACACCCTCGACGCGAGGATGAACCACCTGGCCACCCAGCTCAAGGACTGCTGCACTTGCGAGAGCGAGAGGGTGGTGGGCGACTTCGTGGACAAGGTCAATCTCGACCAGGCGATCGAATTCGAGTTCGATGGTCTGGTGGGCGGCCTTGCCTGCCCCATGCGCGCGCACCTCAAGAGTCAGGAGGACCTGGCACGGGCGCTCCGACTCTCGACCCTCTTCGGGTCCGGCTTCGGCAATAAGATCCTGGATGCCCCGGATCGCCTGACTGCGCTGAAACTCTCTTACGAGGGCTGGTTGAATCTGATGGCCGAGCGGGGTGCTCCTTTCTGGCATCCCGCGCCGAATCGCCCCCCGTTGGTCGATGTCTACCACCTCGAGCTGACCGCGCAGAACCCGTTGCTCTGCGATGCGTGGACCTCGAGCAAGTTCAGCGCCGCCCCGGACAACAAGCGCAAGAGCGTGTCCCAGGGCTGGGCCGTCTGGTCGGCCCAGGAGGCGATCTTGTGGACCAGCAGGGCCGGTGCTCCGCTGGATTGTCTCGACGACCTCAAGTTCTTCCGGGAAAGCTACCGCAGGTATCGCCAGTCGTGTCCGACCATCCATACCGATGCCAGGTACTTCGGACAGTGGGCATGCGGGATCTGGTTGCCGTCCAAGGAGCGGGAAGACCTGGTCAAGGTCTGGTTCGCTCGGGCCGTCTGGTTCGGACTCATACGAGCGCCCGGCCAGTTCGACGGCTCCTACGTCCTGACCGCTCGCCTCCGTGAGACCATGGAAGGCGAAGTGCTGGGTAACAACCGCGAGAAAGCCCAGGATTTCTTCCTGCCGGACGAACGACAGGACGACTTCAGCCTGCTGCAGAACCTGTGCGCGGCGCGGCAACAGGCCGAGATCGAGAAGCTCCCCTGGCGAGAGCTCGACTACTGCGACGTGATGCAGGGGATGTACGACTCGCTGGGCGACGAGAAGGTGAAGTCGTTTGGCCACGAGGCTTTCTACGACGATCTCAGGTCCCACATGGAGGCTGATATCACGGCGTTCCAGCAGGAGTTCTCCGGCAAGCTCCAGCGACTTCGGGAGCAAAAGAAGCAAGCGCTCGCGCCGTCAGAGGCCCCGAGCCCGGCAGGCCCTGCACCGGCCACTGTCGCGCCCTGAATCCGGACCTCGGACCGCACTCAGTTGAGACGCCGCCGCTCGCCGGGACCCACTCGGCCGGCAGAGTCGGGCGCCAAATCGGGAGGCCGCCAATGGCCCAGCACTCCTTACCATCCGACCAGTGGACTCTGGCACTGCTCCACCACGAAGACTTCGGGCGTCGCGTTGCCAGGGAAGTGGAGCGGACCCGGCCCGCCTGGCCGGCCAGGGCCGGCCAGTCTTGGCGGCCGATGGACGTTGGTCCCGCGACTTCCTGGTCCAGATGGATGGAGGAGCTCAGGGTCGTCGCGGGCAGGGGCTCGATCTCGCGCAGCCTGCTGCCACGCGAGGTGTCGGGCACGGAGGACGACCTGCGCTTCCTCGAGTCCCTGGCGTGCGGCCTCGAGAAGTTCTTCCTGGAAGTACCGTCCCGGCCGCAGTGGCACAACGTCATACTCCTCTTGTCGCTGCTGGGTCACACGCTCGAGCCGGTCGTCCCAGTCCTGACGAGACTGAACGAGTTGGCAGCCCGGAACAAGTCGCGCTTCGTTCACCGCGTGATCCTCTTCGAGCCGACTCGCTGCGACGGGACGGAGTTCGCGGCCGAGGACCGCGTGGCCCAGGCGGCCGCGCTCATCGAGTCGATCTGGGCGGCGGGGATGAGCCACCCGCTCGCCAGCTTCCAGCCCTACCTCCAGTACTACTGGCCGTCTGGGTCTCCAACCGGACCGCCCGTGGCTCCCCTTGAACCTCCGGTCCAGGCTGCGAGTGCCCCCGGCCGGGACCGGAGCCCGCCCGAGTCCGGAACCCACGGCCTCGCTCTGGAGGGAGACTCCCGGCTCGGACCGGGTGAGCCTGGACTCCCACCACCCTTGCCCTCCCCCGGAGGGTGAGGGGGCCAGCCCGAGCCGCAGGCGAGGGCAGTAGGACCGGCCTCCGTGCCGGTCCTGGCCCGGCGCCAGCCGGGTCAGCCCGACGGCGTGCCGATCGGACGGACGTGCCTCTACGCTACGTTTCAGATCGCGCGAGTTCCGGACCCGATAGCTCTGGTCGCCACCTCGGCGGCATGGAAGGCGATCGACGAGCTCTGCGCCCGGGCCACGAGGGCGGGTGCTGCCGAGTCTCCATCGCCGGCGCCACCCGGACCGCGCGATGAGCGCGCCCCCTCGTTCAAGGACCTACCGCCGCACGAGGTCCCATGCCCTGACCTGGAGACCGTCCTGGTGTCGGGAGTGGGCGACTCCCTGGCTCGCCAGGTCGGTTCGGCCGTGCAGCAGATCGAGAGCGTTTCGCCGGGCGACCTCGAGGTGACCCTGGCCGGGTCGCGGTCGGAGCAGACCGCCGGCGGCCCGGCGAAGGGCTCGCCCACCACGGTTGCCCAGCAGCTCTTCGACCAGCGCAGGGGCTTCGCCGAACGGACGGCCCAGGAGACCGGCCGACTGGACTCCGAAGCCAGACGACAGTTGGAGGCTTGCGCGGCCCTTGCGGCCGTGCGGCTGGCGACCGAGGAACAGGCCGGCGAGTCCAGGCAGCGTTACGAGCAGGCTGTCCGGGAGGCCAAGGACTGGCCCTCGCTGCGGGAAGTCCTGGACGAGGCCGCGGTCGAGAGAGAAGTGAGAAGCCTCGACGCTCTCGAGCGCGCCGCCGCCGACGTGGCGCTGGACGTCCCCTGTTGGCGGGATCTGGGGCTCCACGCCTCGTTGGCTTCGGTGCTCCTCTTCCTTGCCCTGGAGCGGCTCTGGGCGATCGACCAGCCGTCCTTGCCGGTGGATGCCCGAGGGCTCGCCGGCGCCGTGGCGATGCTTGTCTGCTTCGGCACCGCAACGGTGTTTCGCCGTCTCGTGGTCTCCCGCCTGTCGGACTTGCTCGACGACTCGCGGGACGCGAGATCGAAGTGGGTAGCCCGGGTGCGCGACACACTCAGAGAGAAGCTGGCTCACGTGTTCCGCAGCTATCGCGTGAGGATGCTGGACGCGATGTGGCATCGAGGGGAGAGGGTTGCGAAACGCCTCAGACGCCGCGAGGGGCTTCTCCGGCGGCTGGCCGCGACCCGCCCCGCTGTCTGCAGAGACGATTCGCCCCTGGCGCCGTGGCGCGACTCGATCCTCCTCGAAGATGCCGAGAAGGACCAGCTCTATCGCGACGTCTTCATCGAGGGGCTCCTTGCCGCGGACGGACCTGCGTTTCTCCCCCTGGACCTGGATCGCCTTCGCCGTGGGGCCCTCGATTGGCTCGATCGCAGGTCACGTCCGCGCCTCGAGCAGCCCGACACGACCGCGCAGATCCTCTCGTCCGGGGCGATCGCCACGGAGCTCGAGCGTGCGGTCGCCAGCGTGGCCGAGAGCCGCCTCCCACTTGGGAGGGGGAGAGGACGGGGCGCGGGAGGCCTCTCCAAGATGTTCGTGCTGCTTCCGCTCAGGCTCTGGAACGCGGACGGCTTCCCGCGGACGAGCGTCCCGCCCGGCACCGGTTTCCAGACGGGCCTTCCCGGCACGACGGACGGTCCAGTCTGCCTGGTCCAGCGAGAAGACGTGGCGGTCTTTCTGGTCGACACGCCGGATGTGCTGGTCTCGAGGGTGATCTACGATGTCCCATTCGACTGCTTCTGCTCCGGTGAGTGAGGGTGGACTGGGCCGGGCCAGGCGTGCCTGGCTGCGGACTGCCGTGCTGACCTGGCTCGGGCTCTACGGCCTCGGGTCGGCCTTCCTCCTTCTGCAGCGTCCTGGCTCGTACCTGCAGGCCGACCCCACACGGGTCTGCGTGGCCTTGACAGTTGTCTCGCTCCTTCTGCTCCTGGCCGGGTACGCGCTGGCGGCAGCGTGCTGGCCGGTCGAGTCTTTTTCCAGGGGAGGCGACCGGGAGGGGCGGGCGTTCGAGTTCTCCTGGTCATGGGTGGTCTTCGTCTGGCTCGTGGCCGGCGTCTTCATTTTCCAGACCGCCCACGTGGGGACTCGCTCCATCCTGCCCGAGGCCTGGACTCTTGCCGTGGTCTACGCTCTGGCGCTCACGGTCGGGGCCTGGCTGGGCAAGGAACCCCTCAAGCGGGCGCCCGTGGCCGTCGAGATGGCGGCCCACCGCAGACCCGTTCGCCCTGCCATCCCGCCAGGCGTCGACCTGCTCTCGATGCTGAGGACGCTTCCTTGGGCCGCGACGGCCGCCGCGCCAGGACCGCGCCAGGTCGGCAAGCCGGCCACGGGTGCGTCCCGCGACTTCCAGACCCTCCTCGAGAAGAACCCGCTGTTGCGTGAGAACCTCTGGTGGGCCGGAGTCGACGACCTCTACCATCACCAGGCCAGGGTCTTTCATCAGCTCGAGGCCCCCGAATCCGCTGCCTTTCTGTGTACCCCGGCCGGCAGCGGCAAGTCGACGGTCTGCGATCTGTGCGCTCTGGACACTGTCCTGCGTCCCTGCCGCAACGTCCTCTACCTGGTCTCCGATGAGGGCTGGGCCCGCTTTCGCGCCGCCGAATTGACTGGACGCATTGAAAAGATGAAATGGAACTGGAGCGTGAACGTCGCGCTCTGCTGCGGTCCGGGTGATCGGGGGTTCGAGGACGCCTGCGCGCGCCTGGGTGCGCCTCCCGAGGTCCTCGTCTCCACGCCCGAGGGGCTCGATGAGCTCCTCCTGAACACTCCGCTTGCCCTGTCCGAGAAGTACCTCTCCCACCTGGGTCTGGTCGTGCTGGACGACGCCGAGCGGTTCGGAGCCTGCGGTGGCGGCCACGCGGCTTGTCTGCTGCGGCGGGTGCGACTGGCCGCGGCCCAGCTCGGCGCCAGCCCCCGGACCCTGGCGGCGTGCGCTCCGATTGCCAATGCCAAGGAGCTTGCGGACCGCCTCCTGGGCAGCCGGCACGAGGCCTCGGAGCTCATCTGCGAGGACGGTTCTCCCAAGAGCGGAATCAGCGTCGAGTGGTGGCGCTCCGAGGCCGGCGCGGGCGCGGCCGGCGAGAAGGCCGGGGGGTTCCTGAGCGACGCCGTTCGGATTGCAGCCCACTTCACCGGGCTCTTCCCGGGTCGCACGCTCCTCTATCATCCGGTGGCTCCGATCACCGTGGATGAAGAGAAGACCCTCACCCTGGAGGTCTTCCAGGAGCTCCGCAAGAAGCGAGTCTCCCAGCTCGATGCCGGCTGGGCCGACCAGAACATCTGCGTCACCGCCGACCTGGCCCGAGTGGGCAGGGAGACGTTCGGCAGCTTCTGGGTCATCGTGGTGGCCAGTCTCCCCGCCGATCCTCCCGCGCTCTTCCCGGTGCTCCAGAACCTGCTCGCCGAGGGTGGGCTCGCCGTCATCTGTCTGGAGCCCACCCCGGCGGGAAGGGCCATCGCCAGGCAGGACGGGGATCTGGACCACGCCTCCGCCACGCGGCTGGTGTTCAACGATGCAGTGAGGTCGGTGCAGTGCTTGCACTTGAGGCGGGCCCTGGTCGGTCCGGGCCATCACGAGGGGTTCCAGCTCGAGACCTTGCGCTCCAGCTTCCCCGTGGCCTTCGAGCCGGATGCGGAGGGCGAGACGGACCTCGCACGCCTCGAGAGGGCCGGCGTCCTGTCGGTCTCGGGGGTCAGGACGGACGAGACGGACACTCACTCCGAGGATCTCGTGGGACCCTCGGATCACGGGCCCCGACCGTGAGCTCTTCCGCTTCGACGCAGGGAACCTCCTGGAAACCGTCTATCCCGAGCAGGTGCTCATCTGCGGCAAGGGGCGTTACGCGGTGCCGGTGGATGCCGACTTCGAGAAGGCCGAAGCCAGCCGGGAGTTGCCCCTGGTGGCCGTGTCCACGCCGCCCGGCGAGCTGTCCAATTCGCCGGCCGAGACTGTCAGGCTGTACAGTCTGGACCTGACCTCGCCGTCGTCCGGTTCGCTGGCGGATGGGGAGGCTGCCGTGCAGACTCCGTGGGGAAGGACGACGAGCGTCGAGGAGTGCGGACTGACCGAGACCCTCTCGGCCTGCCGCGTCATCCCGTTCTCTCGGCGTCTGGGCTCGAGCGTGGTCAGGCGGTTCAAGCCAAGAGCTCGCACGGTGACGCGCAAGGCGCTGGTCTTCACCCCGGACCTGGCCTCTGCCGGGGCAGACGGTCAGGGACCGAGCCGGCTCGTTCACACCCTGATGCACCTGTTCCTCGAGAGTCTCCCCCGTCTGCTGGCAGGTTTCGACGAGAGCGTCCTCTGCCACGTGCCGGTGTCGTCCCCGGGGAGCATCTTCTTCTACGAGCGCGAGAGAGACGGACAGGCTCTGCTCGAGACGCTCAAGGGGTTGCTGACGACGGGCGAGGTCTTGCGCCGCGGCGCCGCCCTGCTCGGTTCGTGCAAGTGCCCGGCCGGCTGTGAGGACTGCTGCTTGACCTACCGATGCCCGGAGCCCGGTGACGGCTGCGGTGTGGACAAGGCCACGACGCTGCTCTGGCTGAAGCACGTGGGGGTGTAGAACCGAAGACTGCGGCCCGACATGGCCTGACCTCGGGAGACGAGTACCTTGCTGGATTCGAAGCTCAAGCAGCTTGCTCGCAACAGCCGTCCATCCGTTCGCGTCAGAGCTGCGCTGGAACTGGCGAAGGAGGCGGGCGTCGAGGCGGCCGCGGAGCTGCGAAAGCTCGCGTTCCACGACGAGAGCGCCGAGGTCCGCTATGAGGCACGACGGGCGCTGGAACGTCACCGGCAGACGTTTCTCGCAGTCCCGACGCCCGCGGCCTGCGCGTCCCGCGTTCAGGACGTGGCCTCGTTCGACAGCGCCCTGGACTCGGGTCAGGCGTCGCGCCAGGTCGAGGCGATTGCCTGGGCCGTCCGAAGCGGGCACAGCGCTGGCTTGGCCAGACTGAACGCGCTCGCCAAGACCGAGCTGGACCCGGAGGTGAGGTCAGCCATTGCCACCGCTCTGGGCCGGTTGGGCAGCGCGTCGGAGGTCCCGAGCCTGGTTCCGCTCCTGGTCGACGCGAATGCTCGGGTCCGGGCCAATGCACTCGAGGCCCTCGCTTACCTCAATTCGGCCTACTGGACGTCGAACGCGAGTTGCACCGGAGCTTCGCAAGCAAGCGAGCTGCCGATCGCGTGGGTCGGGATGACGAATGGAGAGCGCTCACCGAGTATGCCAACAGTGAGGCCAATGTCCCCCTGGTCATCTGTGGGCCGGCCGGCGTCGGCAAGTCGGCCCTTCTAGCCTCATGGTCATCCAGTTACCGCACCGCCAATAGCCTGGTGGTCACGCACTTCGCAGGCGCAAGTCCCGACTCCATCTCCGCCGCCGCGACGATGCGACGGCTCGTGCACGCGCTCGAACCGTCCCGCGGCCTCGAGGCGCTCCCCGATTCCGATCCGCGCGAGGCTCTTGCCGGTCTTCGCAAGGCTCTTGCCGACGCTCTCTCGAGGGTCGGGAAGACCAAACGCATCATAGTCGCCATCGATGCCCTGGAGCGCATCGAATCGCCCGGAGGCATGCGACCGCCAGGGTGGCTTCCTCATCCCCTTCCAACCGGGGTGAGGATGATCCTGAGCGTGGCCGAAGGTGCGTGCCTCGAAGGGCTGCGAGCGCGAGGTGCCCGCGAACTTCCGCTGCGACCGCTGGGTGCCAAGGCCCATCGTGAGATGAGCCGGCAGTTCCTTGGCCGTTTTGGCAAGAGACTCTCCGAGAAGCCGGGGAGTTCGGGCGAGGCGGACCTGAGCGAGCTGGACCTCTTCGTTCAAGGCTGCAGCGGGAAGAGCGCACTCTACGTTCGGACCGCCCTCGAGGAACTCCGTTTGATTGCCAGGCCGGAAGAACGCGTGTCGTGGATTCGCCGTCTGCCCCCGACTGAGCTTGGCCTTTTCCAGCAGATGCTCGATCAGTCAGAGCAAGACACCAGAGACTGTCCCGAGCTGGTTCGCCGTGCCATGGGGTTGCTGGCCGTGGCTCGCTACGGACTGTCGGAGAACGAGTTGCGTGACCTCCTGGGGCCACGACGCGACCAGCGTCTGCCTCATGTCCTCTGGTCGCGGATCTACTGGCGGTTCCAGCCGTATCTGGTCACTCGGGGCAACCTGCTGAATTTCTTCGACGATGAGTTCCGCAGAGCCGTCCTCGACCGGTACCTCGCGGAGCCGGAGACCCGACGGAGGCTCCACCAAGAGCTCGCTGCCTTGTTCCAGACGGGCCCGGCCGGCCAGCCGCCGGCCCGTCATCTGGCCGAACTGGTCTATCACCAGACGCAAGCCGAGGACTGGACGGAAGTGGCCCGGACCGTGTGCCGGCTGACGTTCGTGGAGGCCAAATGCCGGCAGCCAGGCGTGGACGAGCTCCGAGAGGACTGCCACCGGGTGCTGGAAAGCCGTTTCCCGGACGGTCAGGACCGCACCTTGATTCGCGAGTTGTCACGGGGTCTGGACCTGCTCGCTCACAGGCTGCGCCAGCAACCGGCAGCCTTTCAGGAGCTGTACAACCAGGCTTCGTGGCACGACCGGCCGGAAGGCCCCCTGTTCAGATTCCTCGAATCCTGGCGGCGAGAGTACGAAGCCCGCGGTTCTGGCTGGATTTGCTCGCTATGGCCGCCGCTCACAGCCCTACACAGCTCGCTCGTGTGCACCCTGGATGGGCACCAGGCCGAGATCACCGCGTGCGCGATCACACCTGATGGCTCCCGGATTGTCTCCGGGGCCTCCGATGGTTGGATCCGCGTATGGGATCTGGTTAAGGGTCGGGAGACCCTCGCCTTCGAGGGACACCAGGGCAGGATCACCGGATGTGTGTGTCTGCCCGACGAGCAGCGGATGATCTCGTCAGCGGCGGACTGCACCTTGAAGGTCTGGGACCTGACCGCGGGGCAACTGCTGGCGACTCTCTCTGGCCACGAGGATGAGATCACGGCCTGCGTGGCGACCCCCGATGGCAAGAGTCTGATCTCCGCGTCCAGGGACAGGACGCTCAGGCTCTGGAAGCTCGGCCCGGGCCTCCAGGGCCTGACCTTCAGAGGACACCGGAGCGAGGTCACGGCTTGTGCCGTTGCACCGGACGGTTTCCGGCTGGTGTCCGCATCGCGCGACGAGACGCTGAGAATCTGGGATCTCGAGACCGGCGCGGAGTTGTTCACCTTGGGCGAGCCGAGCACCGTGGGGAGAATTGGCCCCAAGCGTGGGCACAAGGCGGAGGTGGTCGCTTGTGCCGTCACTCCTGACGGAAGGCGGATTGTCTCCGCGTCGCGCGACAAGACGCTCAAGCTCTGGGACACGGCTTCGGGCAAGGAACTGGGCACTCTGGAAGGCCATGGTGGCGAGGTCACCGCGATTGCGGTGGCACCAGACGGGGACCGGGCCGTTTCGGCCTCCGAGGATGGGACCCTGAGGATCTGGAACCTCGCTGCTTTGCTGCCCTTGCTCACGCTGACGGGACACCAGAGCCGTGTTCATGCGTGCCTGGTCACACCCGACGGCCGGCGGGTCGTCTCGGCCTCTCGGGACAGGACTCTCAAAGTCTGGGACCTGGCCACCGGCCGTCAACTGGCGACGCTGGAGGGTCATTCGAAGGACGTCAAGACGACGACCTGCATCCTCACGCCCGACGGACAGCGCCTGCTCTCGGCAGACTCCGCAGGGCAGTTGAGGCTTTGGGACCTGAAGACGGGCCGGGAATTGCGCGTGTTCACCGGTCACAAGGCCGGGGTCGTCGCCTGTGCGGTTTCGCCCAGCAGCCAGTGGGCGGCCTCCGCATCGCACGACAAGACCCTCATGCTGTGGAGGCTGAGCGGGCGGTCCGAGGGCGTCAGCCTGTCCGGGCACGCCGGGAGTGTGATGGCCTGCGCCTTCACGCCTGGCGGCGACCGGGTCCTCTCCGCCTCGGCCGACTCGACTCTGAGGCTCTGGGAGGTCGCGACTCATCGGGAATTGGGCAAGCTGGTCGGTCACACCGACACCGTCACCGATTGTGCCGTGACCTCAGGCGGTGACCGTGCCATTTCCGGCTCTCGTGACCGCACGGTCAGGGTCTGGGATCTGAGCTCATTGCGCGAAGTGCACGTGCTGTCGGGCCATGCAGCCGAGGTCCTCTCTTGTGCCGTCACCTCGGACGGCAGACGAGCCGTCTCCGCGTCCTCGGACGGATTGCTGAAACTCTGGGACCTCGACCAGGGGTCGCTGGTCGCGACCCTCGAGGGTCACATGCGCAGGGTGAACAGTCTCAGCCTCATCCAAGACGCACGACGGATCGTGTCGGCCTCGGGCGATGGTACGTTGCGGCTCTGGGACCTCGACGCCGGCGCTTGCCTCGCGACGTTTCCGGGTCAGGCCGCGTTCTGTTGTTGTGCCCAGGCGCCCGGGGGTCGCCGACTTGCCGCGGGCGACAATGACGGTCACGTGTATGCCATCGAACTGATCCAGTTGTAGGGCCCGTCCCGCCGGACGCGTTGGCACGGTCGTTCGAAGGAGGAGGTCCCCGACTGCCATGTTGGCGAAAGGTGGAGACCATGTCGGATCCGGCTCTGGTCATCGGGTTGGGAGGACTCGGAATCCGCATCGTCAGCGACGTGCGGCAGAGGCCTGCAGGCTCACTGCGGGGCCATGCGATGCTGTCTGTCTGTCAGGAGGCAACACGGAAGTGATCCAGTTCTACCGGGTCGGCGGTCCTTTTGGGTTCATGTCGAACTTCAGCGCTCATCCCATCGAGCTGGACGGCTCGGTCTGGCTTGTCACTCAGCGCCTCCTTGTCTGCGCACTCCCCACGGCCTACGGACGGAGGGAGCAGTGGCAACCAGCGTGCCAGAGAGCCACCTCCAGCTCCTCGACTTGGTCCGTCGCCCTTTCACTCCCGTTGCCTTGCCTTCGACTGGAGCAGGCCTCCACCTGGGACCGGGGTTGTCCGGCAGGCGCTTTGCCGGCCGGGCACATCTTCAGTCGCGAACCTGCGCCAGTCCCGGACCACAGCATCGAGCGACGACGAAAGTGCAAGCTCGCACGACGGATGTGGAGTGCGGGTGAGGCGACGGGAGCGATGCAGACAAACGGGAAGCCGCATCACTGCGAAGGCACGAGAAGACCAAGCCACGAAGGCACGAAGCACGCGAAGAGCGGCACAAAGGGCCTCATTCGATCAGGATTCTCTTCGTGCAGTCCTTTGAGCTTTCGGGTCTTGGTGATTCAAGGGCCCGTGGTTTCCTCCATGAGTGAGCGTCGCTCCCGCGGCGACGTGCTGCCGGCCGCGAGTCCCGGCAAGCACGGGCGAGAGCCGCGCCAGGCCCGGGGTTGCCGTGGCGACGGCGGGCGCGGCGGGCTGCTGGCATCGCCATTGCTCTACGAGGTCACGTCCAGCACGCGAGAGACGTGCGGAAGTCATTGGGTGAGCCGCGGCGACGCGGCTTTCACTGGAGCGAACCAGAGTGAAGCCACCTTCCATCCGCCGCCCTCGGCGCCGGCTCGCGGCACGCCGCGGAGATGCCCCGCCGTCGGGGCCTTGTTGCTGCGGCGTGCCCATCGCCGGCGCTTCAGCCCGCGCCCCCGGCTCGGCTATCTCGACTCCGCTCGGGCCTTGTCGTCTTCCTGCGGCGACCGGCGCGATCCGTTCGCCGGGTCTGATCGCCTCGGTCGTCGAGGACGACGACCAGACGCGCGTCGTGCTCGCCGGGGAGCTCGGGACCGGGGAGACCCTGGTGTTCAAGGAGCTGCTCGACGGGATTCTCGAGCGCCGGCTGGGCCTCACGCTCGTCCTCGACCTGGCCAGCGTCCAGTTCCTCGGCACGGCCGGGCTCGCCGTCTTGGCCGCGGCGTGTCGAATCCTGAAGGGCCAGCAGGCGTGCCTGACCGTGCTCGATCCGACCGCGCAGGTCGAGCGAAAGCTCGTCGTGACGCACTTGACGCAGCTCATCCGCATCGAGCGGACGGGGGAGGTGTAGGCGGAGAGGGGCCACGCGGGTGTCGAGGGCCGCACGGGTTGACCGACCAGACGGTCCATCTGTTCGTCCATCCGCGCCTTCCGGTGGTCGCGATCGACGTAGCGCTCGCGGACTTCCTCCGGCACGTCCTCGGGCACTCTCGTCTCGCGGAAGTAGAAGTAGCTTCGCCGGCGCTCGCGGCCGCTCAGCACCCCGTGGCGAATCTCCATCTCGGTCACCGACAGCCCGGCGAAGGCCACCGGCACGTCGTCCCCGGGCCAGTCACGGAGCGTCACGATGGCGCTGGCCCGCACCCGGTTGTCCGGGTCGTTCACCCGCTGCAGCAGGAAGGCCTACGCTCGCCCGCCGCCGGTCTGCTCGAGAGCGGTAACGGCGCGCTGGCGCGCACGCGCGAGTCGGAGTGCTCGAGGTAGGTCGCCAGCCGGTCGACAGCCCTCTTCGGGACCTGTCGCTTGCACGTCGGCGAGGCCGCCCGGTCACCCGTCCTTCGGGCCCTCTTCCTTGGCGTCCAGCTCGATGATCTGGGCGAGATCCTTGACCATCTCGGCGGTCCCGCGATCCACTTCGGGAGGAATGCCGATGACCATCGTTTCCCCGAAGACCGTGGCGGATCTGTAGATGTAGCCGTCCGTGTCGATGGTGATCTCCCCGATGATGACGTGACGGGCGATCTGCTGCATCTTGTCGAGCAACTGGGCGGCTTTGCCATCATCGAGGTCACCCCGGGCGAGCGTCTCCTCATAGCGGCTGAGCCATCTCGCCATCCTCCCGTCCAGGAGGGCAGTGGTCTCCTTCTGATCTTCCATGTTTGGGAGTCCTCCGGTCTCCAGCAAGTTGAAGTAAGCAGTCCCGGTTCGGCGGCGATTCTGGCCGCGACATTAGCAGGAACTGTGCCCGGCGGCTTGCTGGCGCTATCGCTCGACTCATCAGCGAAGGAACGCCAGCGCTCGTTGCTGCAATCCTCCGGCAATGACGAGTTCGTCGTTTCGAACGACGGAACCGACATCCGAAGCAACGGTGTGTTCTCCCTCGCTGCTGCTTGCCTTGACCGGGCCTTGGCGACGCTCAGCGCTCGCAGACACGCGTGGCCGTCTCAAGGACGCGCCCGCAGATGCAGCACCTCTCCATCGCTGTAACCCCTCTAGCCGCTTGCGCCGCCGCGGAAAGGTGCAGCACGCAGGGCGCAGCCTTCGCGGAGCTCGGGGGGTGCGCGCTCAGGCTCGTGGGAGTAGCTCACGAAAAGTCAAAGTTCACCAGCAGCCAGGCCGGCGCCGCACTGGCTGCAAGAGCGAGCGCCGACAGCCGCGGCGAACTTGCACCTGGGGCAGCTCGGCATGAGAAACAGTTCTCTCTCGTTGAGCCCGCCGACCGACGATTGGCCGCTGCCCTGACGCAGCACTTCGTCGCGACAGGGGCCCGTTTCGCGCAGTCGTCCTTTCGTCCGGTCGAAGAGCCGGAAGAGCCCAGTAACCCAGGCTAGCACGACGGGCGAGCCGGGCGACTGGAAACCGTCACTCGCTCCGAAACCCGGCACCGCCCATTGCCCAGTCGTCGGTTGACGACGCCCCCCGCTGGTCCTCGGCGAGGCACGCCAGTCGCCTTCTGGCCTGAAGGCCCGCCTCGAGCGAGGCGAACTCCTGCGCCACCAGGAGATAGGTATCCCTGGCCCGATCGCGCAGACGCGTACGGTCCATCGCGTCTCCGATGGCCAGCATGGCGTCGGCGCTGAGCGACTCGGCCCGGCTGGCAAAACCCCAGCGCGGCTGGGTGCCGGCCAGCTCCCGGCACAGGACCAGGGCGCGCTCGGGCTGTCCGGCGGCCAGCGCCCACCGGGCCTCCTCGTACAATTCGTATTGTCGGCAGTACGCGGCCCAGGCCACGACCTGCAGGACCAGAAGAAGAGTCCCCAGCACCCACGGACCCGCACGCCTGCGCAGCTTCATTGTCACTGAGCACCTCCTTGTCGACCCACTCCAGCCGGTCATTGGACGGAGGGAGCAGTGGCAACCAGCGTGCCAGAGGACCACTCGCGGCTCGCGCTCTTGTTCGCATGGCCGCCCTGCGCAACGGCGTGGCGCCGGAAGGTCACGCTTCCGACGTGAATTGGCGTTGCCCAAGGGTCGCCACCTCGCGCCGGCCTTCGGCGTCGCTGGACCTGCCTCGACGGACCGGGGGCTGACCCGGCTGGCGCCGGGTCAGGACCGGCAGGGACGCCGGTCCTACTCACCCGGCCTGAAGGCCGGGCTGCCCCCGAGCTGTCGCTTGTGTGGGCCGCCCCGACAGATGTGTGGGTTCGAGGACCGGGGCGACGGGCCTGTTCACTCGTCCTGTTGGCCCTCGTCCTTGGTGTCCTGTTCGATGATCTCGGCGAGGTCCTTGACCATCTCCGCGGTCCCTCGATCCACCTCCGGAGGGATGCCGACGACCATCGCATGGCCGAAGATGACCGCGCTCCTGTAGAAGTAGCCGTCCTTGTCGACGGTGATCTCACCGTTGATTACCAGCAGGGCAATGGACTTCATCTTCTCGAGCAGCCCTTCCGCCTTGGTCCTTCCGAGATCGCCCCGCGCCAGCCTCTCCTCGTAGCGGCCGAGCCATCTGTCGAGCCTTCCGTCCAAGGGGGCCGTGGTCTCGTTCAGGTCTGCCATCATGGGACGTCCTCCGGTGGTCAGCGCGTTCGAGTCGGGAGCAGCGACCTCCGAGCAGGTGGGGATTGGTGGGGCTCTCCCTTGCCGCGTGGAACAGTACGCCGGGGCGGCTCCTGCCTGCGGCTCAATGCAGCAAGGACCGTACCCGGCGGCTGCCCGGGCCTGCTTCACCTGTCCACGGGAGCGGTCCTGCCTGGCTTCGGGGAGCCACCGGAGGCACCCCGGGTGGAACGACCGTGAGGCGTGAGGAGTCGTCATCCGTGTATCCTGGAGTCCCGGCTATCCCGAAAGGAGGCTGCTCTTCTCATGACTCCTGCAGCGATCATTCCGAATGCGGACGACCTTCCCAGAGGCCGTGCGTTTTCCGCCCGCTGGGCCGAGATCGAGTGGTTGGCGGTGCTCACGCTGGCACTCGGGACGGCTGCCCTGGGCTGGCTGGGGTTTCGGCTTCACGGCCGAGCCCATGGTCTGCAGCTCGCTTTCCTCGACGAGCTCTACCTCTCGCTCCAGTTGTTCACGATGAACTCGGGCGCGGTCGCGGTGCCGGTTCCTTTGCCGTTGGAGGTGGCTCGCTTCTTCGCCCCGCTGGTCGCCGTCTACACCGCCGTCAAGGCCGTGCTCGCGGTGTTCCGTGAACAGGTCGATGGACTGCGGCTGAGGTTCACACACGACCACGACATCGTCTGCGGTCTGGGTCGCAAGGGGCTTCGACTGACACGCGATTTGTTGGCCCAGGGCCGGCGGGTCGTGGCCATCGACACCAACGACGGCAACGACTCGGTGACGGCATGCCGCGAGGCGGGGGCCATCGTTCTCTTCGGGAACGCCGCCGATCCTTATCTGTTGAGCAAGGCGGGCGTGTCGAGGGCAAAGCACGTGTTCGCGACCTGCGGCGAGGACGGCCTCAATGTGGAGATCGGCCTTCATGTCGCTCGACTGAATTCGGCTCGGAACGGGCACGACGGCAGGCCCTCGTGGGAGAGAAGCGCACCCTCTCCGTGGGCCCCTCGTCAAGGCAGCGGTCCCTCGTGTCTCGTTCACGTCGGCGACGGTCGCCTGCGCGAAATGCTCTCACGGCATCAGGAGCGCAACTCGGAGTCGGCGCTGCGTTTCTTCAACACCTACCAGGACAGTGCCCGCGCCCTGCTCGAGTCGTACCCTCCCGAGGGAGATACGGCCGGAACGTCCGGGGCGCATGCCGACATCCTGGTCGTGGGGTTCGGACGCAAGGGCGAGGGAATCGCGATCCAGACGGCACGCATTGCTCACTATGCCTCCGGCATCAAGCCCAGGATCACGGTCCTCGACAGGCGCGCCAGTTCGAAGGCGAAGTTCTTCCTCCATACCTGGCCCCAGTTGCCCGACGTGTGCGACCTCGAGTTCCACGACGTCGACATCGAAGGGCCGGAGTTCCTCGACGGAGGACTACTCCACAATGGGGGGACCGAGCGGACCTACGGATCCGTCTATGTCTGTCTCGGCACCGATCCAAAGACGTTTTCGTGTTGTCTGGTCCTCGATCGCTTGCTCGCGGATAGCTCCGTTCCCGTGGTCGGCTGCCTCGTGGACGAGCATGGCTTCGCGAATTTGTTGCCGCGGGCACGAGGAGAGGGCGGAGACGCGGCCCGCGTGCGCGTTTTCGGGGTCATCAGCAATCAATGTCGGAGTGACGTCTTGCTGGAAGAGAGCCGCGATTGTCTGGCCCGGGCTGTTCACGAGGACTACGTGAAGGCGAGACGGGCCGAGACCAAGCCGCCGGCGCCGGATGATCCGGCGCTCGCAGCCTGGGAGAGACTCCCCGAAGAGCTGCGCAGCTCCAATCGGCAACAGGCTGACCACATCGCGGTCAAACTGCGCGAGGTCAGGTGCGTTGCCGTGCCCATGGACGGTCGTGCCCTGGCGCCTTTTGCCTTTACCCCGGAAGAGGTCGAACGCTTGGCCCGGGCGGAGCACGCTCGCTGGATAGCCGAGCGGCGGCTGGCCGGCTGGCTGCCCGGCCCTCGCGACGTTGCCGCGAGACGCAGTCCGTTCTTGATCCCCTGGGACGACCTGCCGGATGAGGTCCGCGACTACGACCTCCGGTCCGTTCGGAAGATCCCGGCGCTGCTCCAGTTGATTGGGCAACAAGTGCAACGCATCCAGCCGGCCTGGTCAGCGGTTCACCTCCCGAGCCTCTGAGCCTGCCGCGCCGGGTGCGCCGGGAATCGCGAAGGTAGAAGCGGCATCTTGCCGCTTCCGAGGTGCCGTCGCCAGAGCCCTGAAGCGGCTGGAAGCCGCTTCTACCTTCCCGGGCCAGAGTGTGCGAGAACTCGTGGCTCGATCGACCGGTGCCCTCACCGACGAGGTCGAACGACCGCCTGCGACGGCTTCACTTGCGGCCCCGGTACACCTCGAAGCCGGCCTTGGCCAGGAACTTGGGTAGCGCGCGGACAGGCTGCCGGTCCCACTCCCGGACCTCTTCGGTGAGCGCGTCCCATCCGACCAGGTAGGGTGTCGTCTTCTGCACGGGATCGCGAGGCCCGGGGCGCCAGCCGGCCTCGAGACGCTCGGCGACCCAGCGATCGTGCTCGACCCTGGCGAGAAGCTCGACCTCCTCCGCGGTGAACTCGAAAGGCACCGGCTCTCTCCCGGGAGGGACCGGCGAGAAATCGCAACTGACGAGCGCCAGCTTGACGGGAATGTGGGCCGCGTGGCTGCGGTTCGACTCCTTGAGGCTCTCCGGGAGCTCCTCCCACGGTTGCATCGAGGGGTCCGTGGGGGGCTTCTTGTCCTTCTGGTTCTGGAGGTACTCCTCGTGATTGGCTCGGGCCAGGACCTCACGGACCGCTGCCAGATGGACGTCCCGCACGACCAGACGCAAGAAGGCCTTGGCGTCGACGTGCAACTGGAGCTGCTCGGGCGCGGGCAGAGCCGCCTGCTCGAAGGTCTTGCGGCCGGCCAGCATGCTCATGTCGATGATGGCCTCCATCGAGCGGGTCCCGTGAGTGTACCGCGGCACCTTGAGCATGGCGCGCAGGACGCCGGGATCGATCCCGAGGGTCTGGTCCTGCCGCACCAGGTGCTTGGCCTTCCGCTCCAGCAGCGACCGCAGCAGCATGGCTCGTCTGAGAACCCACGCGTTATCGGCGGTCCCGGTCTGGTTGGGGCCAAGGATGTTGACGTAGCCCCGCAACCGACTGACGAAGTCGGGGCCCTTGGCGCTCCTGAACTGTTGCCTCGGATCGGCTATCGCCCCTGGGGCGGTCGATGGTTGTGAGACCTCGCCGCAGAACTCGGCCAGCGTCGTGCTGGTCCCGCCGGCGAAGACGAAGATGGCCCGGCCGATCGGGTGGACCGTATCGCCTTCCCGGAAGGCCCCGTCCAACGTTCAGTTCCAGTTCCTTCAACCGATCGGGAGCGACGCTCTGCGCGACCTCCCTGACGCCGAAGGACTTCCCCGAACCCGGGGCGCCAAAGACGGCGATCGACAGTGGGCGGGTGTTCTTCGGGCTCTCCAGGTACTCCCGGATCAGGTTCCGGATGCTGCGGAATGACTCGATCTCGGACCGGTCCAGGGTCGTCAGATGACGAAACTGGCCCATCGGGACGTCTTCCATTGCGGCGTCCGTTCCGAACACCACGGTATTGAACGCGACGGTTTCCAGCCGCGGGCCGGTCACCTCTTCGAGGATGCACCAGTAGTCGGGGTCCGCGGTCTCCGACAGGGCCGTCTCGTGGCGGTGCGGCACGACGACGTCAGCGATGTGCCCGTCGACGCTCGGGTCCGCTTCGAACAGGGGGCCGCAGTCGTTGTCTCGACCGTCCATCGTCGGGCCGAAGCCCCGAACGTGCAAGCGGCGGGCAGCCAGAAGACCGTGACGCACCCCCTCGCCGACAGCCTCGGGACCGCCCGCGGCGACCTTGGATGCCAGCGCGGCCACAAAGGCGGCCGCATACCCTGGCATCTGACCGGGATTCAAGTCGATGAAGCCATCCTCGGCCAGCTTGGGGTCGAAGAAGAGGCGCGCCTCGAGACCCGAGGCAAGGCGGGAGAAGAGCATCGCGCCTTCGAGGCCGAATCGGACGACCAGGTGTCCCGGCTTCGCGAGAGGAGCCAGTTTCGGGTTGGCGGACATCTGCCAGACGCAGTCCTTGGCGGTGCGTTCCCAGGAGAGGCGGCGGCTGAGGTTGACGTCCTCGAGTCGGAGATCGTCGGCCGCGACCACCACGATCAGGCGCTGAGGCGGCACCTGGACCAGCCAATCCCACAGTTGCCCGTGAGCCAACGGGCTGTTCATCTTCAACACAATCAGCGGGGCCTTGCCCTCCTCGAGCGCGCGTGGCCATTGCGCGCGGTCCCCGCGAAACTCGCTGCCGGCATCGTCGAGGACGACCAGGTCCGCGTCCGGATCGTCGTCGACGATCTGGAGGGCGCGCGGCTTTCCCTGCGTGGGCCCGGCGAACCCCTTGAACCTGTCGACCCGATACACCAGGTCCTTCTCGCCCGACCGAGGCATTCGCCGGTAGCGAGCCAGCGTTGCCATCGAGTGGACGATCTCGTCGGGTGGGATGGCCTCGAGCCCGCTCAGTTCCTGGGAGAGCACGCGAGCCCCCGTGGCGCACTTGATGAACTGCGCCAGCATCAGCGCACCCCCCGGTCGGGTCACCATGCGCGTTCCGGCCATCCGCTGCCAGTTTCGCGCCTCCATGGTGCCGCTCGCGGGGGGCCCGGAAGGCTCGGTCGAGTACTCGAGCCAGTCGATGGCCACGTCTCCAGCCACGGCGATTCGGTAACCGGGCAGGGGCGAAGGAAGGTCTGCGCTCATCTCTGGACTCCGATCTCGGCGGGTGAGTGGGCCGGACAACAGGAGCACCCTAGCAGATCGTCCGCGGTTCGACCAGCGTGGGTCTCGGTCGGGGAGCGATGCCAACTCATGGGAAAGCGGCTGCCGGTCGGGGATCGAGTCCGTAGCGGGGCGGCCCTTCGACAGGCTCAGGACATGCTTGTCCGCCGCACGTAGAGCGGCGACTCGACACAGGCGGGGGACAAGCCCAATGGCATTAAATCGTGATGGTTCCCATCTCCTGCCATGGGTTTGCCGGCGAGGCCGCAACGATGGCCACGCCAGAAGGTAGAAGCGGCTTCCAGCCGCTTTTTTGGGCGGCCGGGCTCACGTCCGGCTCCGAGGAAG
>JACQZL010000097.1 GCA_016213865.1 Candidatus Rifleibacteriota bacterium
GCCCTCCCGCCGGCGCGCCCACTGCCAGCCCCACCCGCGGGCTGACCTGCCACCCGGCGACCCGGGGTGTGGCGTCGGGGTACTCCGAGTGGAAGAGGTCGAAGCCCACCTCGAACCGGCCCGGCTCGTAGTGATAGAGGCCGACGAGGGCTGCCGTGCCTCCTGCCGCCAGCGTCCGGTCGCTGTCCACCGTGTGACCCCCGAGACGCAGCTTCCAGCCCGGGTCGGAGAAGTTCGTGTAGACCAGTGACAGCTCTCGCTGCCCCTGCGTCGGGCTGGCGCCGAAGTCGATCGAGAGTCGGTCGAAGGCCAGCTCCACCAGGTTGTTCCGGTCGACTCCAAAGTACCCGTAGGCCCCTGCGAAGGAGGCCGAGCGCTTGAGGGCGGCGCCGCTGTAGTCCACGACGCCCGCGTAGAGACTCGCCTTCACCCAGGACTGGGCCTCGTCCTCCTCGGCGCCTGCCGCCGCCGTTGCCTTCTCGGCTTCCAGGGCTGCCTTCAGGGCCTCCTCCATCGCGTACGACGTTGCCGCCAGTACGTCTTGACGGACTGCCGCCGCGGCCGCGGGCGCAGTCGACAGGATCAAGAGAAGCATCGATAGCAGCCCGACCGGGCTCGCCGCTCTATTCACGTCGAATCCTCCTGAGCTCCATTCCGTCGGCGCTCTATTCACGTCGAATCCTCCTGAGCTCCATTCCGTCGGTCTGCAACATCCCCAGTCCGGCCACGGGATCGAGGTGGACCGGCGCCGTCTGGTGGAACCGCATCCACCGAGACTCGACCACGGTCTCGATGATGCTGGGAGAGACGAACCTCTGGGAGGCCCGGACGCAGCCGAGTCCCGGGAAGAAGGCCCGAAGGAACTGGGCCGCCATCCGGCGCGGGCCGGCAGGCAGCACGCCCAGAGGCAAGACGTCGGTCCACGAGAGTCCCTCGCGGAAGGCCAGGGGCAACCGCGGCAGGGCGCGCATGATCGCCTCCAGGCGGCGATCGCCTCCCTCCGCGCAGTGGAAGTAGAACGTGCCCTCGTGTCTTCCCCTGGTGGCCTGAGACTATTCCAGGGCTTCTGGGGCTTTCCCCGGCCAGCAGAGTGGAAGCGGCATCTTGCCGCTTCAAGGCGTCGCGTGGACGGCCAGCCAGAAAGCGGCTGGAAGCCGCTTCTACCTTACTCCGACCAGGACCTGCGTGGCAGCCGTGGAATCAGCCCAGGCCACCAGGCGAAATCGAGGTCAGGTTTGTGTCCCCGCATCTCGGCAATGCGCATCCGGAGGTTCGCCGGATTCCATCCAATCGGGCAGAGAGGCCCCGGTCGCAAGGCTGTAGGCGGTTTCGGGGGCGATATCTGCCACCCCGTCCCATGAGACCACTCCGAGTTCCGCGTTGACTGCAGCTCTTCGAAAGACCTCGGGTTCACGCAGGGTCGCGAAGACCCCGCCCTTGGCTATGAGCGGCTTGCAGTCGAGGATGCCAGACTTCCCATCGTCGAAAGTAAGCTCCAGTTCGTAGTCGACCAGCGCCTTCACTCTGACAACGTCGTGATGCATGACGAGTTCCTCATCCAAGCGGTTCGATCTTCACCGGTGGAGCACCCGAACTCACCAGGTCCCAGTCGGCCATCAGCTCGGACTGGTGTTGGCCAGCCCATTCGACCACCATCCGCAACGCCCGGGGTGGCAGGTTTCCCTCGAGCACGTGAAGCGTTCTGATGTCGATGGCTGCCTTCTCCGCACCGTACCTCGCATGGAAGTGCGGAGGGTTGTGGTCGTCGAAGAAGATCGCGATGATTATCCCATAGAAGCGACAGATCTCCGGCATCGGTCAATATCTCTTGCGGGTTGTCGAGTCGTCGGTTGCAGCCAACAGGCTGGGCGGCAAGCGCATGGCGCCACGTCGGAAGAGGGCTTCCGCTCTGTTGGGTCGAGCAAGTCACCGAGAGTCTGGTTGGTCCGTCTCCTCATATCAGCCGAAGGAACTAACGCCGAGCAAGCAGGTGCATGACCAGGAAGCGTTGCCAATCCACACATCACGATACCACGAGCGCAGGCGCAGGCGGGAGCGATGCAAGCAAAGGGGGTGCGTGCTCCACGCGTGGGCAATCTTCGCCGGGTGCAATCCCGAAAAGATGGAGCGCAGCCGCGGACGGCGGCGCAGAGAAGGCACACGGGTGCTCAGAAGCCAGCCGGGAGAAGTCCAGCCACCAAGACGCAAAGACGCCAAGAACCACGCCAAGGAACTTCTCTGCTTTCAGCTCCTATCGCGGCACCTTCTTGGAGAACTCCTTGGCGCCTTCGCGTCTTGGTGGCCGGTCTCCATTCCTGTCGTGCCGCTTCAATAGAGGGTTGTGGCGTGCCATGAAAACGGGAGTGCTCCCAACTCCCTGTTTGCGCGACCTGGTCGGTGTCCAGCCAAGGCCACGGCCCCCCGCCTTGACTCCCGGACTGGCGCCGACTACACTTGGCTTGCGCCGGGGGGACGGGCCGCCCCGGCCAAGACCAAGAGGGCTGTGAAGATCCAGGTGAGGCCGGAAGAGTCGGCCCCCGCTTCGGGCAAGGGGGGGGGCAAGTTGCGTGCCAGAGGGAAGGCGCCCCGGCCCTCCTGACCTCTGCCAGCCGGGCCGTCTGCCGGGGGCCCACGAAAGGGGTGCGGGATGGGTTCGAAGTCGTGCCGCTCGGTGACCTTCGCGCTCGTGGTGAGCTTGGCGGCTCTGGCCTGGGCCGGCGCCGCCGTCGCCTCGGGGGTGCCCGAGCGCTTCGCGCTCGCCAACGTTACCTCCGATAGCGCCACGGTGGTGTGGCTCTCCGCCGACGTCGAGGCGGGCCGGGTCGAGTTCGCCGAAAGCGGGGAGGACCTGGCCGCAAGGACGGGTACCTACGCCCTCGCCACCGATGACGCCGGCCCCGGGCGCGCTCACCACGTCACCCTGGGCGAGGCGGCGCTCTTCGACAACCGCCTCTCCAGCGGCCGGCCGCCCCTGCGCTCGTCCACGATCTACTTCTTCGACGTCCTCTCCGGGGGCACCCGCTTCGACAACGACGGCGCCCACTTCCAGCTTCGCACGGCGCCGGCCTCCGAACCGCGATTCGTGACGCCCGAGCCGGCCACCGTGGCCGTTCAGGGGCCAGGCGGGTCCTTGCCTGCGGAGGCCTTCGTCAAGTACAGGCTCAGCTCTACTCGCAGTACGGCTCGGGCCCGGTGCTCTCGGGGCAGGCGCGCATCCTGGACCTGGCGGGCACCACGACGCGCGGCCTGTCGCTGACGGTTGTGGCGCCGGTGGCCCCGACGATCGTCACGACGAGCTTGCCGGACGCCCACGACCAGGTCTCGTACGCATCCAGCCTGGTGGCGACGGGCACTCCGCCGTTCACCTGGGCGCTGACGGCCGGGGCCCTGCCCTCGGGGATAACGCTCACGGCGGCCGGGGCCGTCACGGGTACGCCGGTGGCCACGGGGACCGCGAGCTTCACGGTGCGGGCCGCGAACGTGGCGGGGTCGGCGACCCGGCAACTGTCGGTGGCGGTGACGCCGCCGGTGACGCCGGTGATCTCGACGACGACGACATTGGGCAACGCGTTCGCGGGCCACCCGTACTCGCTGTCGTTGGAGGCGACCGGCACCCCGCCGCGCTGGTCGGTGGCCGCGGGAGCGTTGCCCACGGGGTTGGCGCTGAACACGTGGGGCTCGATTGCCGGGACGCCAGTGGCCACGGGCAGCGTCTCGGTGACGCTGCGGGCGACCAACCCCGCGGGGACCTCCGAGAGGGCGTTCGCGATGCACGTGCTGGGGCCGCCGACCTACCTGGCGACGAACGCGAAGGGGTATCGCGAGTACCTAAACGAGAAGGACGGCTCGGTGCTCATCGAGATCCCGGCCCAGGGGGTCACCCCGGCGTACTTCATCGGGAAGTACGAGGTGACGAACGCGCAGTACCGGCCGTTCCTGGCGGCGACGTCGGACCCCTACGGTCCGACGCAGCACGTCGGGCACGATCCTGCCGAGGGGGCGGGCTACAGCCACACGCCCACGGGCGGGGGCGGCGTGCACAGGTCGCCGTACAGTGTCGGAGCGAACAACCCTGTGGTGGGCGTGTCGTGGTACGACGCCTACGCCTACTGCGCGTGGGCGGGGCTGGAGCTTCCGCGGGAGACCCGGTGGCAGTACGCGGCCCAGGGGCCGGACGATCGCATGGTCGTCGGACCGTACTGTCCCCTCCTCTACAGCATCTTCGGCACGCGCTCCCCCGTCGCCTACTCGAACCTGTTGATGACCCACCCGCTCTTTCCCGACATCCAGGCTGCCGCCGAGCTCGCCGGGGTGCACGTGCTCGACCGGCTTCACGTGCGCGTCGTGGTGCAGGACCTATCCGAGGGCCAGGGGCTGCGCGAGCCCTTGACCTGGTCCTACCCGCTGCTGACGAACGGCATCCTGGACCGCTACGACGTGGCCTTCCAAAACGACCGGTTCCGCGTCCTGGTGCGCTCGGCTCCGTATCCGCTGCCGGACGAATAGCGCCGGGCTCTTGGCTACAACTTCCCGAGCTGCTGCTTGGCCACCACGTTTTCGGGATCGAGGATGAGGACGTCGAAGAAGAGCGACTTTGCCGTGGCGGCGTCCTCGAGCCCCACCTTGCAGAGAGCCAGCTCGACGAGGAAGCCGACGTCGGTCGGGTAGAGCACCAGCATCCCGGATGCGATCTGGGCCGCGGCTTCGAACTTCTCCTGGTAGCGGAGCGTCTGCACCAACCGGAGGTTGCCCAGGAAGTTGGCCGGATCGACCTGCAGGATCTGCCGGGCCGCGGCCTCGGCCTCCTGATAACGGGAGGTCGCCAGCAACGGGAGCAGATAGCCCAGCTTCGGCTCCACCGCCGCGGGCAAGGCTTTCATCGCCGCCTCATAGTGCTTCAGCGCGTTGGCGTGGCTTCCGCTCGCATAGTAGAGCCATCCCAGACGCAGGTTGACCGTGTAGCCCTTGGGATAGGCGTCTCGCAGAACCAGCAGCGCCTTGATGGCGTCGGAGTAGTTCAGCGCGTGTTCGTACGAGTACGAACGATAGTAACTCTCGCGGATCTGCCCTTCGGTCGGCTCCGCGGCGGCGCAGGATGCGACTGCCAAGAGGGCGATCAACACAGGACCGAGTCGTGACATGCGAGCTCCTCCTTGGAGCGACTCCGGGGTAGACCCACCGAGTGTCAGGTTCAAAACGTATGCCCCACGACGAGGCTGAGCCCATCGGCCTCACTCCTCGTCGTTCGGCCCAGCTCTCGAAAACGCTCGAGGCTGGCCTGGGCGGCGACGGACCAGTCGGGCCGCAGGGCGTAGCGCAGGGTGGCTCCGGCGCCGCCCGTATGCTCCTCGGCCAGGTTGAACACCACGAAGCCTCCGTCGCGCACCGCGAAGGCCTGGCTACCCGACCAGACCTGGAGACTGCTGGTCCACCGGTTGCGCGTGAAGGTCAGCCGGTCCTCGACCGAGACCAGGTCCTTCCTGCCAA
>JACQZL010000098.1 GCA_016213865.1 Candidatus Rifleibacteriota bacterium
CCCGGCGCCGCCCGGTTCGATCGCGCCGGCGGCCGGCTTACCCTTCGGCAACTGGGCCCTTACCTGGCTCAAACCGTCGAAGCCGGTCACACGCTTCGGAAGTTCCTGCGGCTCCTTGCCCTCCGGCTCCGGCGGCTTGCTGAGCGAGCCCGGCATGGGCTTGCGGGCAGGCCGTGGCCCCTCAAACGAAGCTGTGCGCGGGGGAGCGGGGCGAGGCCCGGGAGCCGGCCGGGCGGCAGCACCATCGGCCATCGGCATCGCCTTCGCCGGAGTCGCCTGAGGCACGGGGGGCACCACGGCGCGTCCTGGCGACTTCACGTCGTCCTCGGGCGGCAGAGGGCGCGGCGCTTCTCGCAGCGCCTGTTCCATGGCCCGGGGATCGTCCGGCTCGTCATCGCCGGCGACTCGCGCGAAGTGCTTTCGAGCGCCCTCGAACTGCGCCGCATCCAGCATGGTGTCGTACCTCGCCGCCAGGCCCAACTCCCAGAGGTACGTCACCACGTCGGTCCGGTCGACCCCCAGCCGGGCCGCCGCGTCATCGATTGTCATCTGCCCGGATGTCTGTGCCATGTTCACCTTCCCCCGCCCATCATACACGGTCTCGGGGCACGGCACGGATAACTCCGGCAGCCCAAACGGTGCCGCGCCTGGCAGCGTTCTCGCCCACTGGCGGGGGCCCTTCGAGCGACTACCCCTTGACCCAGATGACGAAACCGGGACCGGCCATCCGCTGCTGCCATCCCGCCTCGGGCTGCCAGCCGCCGCCCAGGAGCAGGGTGACCTTGCCGTCGACCCGGCCGACATACCGGCCGTTCTCGGCCACCAGGATCTCCAGCTTGCTCGCCCGGTTCAGGCGGAGCTGCTGGCGCAACTGGGCCAGCTTCTGGATCGTGTCGTGGTGTTCCTGGCCCCAGGCGTAGAGGTGATCCCAGTAGATCATCGGGATGCCGGGGTGCGTCATGATGTACGCGTAGCCCGCCAGCACCTTGTCGCTGGGGAAGGGCCAGTGGTTCTGGCTCGGCCCGGTGTCGTGGTTGTCCACGAAGGTCACGGCCTTGTCCGGCCACCAGCCGATGAGGCCGGCGGCCTTTCCCTCGCTGTCCCGGAGCCGCCAGAACTCGCCGCTCTTGAGCGACTCCTGCAGGATGCCCTTGGTGGTGAAGTCGAAGCTCGAGCAGAGCCCCGACGTGCCGTCGATCCAGTCGCACAGCTTCTGACGGTGAGCGTTCTGGTTGGGCCGGAGGATGAACTGGTCGTAGTCCAGGGAGGTCCAGAGTTCGCCGATGGCGAAGGAGGGGCTGGTCTTCTCGATGTACTCCTTCACGTACTGGGCCCCGTAACCCTTGGTGTAGTCGAACCGCCAGCCGTCGAAGCCGATCGAATTCTTCAGCCAGAGCATCCACTCGACGATGTCGTTCCTGACCTTGGCGTTGGTGTGGTCGAGGTCCGGGGCGGCGCCGAAGTCGTCGCCCGTGTCGGGCTTGCCGGTTCCGCCATTGTCACCGCCGGAGAGTGCCCACTTCTCCCACA
The DNA here is from genome assembly GCA_016213865.1 of Candidatus Rifleibacteriota bacterium. The sequence continues at coordinate 1,531 of JACQZL010000098.1, forward strand.
TCGCCTTGCCGGAAGGATGATGGAAGACGTTCCAGAACCCGCCGTCCTGGTGGGAGCCGCACCGATGGTTGATCACGATGTCGGCCAGGCACTCCATGCCCTTCTGCTTCAGGATCTGGAGGCACGACTTGAGTTCCGCCTCGTTGCCGTACAGCGTCCTGTTGTCGCCAAGTTCGTCGCCATGACCCAGGTCGTAGAGGTCGCCCGGCATGTAGCCCTGAGGGGCCACGGAACGCGCGGCGGGCGGAAACCAGACGTGCGTCACGCCGGTCACTGCCAGGTCGTCGGCCTTGGTGGCGACGTGGCGGTACCAGACGTACTTCTGCCCGTTCACCGCGGCGTTCCAGTCGAAGGCCTGGAACATGATCTCCGTGGGAATCCGGCTGGCCCTGAGCCCGCTGGCATGCGCGGTGCCCTGCGCGAAACCGGGCAGAGCCGCGGCGACCAGAGAGACCAGTGCTACCAGCAGCGCGCCCCGGACGAGGCGATGGAAGTACGACGTCATCATGAGAACGGCTCCTCGGCGGTGGTCGAGAAAGGGACCCCGAACCACGGCGTAGTCTCAGAGATTCTAATGATGTCCCGCGAGACGTCACGACTGTCATGCCTGCCGCCGTCCGTTGGCCCCGCGGCCGGCGGACGGCGGCCGGGGTCTTACAGCTTCGGCTTGGGTGTCACGCGCTCGCGGATCTCGCGCAGGATGGTCTCGACGAACGCGTCGAACGACATGCACTCCTTGCGCTGCTGGTCGTGATAACGGCGGACGGTGACCGACCCGTCCGAGACCTCTTGCTTGCCGACGATCGCCAGGATCGGGATCTTCTTGGTCGTGCCGACGCGGATCTTCTTGTTGAACGTGTCGGTGGAGTCGTCGATCTCGACCCGGACGAACCGCTGGAAGAGGATCTCCCGCAGGCGGTTGGCGTACTCGAGGGTATCGGTGCCGATCGGGAGAATCCGCACCTGCACGGGCGCCAGCCACAGGGGAAAGGCGCCGGCGAAGTGCTCGATCAGGAAGGCGATGAACCGCTCGTGAGTCCCCAGCGGCGCCCGATGCAGCACCCAGGGACGGTGCAGTTGCCCGTCCGCGCCGGTGAAGGTGAGATCGAAACGATCTTCCTGGGCCGCCATCGGATCGACCTGGTTGGTGCTGGCCGTCTCTTCCCGGCCGACCACATTGCGGACCTGCACATCCACCTTCGGGCCGTAGAAGGCTGCCTCTCCGCGGACGGCCTCGCACTCCAGCCCCATTTCCTTCATGGTGTCGATGCAGATCTTCTCG
>JACQZL010000099.1 GCA_016213865.1 Candidatus Rifleibacteriota bacterium
CCTCCGTGACTGGAGGTGACCAGCAGCACCCGCCTCAGCGGTCTGAGCTTGGTGGCGTGGCCGTCGTCCTCTCCACGCATCAAGACCCTGACGACGGGGAACTTGGCCGACAGGTACGACGAGTCCGCGCTCTCCCGCATTCTCTCCCACGGCAGCGCCAGCAAGTGTCGTGTGCCCTCGTCGAAGAGCAGGCGCAGGGTCAACCGCGACGTCGAATCGCGGCCCGCGAGGCCGGAGGCTTGGTTCCACTTCTCCCGGACTCTGCCCCGAAAGACGGCATGGTAGAGCACCTCTCCGGGGAAACTGTCTTCCCGAGCGACGCGCCACAGGTCGGGCGGAACGGCCTCCTGTGCGGACGTTCCGTCCGAGTTCTGCGCAACGATGTAGGCCTCGGTGACCTGGACTGTGAAGTGAACCTGCGAAGGATGAGGCGGGAGCACGTTCGTCAACGCTTCGACCACTCGCGTCCAGGAACTCGTCTCGAGCGAGAGGAAGTGCAGGCCCGAGAACAAGAGCCGGAACTCCTCGGGCACCGAGGCCACGGGGAAGCCCTGGACCAGGACGGGGATCACACGTTTCTTCAGCTCGACCGCGAACGTTACCTCCTTGAGCACCCAGAGCGACTCGACCGAGTCGGGCGAGCCCAGCCAGATGACGACCTCAGCCGACTCGATCGCCAGCGCCAATCGCCGGGTGAATCGCTCCCCGCCCCTGATTCGCTCGGCGTCGCGCCACCACTTCAGTCCGGCCTGATCCAGTTCCCGCGTCAGTCGATCGGCGACCGCCTGGTCCTGGTGGCTATAGCTGATGAAAACGTAGCCGTCCATCTCACGCCCCTTCCGCCGCGGTGGGCCGCTATGACTGGTTGCCGCTTCCCTGGTCCCCGGGGGTGATGCGCCGCAGACTATCGTAGCTGCCCTCGGACCGAACTGCAAGGATTGGGTCCATCCGGGGGAGCGAACGCAGGATCCGGGGAGCCGCGAGACCGCAGTGGGCGAACTGCGCTCTCACCCGTGAACCTCGCACGCACCCCATCCGCCGGCCGGTAAGGTCGAATCGGCCGCGAGACGCTATCATGGACGGAGAACGTGAATCACTCTGGGCCGACGATGACGCAGAACTCTCCACGGCACGGGCACAGGCACGCAGCTTGGGGTCTCGTGGCCACCGCGTGCGCCGTCGCTCTCTTGGCCGTGGCCTGCCGCGAGGGCGGCGTCGGCCCGCCCGCGGAGGGCGGCGCGACGTCGCGTCCTGGCCTGGACGTACCCATTGGCGTGGGCAGCGTCTACCACTGGCCGGCGCGCACCGCAGGCGGCTCCGCCCTGCCGAAGCGAGACGGACTGGCACCGGCTGGCGAGACCCTGGCCCGTCGGCCTCAACACGAGGAAGGCCCGAAACCCGAGGCGGCGGCTCGTACAGGCCTTGCGACTGACGCGCAGGCACGAGGTGCCGGCTTCCCGGTGCTGCCCTCCGCGGCGGCCGTGACTGCTTCGACGGCAGCCTCACCCGTCGAGTCGTCGGGGGCCTTGGCCCAGCGACCGCGTGAAGCTCCGGTGGCCGCGCCCGCCGTCCCCGGTGCCGCCTTGATGTCGCGCGTCGCGCGGCCGCCCGCCGTTCTGTTTGGAGCTGACGCCTTCCTCACAGAGGTCACGTGGGTCCGGCGGGTGGCCGGGAAGCGGCTGGCGGTGCTCACGCACGCTGCGGGCGTGACCTCGCAGGGAGAGACGACCCTGGATGCGCTGATTCGAAGGAAGGAGTTCGATGTCGTTTCGATCTTGGCACCCGAGCACGGGCTGATTGGCGACCTTCCTGGAGGTAAGCTCGTGGCCGCGACGACCTATGCCGGGCGGCCGGTCCACAGTTTGTACGGACAGACCCGATCTCCGACCTGGTCGATGCTCTCGAACGCCGATTGCATCATTGTCGATCTCCAGGACGTGGGCACGCGCTTCTACACGTACATTTCGTCGCTCTATCTCACCATGGCGGCCGCGGCCAGCCATCACCTCCCGATCTTCGTGCTCGATCGTCCCAACCCCCTGGGCGGTGAGAGAGCCGCCGGCCCTTTACCGATGGGGCGTAGTCGGAGCTTCACGAGCATCTTCCCTCTACCGCTCCTGCACGGACTGACGATCGGCGAACTGGCTCGGCTCTTCAACGAGGAGGACCACCTCGGAGCCGAGTTGTACGTGGTTCCCATGCGAGGCTGGAAGCGGGAGATGCTCTTCGGCGACACAGGGTTGCCCTGGGTGCCGCCGTCCCCGAACATCCCGACCTGGGAAACGGCTCAACTCTATCCCGCGCTCGAATTGCTTGGCCTTGCCGAGAGAGATCTCAGCGTCGGGCTGGGGACAGCGCAGCCCTTCCGGCAGCTCGGTGCTCCCTGGCTGCACGATCCGAGGGCGCTGTGCGCGCGTTTGAACGAGCTGGGCGTGGCCGGAGTGCGGTTCCTCCCCACGGCCTTCACGCCGACCGACGGGCCCTATCACGACGAGCGGTGCCTCGGTGCTTTCCTGCTCGTGACAGACCTTTCGCAGGCCAAGCCCCTGCAGGTTACGCTCGCGTTGCTGCACGTTCTGCACTCGATGTATCCGTCGGCCCCCTTTTGGAAGGCCACTCTCAAGGCGCTGGAGCTCCAGTTGGAGACCCCCGACCTGTCAGAGCGCCTGGATTCCTGGCCCAGGCTCGAGACCCTCCTGGGGCGCTGGCAGGGCGAGGCAGCTACCTTCTTCGCACGTCACGACGCGCAACTCCTGTACGGCTGCTTCGGCGAGAACGCAGGGCACCTCGGGCCGAAGCCGCGAACACCGACTGCGGGGCTGACCACCTCCCCACCCTTCCTCGGCGGGGGAGGGCAGGGGTGGGGGAGGCCCGGAATGGCCTTTGCCAAGGCGACACCTCCGCTAGCTGACGAACGCCCCACGGGGGCCGCGCCGTCCTCGGCGGTCTCGACGGCCGGAGCCGCGCGCAGCGCGGAGAGTCAGGTCCCTGCAACGTCTGCCGGGCTCGCGGAAGCGCCGGGTGCGTCGAGCCTCGCTCCCACGGCGAAGCGCACGGCTTCCGAGCTCGCCAGCGCCCAAAGACAGGAACGCGGGCGCACCCGCGCGAGCCCGTCCCCTCGCAAGCGGAGCGTAAAGTCGTCGGCCTCCCGTCATGGCGTCCGACGCCCGTCGAAACCAGGGCCGGCTCACGCCGGCAGAGAGGAAGACGCCCGTCTCTATCGGTAGCGAGGCGGCCTTCTCCGGGGAGCCTCAGAGCACGCCGGAGCGGCGGGCGTTTCGTGGGCTCCGCCCCCCTCGTCCTCTTTGCTGGATTGATGCGCCCTCCTGAGGTATATTCGTGGGGACGGACGGGCCCCCCGGTCCGTGACGACCTCTGTTCTGCGAGCTGACGATGGACGGTTCTTCGGGCATCAAAATGAAGTTCTGCGAGTCCCTGGATCGCTTCGTTGCGATCCGGTGCTTCACCACCCAGCAACGCAAGGACCTCTTCCAGAACGTCCGCATCACGGACAAGAAGAGCTACAAACGCCTCATCATCAACGCGGCCGTCGTCAACTACCTCGACGAGATCGCCCCGGCCGTCTTCGGCAGCGACGAGTACCCGCTCCTGGGCGAGATCATCGAGCAGGAGCTCTACGCGCTCTGCATCAAGGTCAACCCCGGCCTCGACATCAAGGAAGTGACCATCCAGTTCGACGAGCAGCGAACGGATCGGCAAATCCCGCTTCTGGGGTCCACGGCCGAGGCCAAGCCAATCCAGGAGAACGAGCGCCTGCTGAACCTCGCGGACGGCCTGCGAAAGCGCGTCATCGGTCAGGACGAAGC